>MEQK01000215.1:40621-50462 GCA_001770175.1 Bdellovibrionales bacterium RIFOXYD1_FULL_55_31 | reverse complement strand
GACGGCAAGCCGGTTGGCGAGCGCTCATGACTTTATCATGCAACACACGCTGGCCTATGACTCACCCGTCGGCGAAAGAGGAGAATCGCTTTCGGGAGGCGAACGTCAGCGTGTCAGCATTGCCCGGGCGATCCTCTGTTCCCCGCAAATTCTCATTTTGGACGAAGCCACGAGTAATATCGACAGCGAGGCGGAGCGCTCGATTCAGCTCGCGCTGGAAAAAGTCAGCTCGGGACGAACCACGATTATCATCGCGCACCGTCTCAGCACCATTCGGGATTGTGATCGTATTTTTGTGGTCGAAAACGGCGAAATCGTCGAAGAAGGCTCTCATCATCAGCTCCTCCGCCTGAATCAGCGCTACGCGTCCTGGATCAAAATTCAGCAAGGCGAGAAGGCGGAAACGGCGGACGCGGTGACTGAAGAACCGGTTTCCGCGCGCGCCATTAAAACAACACCTGACGATTCCGGAATCAGATGGCTTTCACGCTCCTCGACCGAACTCCTGCAAACCCCGCAGAGGGAGTTGCAGGCGATCGTGAAAGGCTCGCTTTATCGCGGGGTGTTTGCGCTGCGCTGTTTTCCAATTGAACACAAGGATCACTACCTCAGCCTGAGGTTTGTCAACGAATCGAACATGACCCAGGAAATCGGCATTATCCGGGATCTCAACGGATGGTCGCGCAAGGAGCAGAAGCTCCTTCGTGATTCCCTGTCGCGGCGATACCTTTTCCATACGATTCAACGCATTCATTCCATCCAAAAAGTATCGCGTTTTCTCACCTTTTCGGCTTCGACTGATTTGGGAGACGTCGAATTCATGATGCGGCACAATCCCGACTCAGGGCCCAGGATCGGCAAAGCCGATAAACTGTTGATCGATATCGACAAGAATCTCTACATTCTCCCCGAGTCGCTCCTTTTGTCCAAGGCCGACCGCGGGTTGCTGGAACGCTACATTTATTGGTAGGTATTTTGCGCATTCGTCTTCAGGTCACGTTCAGAACGAGTTTACCCGTTGACTTCCTCGATTCCAGAATGCGATGCGCCTCGGCCGCCTCCGCAAGCGGAAGCACCCGGTCGATCCGAAGTTTCAACCAGCCTTCGTGGATTCCCTTCAACACGTCTCCAGCGCGGTTCAGGAGTTCCTCGCGCGTTCTCAGATAATTGAAGAGTGTTCCGCCATGCACGCTCAGGGATTTCGCCTGGAAAAGATTCGGCCCGACGGGATCCGCCGGACCGCTTGCCGACCCGAACAGGACGATGTGCCCGCAAAATGAGACAGCCTCAAGATCACCCGGAAAGGTCGCCCTTCCGACACCATCGTAAATCAGATCAACGCCTTTTCCATCAGTCAGCTTCCTGACTGACGCAACAAAATCTTCCCGGGTGTAGACAATCACATCCCGGGCGCCTGCCCCTGAAGCAATGCGCGCCTTCTCCTCCGTCGAAACCGTCCCGATCACGCGTACCCCGAGATGCGCGAGCCACTGCACGAGCAGCAACCCGACTCCCCCCGCCGCCGCGTGAACGAGCACAGTCATTTCAGGTTGGCCAGCTTGGATACGGACGTACTCGGTGAGCAGATAATGAGCGGTCATTCCCTGCAAAGGAAACGCAGCGCCTTCTTCGAAAGTAAGCTCGTCCGGCAAAGGAATGAGCTCGGCGGTTTTCACCACGTTGTACTGAGCGTAAGAACCGAACTGCAGCGTATAAGCAACGCGATCTCCCGGCTTGACCTCACGAACGTCGCTCCCGATCGCTTCAACGATTCCGGAACCTTCCAGGCCGGGTGTATACGGAAGCGGAACAGAATAGCGGCCGGTTCGTTGATAAATATCGATGAAATTGAGTCCCGCGGCTTTGATTCTGACCAGAGCCTCGCCCGGGCCGAAGCTAGGTTTCGGAACCTCCTGCAACTTGAGAACACCGGCATCACCGTTCTTCTCGATTCGAATCGCTTTCATGAGATCCTCTGCCTTCCTTCGCTCAAGCCTATCAAATCTAATAGCCGCGCCCAGTCTTTTCAAGACGGACAGAAGGTGCAGACTAGCGCGCATCGACGGTCCCGCTGTGCTGGCACGTGCGACATGAAAAGGCGGCCCCGGGAAAGCACCGTTCCCGAGGCCTGCCTGAGAAATGAGTATGAAAGAGAATCTCAGAACAGCGGAACGCCCGTCCAGATGTAACAGGTACCGCGTGTTCTCAAAAGACCATGGCTGCCCGTGTCGATTTCGAAGACGGAAGGCGCGATGTGATCACCGCTCGTGCCGTGAACACCGGAGTGCAAAGCTCCCCTCGGAATCGTGATCGAAGGATGCGGTCCTGCTTCACCTTGGATACGTGTTCCCAAAAGATCCGTGAAACGGCGCGCACTGTTGTTATAGATCAGCTTGTCCTCGCATGAGACTTCAAATTCAGGGTTATCCGGAATCGTCGAGTCATCTTGAACCTCTCCGCCGTCGATTGTGACCAGCTTGTTGAACCTGCTGGCCACTTTACAATTCTTATATCCGTCCGGATTCTCCGCGTTGTTGTAATAGCAAACGAGGTTGAAGCAAGCCATCTGTGTCGGCAACTCACATCGATCCGGGCAACCTGGTTGCTGCCCGGGTCCCTGCTGTCCTTGTCCTTGCCCGGGTCCCTGCTGTCCTTGTCCTTGCCCGGGTCCCTGCTGTCCTTGTCCTTGCCCGGGTCCCTGCTGTCCCTGTCCTTGCCCGGGTCCCTGCTGTCCTTGTCCTTGCCCGGGTCCTTGCCCGGGTCCCTGCTGTCCCTGTCCTTGCCCGGGTCCCTGCTGATGACCATCGTCGGCTAGAATCAGCTGCGACGGAATGGTCAGCGCTAAAATTGAAATTACCGCAAATACTCGCATGAATTCGCTCCTTTTGATGAAGTTCGATTAAGTCGTTCCTCTCGGACTGCAAACAACAGGCCCGTTAAAAGCGAATCCGGGCATAGCGGTTGCACAGTTGCCGCCGGCGCTGAGCATTGCTCGGCATCACACATGAAGACGGGCCACAAATATGAGTCGAATCACGATTCTCTTTTCTGCATTTGTTCTGATCATGACTTCCTGTGCGCGGATTCAGCAGCCTCTGGATTTGCCACACGAACGGGACAGTTCTGTTCCGACGTTCCAGACCGGCCCGTCACCCTCGCCATCACCCGCGCCGTCAAGCGAGCCCGCGACATCCGATCGCCCGCTCTGGACGGAGGTCCGGTACGCGGCCCGATGCGATACAGCGAATGATCCTTCCACTTGTTCCGGGCACTACGGTTTCACGGTTTTCAACTCAGGAAAATTCCGGATTGGTCCCGCTCCCGAAGGACAGGTGCTCAGGGATTTTTTAACCCGCGCGGAATTTGAGTTGCTGAATAGCGCGCTCATATCGGCGATTCGGGCTCATTCATCTTCGCATTCGTATTCCCCCGAAAGCCACTCCTCCCCCACGGAGGAACTCTTTATCGTGCAAAACGGAATTGAAGAACGCATGCCGATTGGAATGGCGACATGGCGCGAAGTTTTTAAACAGTTGCGGCAGCTCTCGCGACACTACTACCCCGATCCATTTCCAAATGACTGCATCGATGCCGCGCGGGAATTTGAAAAAGCGACCGAGGCTTCGAAAATTTGCGCGGAAAATGCGGATTGCGTTTACCTCAGTCCTGACTTTCTCCCCGTAGAGGCCGAAAATCTGGACACGGTCGTCATTGACGATTGCAGTTACATCACGCCACTCGCCGTCGCGAATGCATTTGAAGCGGTTTCTCACCAACTTAAACTCCTGATGAAACGAGATCTGGCGCGAAGAGTCTGCGGCGAAAAGCTTAAAAGAAAATCCTGCCTTCAAGAAAAACGAATGGATGCTCTGGCCTTTCCACCGCTTTGCATCGAAAAACTTTGCCAAATTGCCCCGACGGCATCAGGAGTAACCCAATGATCCAGAAAGCAAGAAAACTGATGATTTCCCACTCCCTTTACGCCGCACTCCTGATGATCGCTACTCCGGCACTTTCAGGACCGAGGCCGCCTTCGCCGTCTCCGGTGCCAGGTCCAAGCCAAAATCCAGTTCCAGAAACAATTCAGAACCGAACAGTCTGCTTGAACCTGCTCTGCAACTACGAGGGCGAAAATCAAAAATGCCAAGCTGCCGCGCAATTGGAGAAGTTCGTCAGCCTTCGTGGAGATGAAGTCGAGGATCGCTCGGAGCACCCCTTCCATCCCGAGTTCGAGGTGGCGTGCAACGATTCACTGATTTATAACGGCATCGGATACCGCTTTACTGATGCCCTCGGGACCAGAATTCAAGCGCAGTCCGGGCCTTACCCAGCCATTCTCCTTCCCCGTGGTGTCCTCCGGGACGGACACCGCTATCTGATCTCCTCTCTCGAACTCGGTGATGAAAACCTGCGAGGCTACTGTTATATTTACACCGGGCCACGTTAAGCGTCAGATTCCTGACAGTAACTCTCGAAGCCCAGTCGTCTTCTCGCCCTGAAATAATTCAGATTTTCCCCTAAATTACCGAAAAGATTCTGAATATGACCCTCAGCAAAGAGTGCTCCAGAAAAGTCGGTTTGATTACAACTCTCCTCATTGCTCTCCACCTCGGCTTTGCGCCGGCTCTTCGCTCGGATGCGCAGCCAGCGCTCACGATCCAGACCGCCGCCGATGGGACCCAAACCGCGGTCGTAAACGGCAAAACGGTCGGCACTATCGAAATTCTCAAAGCCGGAACCCGTCTTTATCATTGGGCGCATCCTCGCGACATCGAGAGATGGGCGCGGGCCGGTCGCGTTCCGGGCGAGGAAGTCGCGGCCCTCATGAAGAACCATGACAACATGATGGCTGGCGGAGGTTTTTACGTTTCCAAGAATGCTCTTGATTCCTCGCATTTTGGCGAAAAGCTCTTGATCATCGAAGTCAAAAAGGACACCCGTATTCTGAATGCTAACGCGGCCGATCTAAATGCAATCTTGGGCAATGATTGGGGCACCGTGCAGAGGGAATTGCGGGTTCTCGACCTATCAGGCATGCGATATAGCTCTACCTGGCTGAACTTCTTTAAAGAATCACCGCTCGAGAACGCCTGGACACCAAAAAATAGCACCGAGATTCTCGACGCATTCCAGCGCGACAGCCCAGATTTTAGACCCCCGAGCTTCCAGCAGCTCCTCCGACTGGACCAAAGCTATCCTTTAGTCGACCATCCCGTGATTCAGGAGATTTTCCCGGAACTGAGCAAGTTTCTCGCCGGTAAACCCCTGACTGAACCGGAGCAGATCAAACTTTACGCTCATCTTTCGACCATGCCCGAGGTTCACAGCAGTATAACGAAAAAGCTTCGCCAATTGTTCCATTCACGATTCGTTCAAGAATACAAAAGATCATTCGTAACAATCACGAAAAACGGCAGGATTAACCCCGAGGTCGATTTTGAATTTGTTCTTGAATCCGCTTTGAAAAGCGGAGTTCAAGCCAAGGAGATACTCCCGGGCATTCAACATGAAGTCGCTCCCATCATGACCGGATTTCTTCCGTACAAGCCGAAACTCACGAACGATTTCGCGCGCAATTTCTATGAAAGTTTCGAATTCATTGATTGGAACGACATTGTCGACTCCATGGAAAAAGGAGATCCAGCGCCTTGGACCCGCTACGACCAAACCGGTATGGCACCCCTTCTGGACCGCTGGCGAAAAGCAAAACAACCGGTCGGCGGAACCGATCCGGACTCCGAAGTTCTGGGTTCTTATCGCGCACTTTCGGGAAATCCGAACGGTACCTATCGCGACGCTCCGATCATCGCAGGCGGTGACTTCGAAGTGAACGGAAAGAAATATTACCGGATTACCGAAAGTCAATTGGAGACGCTCAAAAAAGACCTCTTTCTCTCGGTGGAGTGGGTCGACGACCCCAACCCGCCGCAAGGCGCCCCAACAAAGACTTACCTCGCCAGGCATGAATACCCGAGTGCAAGGACCTATAAGAAATTTGAACAACTCCTCAGCGCGGATCTCCTGAAAAAGTTAAAACAAGCTCATGCCTCCGGACAGCTCGCCAACGAAGCAAGTATCGAATTCAAGAACCTCACTCAAGCCGTCTTAAAAGAGCTGATCCTCTACTCGGAAAAAGAAAATGTATCGCCTCTCTTTCGTTATCAGCTCCAGATCTCCATTCATCCGTTTTCAGACTACAACGGCAGAAGTCTTCGCGCGAAATATTTCAAAGACGCAAACCAGCCCCTTGTCATGAAAAATTGGGATCTTGACCTCTTCCTGAATTACGAAGAATTCGCATCCGAAAGCGCGGCCGGTCGGCTCCAATACCAGGCCTTGTTTAAAGGGTTGTTCGACGCCGAAAAGGCGAGCCCCGACGCTCCGCCAAAATTCTACGACGTCAAAGAGCCTTACATGATGGTCAGCGGGGTTTCTGAACTCGACGAACCCCCTGCCGATTTCGTCAACCGGGTCAAAGCTTTTTACGCCGACCCGGCAAACGATGAGCTGATCCGGCGCAAGCAGTATTACGATGTGGAACTCGGCCTCAAAAAGCAGTGCGTCCGTCAGGCGCTTTTCAATCAGTTCGGGATCTGATCGAGGATTTCTCTGGCGATCCTTATCTTGAGAGCGCCTTTCACGGCAACGCCTTCTCACACCGAAATAATTCAGATTTTTTCCCTAAATTTCCGAAAAGACTCTGAATATGACACTCAGCAAAGACTGCTTTAGAAAACTCGGTTTTATTGCAACTCTCCTCATTGCTCTCCACCTTGGTCTTGCGCCGGCGCTCCGCTCGGATGGGCAACCGAAGCTCATCATCGAGACCGCCGCGGACGGTACGCAAAGCGCCGTCGTTGATGGCATATCGATCGGAGATATCGAGGTTCTCAAAGCCGGCACCCGTCTTTACCATTGGGCGGATCCCCGTGACATCGAGAGATGGGCCCAGGCCGGTCGCGTTCCGGGCGAAGAAGTCGCGGCCCTTATGAAGAACCATGGTGGCATGGTTGCTGGCGGAGGTTTTTACGCATCCAAAGATGCTCTTGATTCCTCCGGATTCGGTGAAAAGCTCTTGATCATTGAGATCAAAAAAGACACCCGTATCTTGAATGCCAGCACGCAAATGATACATAGGATGTTTGGCAATGATTGGGATGCCTTTCAACGCGAATTGAGAGCACAAAAGATTCCAGGGCTGCAATATGATTCTACCTGGCTGAATTTTTTTGAAGAATCACCGCTCGAGAAGGCCTGGGCTCCGAAGAGCAGCGCCGAAATTATAGATGCATTCCGGTCCGGCAACCCGTCTCCGGACCTCTCGTTCTCAAAGCTGCTCCTCATCGATCAGAGATATCCTTTGGTCGATCATCCCGTCATTCAAAAGAACTTCCCGGAATTGAGCAAGTTCCTGAGCGGGAAACCCTTGACTCAACCGGAACAGCTCAAACTTTACACCGATATTCAGAACAACGTGCCCGAGTTTCAGAGCAGTACAGCGAAGAAGCTTCGCCAACTGCTCCATTCACGATTTGTTCAGGAATTCAAAACGACAATGGCAACACTCACGAAAAACGGCAAAGTCGTGCCCGCAGGCGACCTTTTCGACCGTGTCCTCGAATCCGCTATGAAAAGCGGAGTTCAACCCAAGGAGATCCTCCCGACCAGCGTTCAGCATGACGTTGCTCCCATCATGATGGGCTTTATCCCAAACAACGCCCAGCTTACGAATGAATTCGCACTCAAATTGTACGAGAGTTTCGAATTCATTGACTGGAACGACATCGTCGATTCCATGGAAAGAGGAGATCCGGCGCCTTGGACCCGCTACGATCAACCGGGTATGACACCCCTTCTTGACCGCTGGCGAAAAGCAAAACAACGAATTGGCGGTACCGAACCCGATGCCGAAATTCTCGGTTCCTACCGTGCCCTTTCCGGGAACCCGAACGGAACTTACCGCGACGCTCCGATCGTTGCGGGCGGCGACTTCGAAGTAAACGGGAAAAAATATTATCGAGTTACCAAAAGCCAATTGGAAACGCTCAAGAAAGACCTCTTTCTCACGGTTGAATGGATCGACGATCCCAACCCGCCGCAAGGCGCTCCGACGAAGACTTATCTTGCAAAGCATGAATACCCGAGTGCAAGGACCTATAAAAAATTTCAACAACTCCTGAGCGCTGATCTCCTGAAACAGCTACAAAAAGCTGATGCCTCCGGGCAACTGGCGGATCAGGCAAATCCCGAATTCAAGAAACTGACTCAAGCCATCCTGAAAGAGCTGATTACCCATTCAGAATCCAAAGCCTTTCCCGATCTTTTACGCTATCAAATGCAGATTTCGATTCATCCGTTTTCCGACTACAACGGCAGAAGCCTGCGCGCGAATTATTTCAAAAGCTCAGGATTCCCACTTGTCATGAAAAATTGGGATCTCGACCTCTTCCTGAATTACGAAGAATTCGCGTCCGAAAACATCGCCGGCCGGTTTCAATATCAAGCCTTGTACAAGGGGCTGATCGATGCCCAAAGAGCGAGCCCCGACGCTCCGCCAAAATTCTATGACATCAAAGAGCCTTACATGATGGTCAGCGGCGTATCTGAACTCGACGAACCCCCTGCCGACTTCGTCAACCGGGTCAAGGCCTTCTACACTGATCCGGCAAACGATGAGCTGATCCGGCGCAAGCAGTATTACGATGTGGAACTCGGCCTCAGAAAGAAGTGCGTCCGCCAGGCGCTTTTTAATCAGTTCGGGATCTGATCGAGGATTTCGGCCCTTCACCGACAGGGCGGCGCGGCATTTCCGCTCGCTTTGAACTTGCATTTCGTGCGAGCGGAGGGCTAGAGTTTTCGCGATGCGCTCTCTGGCGATCTTCATCATGACGACGATGCATTTTATGGTCGGGTTCCCGGCCGCGGCGGGATCGACTAACGAAGCTGCCCTGCGCAACGACGACCTCCGGGTGATGAGCCTGAATCTTCACGGCTATCACCCGACCGGAGCACCCGAACGATGGATGGAAAATCGCGCCGGTCAAAAGCGTCTTGCCGATTCGAATCTTTTTTTCTTCAGCCCCGACGAACTCGACTCCGGTCATCGCCGTCGGCTCGATCGACTGGCGGCAGATCTCATGAGATTGAAGCCGTCCCTCATACTTCTTCAGGAAGTCGCGGCGAGCGGTCCCGGTATGCCGAAAACCTGTACGGAATTTTTCGCGCAGCCGCCGGGAGATCCCGCTCACCTGAACGCGGCAGTGCGGCTCCTTCGCCGCTTGAAGACGCGTAGCGAAGACTACGAACTTTCGGCCGTTTGCCGTGGAAACCTCGGCTGGTGGACCGAACCCTCTACCTTCGCGACAAAAAGGATCCTGCGCAAAACCACTTCAAATACGTTTGAAGTGGTTCATGACTTCGATTCGAACCCCTACCCGGATGGAATCGTCGTCGAGGGGCTCGCGATTCTCGTCCGAAAGCCCTGGCGAATTCTCGACGAGCAACGCTGGACACTCGACATCCCGGGCGCGCCCGACTCGAAGTCAATTGTTCAGGCAATCACGATTGGAAAAGCTGACCGGTGGTTCGTTGCCGTAAACGTCCATGCCGGACGAAGGCTTCAGCATTTTGAACAGGCCGTTGCCTTGCGTGAACGCCTCGCCGAATACCTTCGAGATGCGCGGTTTCAAGGACAGTACGCGGGCCTGGTCATCGGCGGAGATTTCAACGCCGGTCTCTACCGCCCGAATCAGGTCGTCGAAAAAGGGGAAATCAGCACTGTGCCCTGGGAAGTTTCTGTCCCGGGCGAATACAACCTTCTTTCCCCGCCTTTTCGCGAGCA
>MEQK01000215.1:0-40586 GCA_001770175.1 Bdellovibrionales bacterium RIFOXYD1_FULL_55_31 | reverse complement strand
CTTTCCCCGCCTTTTCGCGAGCAGATCCCCGCGCTTCGCACCCAGCTCGTCGCCCTTGCGCGCGAGACTCCCCATGCTCCGCCTAACGACGGGTTCGAAGAGGAAGTGAATCGTCCTGTTCTTCCGATCGCCGAAGTCGAAGCGCGCGCGACGCACGCACTGGAACGTCTAGGCAGATTACTCGATTCACCGGCTCCGGTTCGTCATTCCTGGACGCTTGCCGAGTCGCTCCACAAGGCAAATGTCTCGCGCAAATGTCAGCCGGAATCGGGAATTGACAGTGCCTGCTCTTTTTCTGAAAGGATTGATCACCTCTTTGCCGAGCCTTGGCTCCGCCTGTCGAAAGCCTTCATCCTTTATCCCCGGAACAACTGGACTTCCCTCGACTCCGTCTCCGATCATCCCGGCGTTTTCGCGAGCTTTCTTACGAACTAAATGGACGAGCTAAATGGCCGGCAATCAAGCGGCCTTTTTCGGGCCGCCCGAACGTCCTTTGGCCTTGGTCTTGGCTGCCTTGGTTTCGCCGAAACGCGCGCGCTGCTTGTTAACGATACGCGAAGCGACTTCCTTCTCGCGCCCCTTGTATCGACCCGTTTCCTCGAACTGGCTTTTCAATTTTTCGTATTCACGTTCCCTTTTCGGGCTTGCACCTCTGGGCATTCCAGTCACCTCCTGAAGATCGGCTAGGTACAAATGAGTGAAGAGCAAAAGGCGTTCCGCCCGTTTGCTCTCTACGCTTGCTTCGAATGGACGATTCGACTATCTCCTTAGGACACATGGAAACTCCATCCCTCCCAAGTTCCGCCCCGGGCGGCACGACTTCTACCCCATTTCAACGAACTGCCTTAACCGTGACGTTCTATGTCCGGCTGTTCGTGATCGTGCTCTGGAGTTCCATCGTCTTCATCCTCGGCACCCCGCTCTTTTTGGCTTTTTGGGGTAATCTCAATCTGAATCGGATGGTCGGCCGGGTCCTCTGGTATCCTCTCTCCTGGATTCTCGGGCTGAAGATCGAGATTTCGAACGAGCAGAGACTCACGGCCTCGCAGCCGTGCGTTTACCTCGCAAATCATCAAAGCGCGCTCGAAGTTCTGCTTTTCGCGAGCTTCGTGACCGACCGGACCCTGGCCATCGGGAAGAAGCAGATACTCTGGGTTCCTTTTTTCGGGCTTTTTTTCGCAGCCGCCGGAAACATCTTCATCGATCGGAAAAAGCGCCATCAAGCCGTATCGGGACTGACCAAGGCGGTCGAGATCGCGAAGAACAGAGGTGCGTCCATCCTGATCTTTCCAGAAGGCACCCGGAACAAAACCCCCGGCACCCTTCTCCCCTTCAAAAAAGGTCCGTTTCACATGGCGATCAGCGGGCAACTGCCGATCGTACCGATCGTCATCGCGCCGATCCAGGATATCTGGGACGCGGCGGCTCGAGTTTCACGAAGCGGCCTTGTGAAGGTTCAGGTACTTGACCCCATACCGACGCGTGGACTTTCGGGAGCGGATATCGAAACGCTTTCCGACCGGGTTCGAAGTGAAATGCTAGCCTGCCTTACCCGCCGAGAACACCGCCCGTAAAGCCCATTATTCAGGTCACGACATCCGCTCGCGGCGCAGCTTCACTTCGGGGTTCCCGCTTTTTCGATTTGCTTAATCCTGGCCTGACTTCAGGTTCCTGAAGATCCGGCGCATCCAGCCGCGGCACGACCGCGCTTTCCTGAGCCTGTTCAGTCTGAGGCTGGAAGGATTGGTACGAAGCCAAGTTCATGGAGATAAGCCCGATCGCGACCCGTTCCTTCGGAATTCTCACGCGGAACACGACGCGAGTTCCGGCCACCCCGGATACCGTGACACTACCGCCATGTGCTCGCATGATCCGCTCGGCAAGCGACATCCCGAACCCGTTTTGGGTCGCCCAATGCCTCAACAGATCCTGCTCCGGCCCGCTCGCCTGCGCCCCCTTTATCGCGGTCGCCTCACCGTCATAGATCGCGATTTCGAGATCACCCGCGACTCCGGGTTCAGGCGTGACAAGCTCGATCAGAAACTTGCCGCCTTGCGGTTGCATGAGGATCAGTTTCGAAACCAAATAGATCAGCACGCGCTCCAGTCTTTCGGGATCAACGGATGCCCAGGCCGGAGCCGTGGACGTGATCGTCCGGATTTCGTGGGGAGAACCAGCCGCTCCGGCAAGCCGCGCCATTCGTCTGACGAGCTCACCGACATCCACGATCTTCTCTTCGAGTTTAAGGTGCTCCGATTCCCCATCCAGCACGTCGTTCAAACCCTCCAGAACCGCCGAAAGGCGATACAGCGCCCTTCTTACCGCTTCAATCGCCCGTGATCTGAGGTTGCGGTCCTCGGCAATCCGGTCACCAGCGGACGCGATCAGGTCACTTGCCGATCTCAGAGCGATCAACGGCGGCCTGAGGTCAGTCGTTACCGCTGTGACGAACTGGAGCCGGTCCCGCCGATGCGCATCGAGCGTAATGACGAGATCCCTCATGACCGACTCGAATTCACCATAAGGATGCGGCAATTCGGTTCTTTTTGGCGTCACGGCGCCTCGTCGAATCTCGGCAACACGCTCCCGCAGAAACCGGACGGGCCGGATGTGCCACCAGAAAAAACTGCCCATCATCAGCAACACGAAAACGATGGACACAAAAGCCCCGGCCAGCAAAAGCAGGGACGAGCGGTCAGCCGACGAGATTGCCGCCTCGCGAACCGCGCCGGCCCGGGCGGCGGCATTGTCGATGAGCCGTTCGAGGCAGGCGATCATGTCCTTGTGGATATCCAGGACCTCGGCTTTTTGAAAAACATCCTTCGAATACAGCACCGGCTCAAGTTTCGCACTGAGCACGAGTAACTCCCCGAAGCGATTTCGCACCTGGTCCACGAGCGCGCGATCGTCTTCATTCGGCCCGTTCGGTTCCATTGCTTCCAGGGCTTTCAACCCGTCGAGAAGCTCCGTTTTCAGATTCGCTTTCGCGGCATTGATCTCGTGATTCCCCATCCTCCTGAAACTGGCGCTCAGGGAACGGTATTTCTGCAGGGAAACCACGAGATTCTGCGCGATCGCCTGCCGCCTCGATTGGGATTCCGCGAGCGACAGGTTCTGCTTGGAGTCACGAGCCTGCCTCCAATGCACGGCAACCATGCCAAGAATACAAGCCGTAAACGCCATCATCATCCATGAGATTAGACCTTTTTTCACGCTCCCTCTCTTTCGCCACCAAAAGTATCGAAACAGAAGGCGCGCTTACAAGCTAATTTTTATAGTAGCGTTAGATAATAATAGCCGCGCGCTCAGGCGGCGATCTGGCCGGCTTCAGGTTCGATTTTCACCTTGACCCATCCCGGCTGCCGCGTATCAAACGCGGCGTAAGCTTCCAGTACTTTGTCGAACGGCTCATGGTTCGTGAGCACCGCTGACGGATCAATCATTCCCGCTTCGACCAATTCAATAAGCTCCGGGATGTATTTGCGGTGATTGCAATTTCCCATCTGCAGCGTGAGATTCTTGTTCATCGCTTTGCCGATGGGGAAGACCATCAATGTCTCCGGATAGACGCCGATTATCGAGAGGGTTCCCGCTTTCGCCAGAGATTCTACGGACCAACGCAATGCCTGGGTCGGCGCATCTCCGGGATGCCAATGGTCACCTCGTGGTCGAGCATTCGGCGCCACATACGAGAGCTCGCGCTTGAATTCACGTCCGAGCGCTTTTGCGTCAGCCTCCGCCGGGCCATGGTGCGGACAGTTCGCATCAACACCAACCGCGTCGATCGCACGATCCACGCCAATTCCTCCTGTGAGCCTCATGATCGCTTCGACGGGGTTCTCTGCGTCGTAATTCACGATCTCGGCTCCCTGTGCTCGCGCGAGTTCCAGCCGCGACTGAATCGAGTCGACTGCGATGATGCGGCCGGTCCGGAAATGGCGGGCGCACGCGATGGTCAGCTGACCCACCGGACCGCAGCCAAAAATGGCCACCGTATCGCCCGGCTTGATTTCCGCGAGGAGCGCGCCGAAGTATGCCGTGGGCAGAATATCGGAGAGCAGAATCGCTTCGTCGTCCGACAATTCTTCAGGGAGCTTCACTAGCCCTACGTTCGCGAACGGGATGCGCGCGAACTCAGCCTGCAAGCCGTTAAACGGGCCCGAATTCCGCGGTCCACCGTAGAAGGCCGTTCCCGCCGTCTTTCCATTCGGATTCGCCTGGTCGCATTGTGAAAAATATCCGGCCCGGCAATACGAGCAATTGCCGCAAGCGATCGTGGACGGGATCACGACTCTGTCCCCCGGTTTGAAATTTCTGACCTCGCTCCCGACTTCCTCGACCACGCCCACGCCTTCGTGCCCGAGAATCGTTCCATTATTCATCCCGGGAACTGTCCCTCGAACCAAATGCAGATCCGTTCCGCAAATCGCGCTCGCCGTCAGCCGGACGATCGCGTCGGTCGCTTGCTCCAGTTTTGGTTCGGGCACGTTCTCCAGACGAATGTCGCCAATGTCTCGAAATACCACTGCTCTCATGTCATTTTTCTCCCGTTTGTTTGTTTGCAAAAACCGTGAAGTGTCAGCCGTGAAGTATCAGAAGCTGTCGATAACCGCCTTTGCCGCGTGCTCACCGCTCGCGATCGCGCCGTCGACCGTTCCGGTTTCCGCGCTGATTCCGCCGGCTTCTCCCGCGAAAAACAGCTGATTATTAACCGGACGTGAAAATTCTTTGAGCGCCTCCACGCCCCCCACTTTGACATAGCTGTAAGCGCCCCTGGCGAACGGGTCCTGCTCCCAATTGTGAAACGAAACCCCGGTCAGCATGCTCGCGAGCCGCTCTTCCGCCAGGCCCAGCACGCGACCGAAGGATCGGATGGCTCGGCTCGCAAGTTCCTGTTCGGAGAGCAGAGACATCGCTTGGGCTTTCGGTCCCCCCAACCATGCGACCAGAAGGCTCTCGTCCATTGAATTCCACCACGTCGGAAATTCCGCTTCAGGTTGGTGAAGAAATCCGAATCTCCTCGGAATCCGCACTTCCCAAGGTGCCTCGCGAAACCTCAGCAAGAGTTTCAGAACGCTTCCACTTTCGAGGTACCGGAGAGCCTCTGAAAGGACCGTCGGCTCCGGACGAAAGGTCACTGAATACGACTGATCTCCCCGTTTCTTGAGCACTCCTATCGGAATCGTGATGATCACCCGGTCTGCCTCGACGGATGGAAGTGGCCGCCCATCCGGCGTTTCGGCCTTCAAGGAAACATGCGGCTTGTCCCAAGTGATCTCACGAACGACGGAATTGAGCCTGATCGGAATCCCGCTCGCCAACCACCTGACGAGCGCCATATAGCCCTCCTTGAGCCTGAAAGCCCGGCCTCGTTCCAATTCCTCGGATTTCCGTTCTCCCAACGCGAGTGATTTCTCGCTGATGTGAGCGGTATCAGCCGCATGAAAGCCTTCCACAAAGCTACGTGCCAGAGCTATTCGTTCAAGCGCGGATTGATCATTCCCCGATCTTCCGGAGGCCGTGCCGAGCGCGTCAAGAAATTCCGCGAAAGAACGGTCCTTCTCTGGATTTGGATTCATCAGGGCCATGACTTGCCCCAGAATTTTCCAAAAGTCATTCTGTGGTTCTATTTCCGCCTTTTGCGCCCTCTGCCCGCATCGCCCGTTGTGCGCGAACCAGTGTCCCCCGTCCACCTCCTCCGTCTCCAAGCCCGCCCGAGATACGATATTCCAAATTTCAGGAGGCCGACCGTGAATGAATTCGGCACCGAGTTCAACGCCGCGATCTGAGGTATAGATCCGCCCTCCGATGCGCCCTCGGGCTTCGACGATCCCGGCTTTCACTCCGCGCGAAGCGAGAAACCTTGCCGCCGCGAGACCGGCAACGCCGGCACCGACCACGACGACCTTCACACCGCCTCGGATTGCTCAGAAGAAGGTGTGTCACTGGATTCGCTGGGCACCGGCTGCCTCGGAGGCTCTTTGTCCCTGCGATTCTCCGCATCCTTGGGAAACTCACGACGCGGAGGACTGTCACCTTCGGTTCTTTCCCTTTTTCCGGCCGGCGGCTCTGGTTTTCTCGAGCGATTCTCGTCTTTCATTCCCGTGATTGTGCAACCCACGTGCTGGGTGCGTTTTTGCACTGCTATCGTGAACAAAATGCCCGTGCCCTTCACGAGTTTTCAGCTCTTTTTTCCGCCTCATCCTGCCACGACCTGGAACCCGGGCGATCTCAAGTCGCTCCCTGACATCAGCCGCTACGTCGCGCAGTTCAAATACGACGATTGGCGCACGATGATTTATTTTTTTCCAGACGGCCGTATCGAATTTTATAGCAGGAAAAAGGCAAAATTACCGCGTTATCGCCCACCCAAATCGATGATTGAGAGCCTCCGCAATCTTGAGCTCGCGCCGAATGCCTATCACGTACTGGATGCCGGCCTCCTTCATTACAAGACGCCGCGCGTGAAAAACCGGATCGTGATCTGGGATATCCTGGTGCATGCCAATAGCCTTCTGCTCGGAACCTCTTTCGACGACCGTTTTCGTCTTCTGGAGAAGATCACGAGGCATCCCGAAAAGTGGATCTCGCTGCCGTATCCGGGCGGCGGCGGGGAGCTCGCGATCGCCCGCGAGGTGGCGCGAAACGTCTGGCTGGCTCCCGTTTTCGACTCCGATTTCTCTGATCTGTTTGAAAAGGGAAGCCATCTCCCCGAAATCGAAGGCATCGTTCTCAAGGACAAAAGGGCCCCCCTCGAACGAGCCTTTCAGATGGAAGAAAACGCCAGGTGGATGATTCGGGCGCGAAAGCCGCGCATCGACTACCGCTTTTAGCTAGACCTCGGGAATCTTGAGCCTTGCGATTTTCGGTTTGGCTTTGAAGAACAGCCATTGCGCCTTGGCGCCTTCTCCACGCGTCCGAACGAGCACAAAACGGCCCTTGAGTTTACTTCCTTTCAGGAACACCTCAACGAGGCCGTCTTCCATCGAGCGGGCGACCGGCTTGATGGCTTCGTACTTTCCGTGGTCCCATATGGCCACCCGGCCGGCTCCGTATTCGTGCTTCGGGATCTCACCTTCAAATTGCGCATAGTCGAGTGGATGATCTTCAGTTTCGATCGCGAGCCGCCGGACGCCCACCGACGGGCTTGGCTCCTTCGTTACCGCCCAACTTTTGAGAACGCCTTCAGCTTCCAGTCGAAAATCCCAATGCAACCTTCTCGCATGATGCTCCTGGACGACGAATATGCCGGTTCCCGCCGCCGGTCTGGTTCGCGCCGTTCGCGTGCCCCTCGGCTCTTTCGTGATCTTGAAATCGCGCTTACGCTTGTATTCCCTCAGAGATGACACGTTTGGTTTTTAGCAGCTCTCATACCGTCCGAGCAAGCCGCAAGAGCTTAAAAGGCCTGTTTTTTGTACTCCAGACGGTTATGGCAAAACCAAGCAGAAAGACCGAAGACGAGCGCCGCCTGCGCGCGATTCCGGGCGGAAAGGAACGTGGGTCGGCAGTAGGCGATCTCCTCAGCGGAAAAGTCTCGCGTGCGCCCCGGGCAACGCGCCAGCGCAAACGCGAAGTGCCTCCCCAGGAACTCCCGAAGGACATAGAAAAAATTTCAAATCTCTTCGCGGCCACGCGAACCATAAAAAAGGAGGTCGAAACAAAGGAAGCATGGGCAAAAGACCGGATCAACGAATTCTGCCTTCGCGATTTCTGCCATCGCTACGCGGCGACCGACAGACGCCCGCCGAGCATTGAATATGTGACGAACCATTCCAAATTCAAGTTCGTGCTCACCTCCCGGACGACTTTGACGCCGGACAAGGAAGACGCGCTACGAGACCTCGACATTGAACTACAGGAACACACCCAACTTGCGGGAGTTGAAATCAACTATTCCGCAATCCGGCAACATGGCCTTGAGGGCAAACTCCGGGATGCTCTCGAATCCCTGGACGTCGAAAAAGGCATTCTCGACGAATGTTTCCGACCGAAGGTCGAGTTGAAAGACACCTTTTACGACCGACTGACGGAGGTGGCTCGCGCATCACTGAAACACGGCGAATCCTTGGAAGACAAGCTGCTCGAAATTCTTCAAATATTGAGCCCCACCGAGCAGGTCAGAAATGTGGACGTCATCGGCCTCGACTCGAAGCAGTGTTTTGATCTTGTCACGAGAACCGACATCGAAGCCGAGGAGGAAATCGCCTGAGAGGCTATTCGAAACAACGAGACAAATACGTTTCGGTCCAGGGCCGCCTCGTCAAGCTCACGAATCTTTCGAAAATACTTTTCCCGGAAACCGGTTTCACGAAACGTGAGCTCATCCGCTACTATCAGCAAGTCGCTCCCGTCGTTTTGCCCCACCTCAAGGACCGACCGTTCACCCTCAAGCGATATCCTAACGGGGTCCTGGGACAACGCTTCTATGAAAAGCAATGCCCTCACCATCGCGAGAAGTGGGTCAGGACGGCGTGGTTCGGCGGTACGAATTACTGCCTGCTTAACGATCTTCCGACCCTGATCTGGGCGGCGAACCTCGCCTCCATCGAACTTCACACGACGCTCGCGACCATCGTCGACATGAACAGTCCGAACATGCTGGTCCTCGATCTCGACCCAGGTGACGGCGTCGGGATTGACGCGTGCCTCGAAGTCGCCATCCTCGCCCGGGCCAGCTTGTCCCGAATGCGATTGGAAGCCCTGGCAAAAACTTCCGGGCAAAAAGGCCTTCATCTCTATCTCCCGCTCAACTCCGGGGTTTCGTTCGAAACGGGCCGGGAATTCGCACGAAAGCTGGCCGAAGACCTCGAACTCACGCGCCCGGACCTGATTACCTCGAAAATGCCGAAAAAATACCGGGCCGGAAAAGTCTATATCGACTGGCATCAGAACGTGGACTTCAAAACGACCGTTACGGTCTATTCACTTCGCGCCAACAATCGGCCGACCGTCTCGACGCCCGTCACCTGGGCCGAAATAGAGCACGCGCATCGCTCACCGGGCAGGGCCCGGGAACTGCTCACCTTCGAAACTCCGGACGTTATCCGCCGAATCGGGAAATACGGCGACCTTTTCTCGCCGGTTCTCACGCTCGTCCAGAAACTGCCTGAGATGACCGTCCGCAAAACCCGAGTGGCGGCCTGAGTGCTACGCTGCCGGTGCCGCCTTTTGCAGTAAAGCACGCGAAAACAGCTCAAGCACCGCGCGGTTGAAAGCAGGAATATCAGATGGTTGCCGGCTGGAAATCCAATTGCCGTCGCGCACGACCTGCTCGTCGCGCCAGGTGCCGCCGGCATTTCGGATGTCGTCCTGAATCGTATAATAGCTGGTTAAACTGCGGCCTCTGACAAGCCCGGCGGAAACAAGAAGCCAGGCCGCGTAACATATAAAGGCAATCGGCTTTCCTGAAAGTTCCATATTGGAAACGAGTTCTTTCGCCTTCTCGTTCACGCGGAGAGCGTCAGCGTTCAGTGCGCCCCCAGGAAGCAGGAGCGCATCGAATTCGTCCGGACCGGCCATTTCGAGTTCCTGGTCGACTTCGATTTTAGACACCGGGTCGTGATGACGGAAAGCCCTGATAGGTCCCGTCTGGGGAGCGACAATCCGTACATCAGCGCCAGCCTCCTTGAGAGCTTTAACCGGTTCCTTCAGCTCGCTTTCCTCGACACCATCGGTCGCCAGCACCGCGACCTTAAAACCTTTCAGTTCATCAGCCATGAAATGAATCCTCCGCGTAACCGGTGTGCACGGATCGGACCTTCGTGACACGCGCTCGTGGCCGCTGGTGACATCAGGCGGCCCTTTTATAACGGTCCGAGTAACGAAACTCAGCATTGATCGGATACGCTGGCCTGAAGTCAGTCAACCGTTCGAGAAGCGAAATCGCATCAAAAGGTGCACGAATCTTTGCGTCGTTGTCGAAGTAGACAAATACGTCACGCGCCTTACGTGGAACCTTTGCTTGCGCGAGCGATGTGCTCTTGCGAGTGCGGCCCGATTTCCATACGCGGACGCGGTCCTCCCAATCGTCAAGAGCCGCATCATCATAGCCACTGGCGTAAAGTTCTTCTGACCCATGTAACCGGACGTAAACAAAGCCCCCCGTCACCTCCTCGATATACGGCCACTTCCCTCCGCTATCCGAGAATACGATCGGGATTTCATGCGCTCTCATCATGGCTACGAACTCGTTCGTCTCGAAGCTCTGATTTCGAATCTCAATCGTGTGCGAAACAGGACGATCTTCATCCGTTTCGACCCAGGTACGACCGGCCATCCAGGCATCATGGCGTTTGGCCAATCGCGCGGCTTCGTGAGTCGACCGCGGGAGGATCTCGAGAAAGTTCTTGAAACGTTGCGGATCGAATTTAAAACTCGGCGGGAACTGCCAAAGGATCGGCCCGAGCTTCTCGCGAAGCGCGAGCACACCCGACGCGAAAAAGTTCGCGAGCGGCCGTTCGATTTCCAAAAGCCTCCTGATATGAGTGATGTAGCGATTCGCCTTCACTGAAAAAACGAAATCGTCAGGCGCCGCCGCGTACCACGACTGATAACTCGAGGGACGTTGGAGCGAATAGAACGAGCCATTGATTTCAATCGAACTCACCTGCCGGCTGGCAAACGCAAGCTCCCGGTTTTGAGGCAAGCCTTTCGGATAAAACGTTCCGCGCCAAGGCGGATAGGTCCAACCGGATATTCCGATTCTGATTTCAGCCATGACAGCACTGTCAGCAGTTTCGATGCCGAATTGATGCTGACGTGGGTGACGCACTGTCTCAAGGCCGCCCGAGGTGCCGAACGTGATTAATGAGCGAAAGAGCGGCTAATTTAAAAGTGACATCGAAACCCCCGTTTTATATGATTCAGGCCTGGGGGGATTCTCATGTTCGTTTCGCGTCGTCTGTTGCTAGTGAGTTCTTTGTTGATCGCTTTTGCTGCGCCCGCCTTGGCGGCGCAATTCACAGTGGATCAGGAGCCTCCGACCGCACCTGCTCACCTGAAGCTCTCGTTCAATACGGTCGATTACTTTTTCTATCTGAATTGGAAGCCGTCGACCGACAATATCGGAGTGACGGCCTACCGTCTTTATCGAAACGGCGAGCTGCTCGTCACCACCAGTAAGACCAGCTATCTTGACATGGAGTATGAGCCCGCGATTTGGAACAGCTACCACGTAACCGCTATCGATGCCGCGGGGAATGAGTCGGCCGCCTCTGAAACCGTCTGGCCAGAGTAAGCTCTTGTAATTGATAAAGAATTTAACCACTCAAACCTCTCGTCCGGCCACGCTTTACCTCTGGTTTGACGTCATGAGTCACCGTACAATAGAAGAGTGATGATTCGGTTTTCAGCCATCCTGCTCGTCGCGACGATTCTGATTCCATTCAGTTCAAGTTTTGCTGCGGAATCTTCTCTGAGATTCGTTCCGAAACCAGAGGACCTGGATAGCGATGAACGCAAAGTCAAGTCCCCCGGCAACCTCTCTGTGATGTATGGCGGGAAGAGTCGCATGATTTACGTTTCGAACCAAACGTACACCTATACGCTTTCGAAACAAAACCGCGGCAGCTTTCAAATCGCTTTTACCAACAGTCAAACCGGGGCAAACGCCTATTCTCATTCCGCCATTCATGCCTTTTTCTTTTTCCCCCGGGTGGATGATCCCTTCTTCGAGATCCTGGATAACGGTGATGTCCTCTTAATGACTCCATCAGGGCACAATGTCACGATTTCGAAAAATACGGGCAAGATCCTCTCGGTGAGCGGCGCGACGATTTCCCGCTCCGCGCCGACACTCCAGAACGCCGGAGGAACGACGATTGCGCGGCTCGAAGACGGCCTGCTCCTAGATTGCGGTTCGGCGATCGGCGACAAGGCTCGGTATCTCACTCCGGGCTCCTGCACCTTTATTGACTCGCGAGACACGAAGTGCAAAGTAGCGAACACCGAACTTTTCAAAAAACTGGATAAATGGAACGCAAGATTCAATAAGACGGACGAGGAACTCGCAGTTTTCCTGAAGACGAATTGTCCCAAGCTCGACATCACCTCTCTTGCAAATCCTCAAAGCAGGCGAAGGTCCCGTACGACGGATGACTTGGATCCCGATAAATATCTTGAAAAGAGATTTATCGAACTTGAGACCGAGGTGAATCGGAAGAGAAATAGCCCCGGGGCCGCCGTCGCCGAATAACCAGGATCTCCCCTATTCAGTCAATTTTAATAAGCCATTGGATCGCAACCGATGCACAGACAAAACCGAAAGTCCCGGTAACGAAGCACGCATTTCCCATGATCAGGTTGCGGTCCTCGCAACTATGCAAACCGTTGTTGCCGTGCGGACAAACGCAGCGAAATCCCTTTCCTTCATCATACGTCAGTTCTTTCGGCTGAATGACGGGCTCGGCCGAGAACACGGCGGGAACACCAAAGCTGCCCACCTCGGGGAAACCGTATTGCTGCCGTAAAATGCGACGAATCGAGCGGGCCAACGGGTCGATCTCCGTTTCAGAAAGATCTTTTACCTGAACCCGGGTGGGATCGAGCCGGCCCCCGGATCCGGTCGCGCAGACAAGGGGAATGCCATCCCGCTTGCAGCGAGCGATCAGATGACACTTGGCCGTGATGTTATCGATCGAATCAATCAGGAAGTCAGGTTTACGGGCAAGCAGTGAATCGGCGGTTTTGTCGTTATAGAACTCCGGATGCAAGACGATTTCGGCCTGCGGATTAATGAGACGGAGGCGTTCCGCCATGACTTCGGCCTTTTTTCTTCCGATCTGCCCGGCCATCGCGTGGAGCTGACGATTGCTGTTGGTGACGCATATCTCGTCAAAATCAACAACCGCGACATGACCCACGCCGGCGCGCACCACGGCTTCCGCTGCCCACGACCCCACTCCCCCCATTCCTACGATCGTCACGTACGAATCCATGAGCCGCCGAATCTTTTCATCGCCAATGAGGCGCCCCATACGATCAAAGCGGCGATGGAGTTGATATTGTTCGAGTTCAGCACCGGTCATCAGCTGTATTTGAGGTGCATTGCCATTCTCTTCAACCATGAACGCAACATGATGTGGAAAAGGTAAGGAGTCAATCGCATTTTATGCAGAGCGGCACCCCCCATGTGCTCACCAACCGGCAATATTGACTTCAGTCCAGTTTAGAATTATTCCAATTCTATGAATTCAAAGTTTCAGAATATCAGCGTGGAGGAAATCGAAAGAAGACTCAAGGATGCGGGAGTCAACCCGACGACTCAGCGGATCGCGATTTTTAAATACATTCTTTGTGACGCCGACCACCCGACGGCGGATCAGATCAAATCCTGGGCTGATAAGAATTTCCCAAAAGTAAGCCTCGCGACGATTTACAACACTTTGAACGTGCTCGTTGATGCGGGCCTTCTTCGCGAACTCAACCTACCCGAATCTGATTCCGTCGTCTACGACAAGACGCTCTCCGAACATCATCACTTCCTCGATCAGCAGACCGGTCATCTCATTGATATCGAGGGCGATCAGATTCGCGTCGAGCTGAAGCTGAAAAGACAGCTCAAAATCAGCGAAATGGATATTCTGCTGCGCGGAACCCAGAATTAACTAATACCTGAACGAACTTCCGCCCAAAAACTCCCGCAGTATTGAATGCCGCGGAACCACGTCAACCGGAATCGGCAAAAAATAGGAAAGAAACTTCTGGAGCCGCAACGCCTCCGCATAAGCGAATGAATCCTGCGGAACTTTCTGAAGTACCGGCTCGACGATCGTCTTCAGTGCCGCGAATTCATAGATCAGCGCCGTATTAAAGAACACGTCCGCTTCCTCCTGATACGGGAACACATGCCGCGATTCCCCCTCCCGCACTGACGGGAAACGCAGGATAGTTTCCGAAGCCGAATAGTTTCTGAACTGGTGATCGCGGATGATGCGCCGGAGAATGCGGGTGTCCGTCGTCGGGATACGGTTATGGCTGTCGAGCGGAACTTCGGTCAACGGACTCACGTATATTTTGAAAATGCTTTGTTTCGGCAAATCCGCCGAAAAGAGCGGATTCAAGCCGTGAATACCCTCGATGAGAATGATACTTTTTTCGTTCGGGGTGATGATCTTTCCGGACATCCCTCCCGTGCCCGTTTTGAAGTCATACTTGGGCAGCTCCGTTGGCTTGCCCTCAATAATGCTCTGCATGTTTTGACGGAACAGCTCAACGTTGATCGCGAGTGGCGACTCGAAATCGTGCTGACCGTTCGGACCTTTCGGGGTTTTGTCACGATCCAGAAAGTAATCGTCCATTGAAACCAAAAGCGGCTTGAATCCATTAATGCTCAGCTGGATCGCGAGGCGCTTGGTGAAAGTGGTTTTGCCCGAGGCCGAAGGTCCCGAGAGCAGCACGACCCGAGTGTCCCTCTTTTTGGCGATCGAATCGGCGATCTGCGCGATCTTCTTTTCGTGAAATGCTTCTGAAATCAGAACGAACTCCGTATAGCGCTCATTCCGGACAACTTCGTTGAGCATTCCCACGTCTTCGACTTCGAGGATCTGACGCCAACGAAGAGTTTCTTTAAACACCTCATATAGTTTCTTGCTCTTCTTCCCCCGCACGAGCCTATTCGGATTGTGGACCGTGGGAAGGTGAAGAATAATTCCGTTGTCATAAGGAGCGAGCGAAAACTGCTGAATATAGCCGGTCGTCGGCGCGAGGTATCCGTAAAAGTAGTTCACCTGCCCGTCCAGTTCGTAGACGCTCGCCGTCGCGGCGTTGCGATAGCTCAAAAGCCGTGCCTTGTCATCCTTGCCGGTTGCCTTGAACTCCTCGATCGCCTTTGCGATCGGGAGTTCTTCGCGGGTGAAAGGCAGGTCTTTCGCGACAATGTCACGCATGTGAGTCTCTAAATCCTTGATGAACTTTGGACCGATTTCCGGAGAGCCAGTGATCTCGGCATACAAACCGTTGGCAATCGGATGAAGAATTTTGATCTTTGCCTCCGGACAGAGGTCAAAAAGCGCCTTAATCAGAATAAAAGACGCACTCCTCTGGTAAACTCGGATTCCGTCATGCGTATTCAAGCCGACAAACCGCACCTCAGCGTTATGATCAAGAATGCTCGTCAATTCACGCATCTTATTGTTGACAAAGGCGGCCAAAATTGAATGGTCCGTAGCCCCACCGATCAGTTTGATCACATCCGCGAGGGTCGTCCCTCGGTTCACGTTCAATTCTTTGTTGTTTTCCAGCTTCAGTGTAATCGACACGGTTGTGTTCCTCTCTTCGGATGTCTTGGGGATGTCTTGGCACCGCTTGAGCGGCTCAAACGACCCCAGGACCCTGATCAACCTTGATCAGTGAACCTTGATTTTAAGTCAAATCAGGGGTTTCCTCCAAAGCTTCTTATACCCTTCTCGAAATCCAACCACGATTTTTGTATGAGCGACAGCAATCTGCACCTGATCTGGTACGGTATTGCCATTTTGAGCCGTACGGTCTAAATTGCTGAGAAGATCGAAAAGGGGGTACTCGCGATGCAGCCTTTCCAAAAATGTCCTCAGTGCAGCCAAATTTGGCAGGATCGGGCCGATTTCCTGGTCGACATCTCTGTCTCCCTGAAAGAATTCAAAGCGGACCTGAAGAATTCAATAAATGGCACGTTCGTATTCCAGCACGATCTCAATGGCTGTGCGGCCACCCTGACACTCGGAATCAACCACTTCATCGGCTTGCATCCAGGGCCC
Organism: Bdellovibrionales bacterium RIFOXYD1_FULL_55_31; assembly: GCA_001770175.1. GTDB lineage: Bacteria > Bdellovibrionota > UBA1018 > UBA1018 > UBA1018 > XYD1-FULL-55-31. Next base: position 24,852 of record MEQK01000215.1, on the reverse strand, counting down.
GTTTTTCCGCAGCTTGCTCACCTGACGGCTCAATGCGAGGGTCATTGCGAGGCTTCGAGTGATCTGAGCAGATGTTCGGCGAATTGTTCCAATGCGAACGTCCGCGATGTAATTCAGCTCATTCTCGCGATTCATTCAAAAGCGCTGAGAAAGTCAGCCGCGAAAGCCGCTCTCGCCGGAATGTCTTTCTGAACGACGATCGGCTACCGATTCAGCTGTTTTCTGAAGCGAGCCCGTCTGCGCATCGCACGGAAACGCTCGACGTGCGCGGGACCGAAAAACACGAGGTAATTGGAATAAATCGCCAGAAGAAAAAAGCGATCCGCCCAATCTCCCTGAACGAACTGCAAGGCGAGAAAGCCGAGCGTAACCCAGGCGAGCCATTTCATTTTGACCGGAATCGCGAAAAACAGTCGCACCTCGTAATCGGGAAAAAGCGCTGCAGCGGCCAGGAATAGGCTCGATTCGAGAGCAGCGACGCTCGTTACCGGATACCCCGTAGCGAACGAATACACTTCAGTCACCAGGATCGAAACCAAAACATAGAAAGTCGTCTTGAAATCGCCCCACTCTCCTTCAATCGCATTCACGATGAAATAGAGAAACCAAAGAACGAAAATTACGAAAACGGGATGAAGCGAAATCGGCAGCGCAAGAAAAGTTATGACCCGCCAATACTCTCCGGAGAGGGCCAATTCCGGGATCAAAGCAAGCCTTGATAGCCACTCTGGATCGACGGAAACGAGAAAAAATCCGATCGCCTGAAAAGTGATCAAGATAATCGCGAGATTTGGAATCCCTAACCAGCGCAAGCGGCGCTCTAAAAAAATCAGCCATTTCGGATCCGGGCTATTGAGCATGTCGTCCCCCACGTTCCTGATTACTTCGTCATAATTCGATGGACGCTCTTGCACAAGCCAATCCGCTCAATGGCACTTGCATTGCAAAGTTGCCGGATATCTCGACAAAACAGACGAACCACCTGAAGGAGATATCACCGTATGAAATTCGCGAAATATGGATCCCTAATTGGCGCATTCGCTTTCGTTCTAGGAACCTCAATTAGCTTCGCTCAAGATCAGAATCAAGGTCAGGGACAGGGACAAAATCCCCGACCAGTGCCGACCGTTGTTCCAACCGTTGTTCCAACCGTTGTTCCGACCGTGGTGCCAACGACTATTCCGACTGTCGTTCCCACTACCCAGCCCGGGCAGAAAGCTGGTCAAGCCGCCGGACAGAAAGCTGGTCAAGCCGCCGGACAGAAAGCCGGTCAGGCTGCTGGACAGAAAGCCGGTCAGGCCGCTGGACAGAAAGCCGGTCAGGCCGCTGGACAGAAAGCCGGTCAGGCTGCTGGACAGAAAGCCGGTCAGGCCGCTGGACAGAAAGCCGGTCAGGCTGCTGGACAGAAAGCCGGTCAAGCCGCTGGTCAGAAGGCCGGTCAGGCCGCTGGTCAGAAGGCCGGTCAGGCCGCTGGACAAAAGGTGACGACCCAGGCCGCTGGACAGAAAGCCGGTCAGGCCGCCGGACAGAAAGCTGGTCAGGCCGCCGGACAGAAAGCTGGCCAGGCCGCCGGACAGAAAGCTGGCCAGGCCGCTGGGCAGAAAGCCGGCCAGGCCGCTGGGCAGAAAGCTGGTCAGGCCGCTGCACAGAAAGCGACAACTTGATCTCGGTGACCGCCCGCGAATAGCGGAACCCGGTTACGTCCTAACGAAACAAAGCCTGGGAACGCAACTCACCTTGCATCCCAGGCTTTCCGTTTTCGGCGCTTGCCTTCGAAGGCGGTCTGCCTCAATCAGGCGGCAGCTTTCATGTGAGCGTTAGTTCGCTTCCGCCCGCGCGAAGAAGAAGTCTTTCGACCGCGCCCCTGAGTCTGTGAAGTAGACGAAACAGCTTTCGCCTCCGGGCGAGAACGCGAAGGTAACGATTCCCTTGTCTTTGACACCTTCGAAACAGCTGAACCTTTACGCTGAACTTGCCGCGCGCTTTGGCCTTGGCTTTTTGTCTGGCTTTTTTGTGGTGAACGCTTTTGAACTGGCATTGGGAGACTCTCCTTTTCGTGGCGAACCTCCACTGCAAACACCGGACCGACGAACAGCCTATTGCGAGAAAAGTGACACCCTTTGGGCGACCTTTTTCGAAAGATCTCTAAAGACCTTGGCGGGTTCTGAATCGGGATCAGTCAAAACGATAGGTCTGCCCAGATCTCCTCCGATTCGAACTTCGGGAAGAATGGGAATCTGCCCCAGGAGTTCGGTGCCAAACTTCGCCGCCAGAAGCTTCCCGCCTCCGGAGCCAAACAAATCATGGCTTTTTTGACACTGATCACATCTGAAGTAGCTCATATTCTCGACGACCCCGATCATCGGAATGCGAACTTTTTCGAACATGTAAAACGCCTTTCGGACATCCTGCATCGCGACTTCCTGAGGAGTCGTCACCAGAACCGCACCCGAGACCGGCACAAGCTGAGCGAGGGAAAGTTGAACATCCCCTGTTCCAGGCGGCATATCAACGACCAGATAGTCCAGCTTTCCCCATTTCACCTTGTGGCAGAACTGATCCACAATGTTATGAAGCATGGGTCCGCGCCAAACAAGGGGCTGGTCGCCCTCGATCAGATTGCCCATCGAGATCACCCTAATGCCGTGAGCTGAAGGAGGAACAAGAAGATCGCCTCGGGAGGCGTCCGATTCAACCGTCGGCGGTTCGCTCACGCCCATCATTGTCGGGATATTCGGGCCGTAAATATCGGCATCCATGAGGCCGACGCTCGCCCCTTCGAGAGCAAGCGAAACGGCGAGATTAACTGAAACCGTGCTCTTGCCAACGCCGCCTTTGCCGCTCGAAACGGCAATGATGTGGGAAACACCGTCGAGCTTGTTCGGATTTTTTCTAGCACGTACCTCGGCGTCCATTTTGATCTGCACGCCTTTCACTCCGTCCACGCCAGCGAGCGCGGCCCGAACGTCACCCTCGATCTTCGCCTTAAGCGGACAGGCCGGGGTTGTCAGAACGACTCTCAACGACACAGTTCCGTCTGGGCCGATCGTCAGGTCTCGGATCATGTTCAGACTGACCAGATCCTTCCCAAGATCCGGATCCATCACCGTCCGAAGCGCATTCAGTACAGATTCGTTAAGATTCGCTGATTTTGATGTCATGGATCCAATTCACCTCGTGGCCCACCAGTACCAAAGCGCGACGCCCACATCAATTCGAATCGTTTTTGCTTTCACCTCGGCCATTATCTGGTTTATACGCTGGGTATGCAAAAATCGCCGAACCATGCCGCCATCGCCAAGAACATACGAAACATCCTGGCCCTGATCGGCGAAAACGATAAACGTGAAGGGCTCAAAGCCACGCCGGCTCGATATGCTACAGCAATGGAATTTCTCACGGCCGGCTACCGAAAAGAAGTCGACAAAATCGTCGGTAAGGCCCTCTTTTCCGCGCCATCGAACGACCTAGTCATCGTCCGTGATATCGAGCTTTTCTCTCTTTGCGAACACCACCTTTTGCCATTCTATGGTAAAGCGCACGTCGCCTACATTCCGAACGGCAAGATTATCGGCCTTTCGAAAATTCCACGTATTGTCGACGTTTACGCCAGGAGACTCCAGGTTCAGGAACGGCTCACGGATCAGATCGCGAAAGAACTGATCCGGATTCTGAAGCCGTCCGGAATGGCGGTGATCATTGAAGCCTTTCACCTTTGCATGATGATGCGAGGCGTGGAAAAACAAAATAGCTACACGATCACCAGCTCACTTCACGGAGACTTCAGGGATGACCCGCTGACGCGCAATGAACTTCTTCAGCTGCTCGGGGCTTTGGGAACGTCGCGCCGGAGCTGACCAATCGGATTTTTTTTATTTCCGGGAATTCGCCGCCGAAACCTGCCCGTTTTGCGAACCCTGACACGAATTCTTTTTCAAGGATTTCACGCCAGGAACCCCGATTTTCACCGCAAATACATTCAGTTCGCAAATCTGCCACACGCGTCATGACGGACGGATCAAACCCGCACGGCGAAATCAGGCGAAAAGGGGCGAGATCGTTCACACAGTTGAGCGCAATCCCATGATACGTGACCCAATGTTTGACAGCGATTCCGACCGATGCGAGCTTGCGTAAACTTCCATCGCCGTCTTCAACCCAGACTCCCGATGCGTTCTCGCGTCGGACCCCTCTGATCCGCCAGTTCGCGAGCGCCTCGATGGCGATTTCCTCGAGGATGCGGAGAAATCCGGAAACATGTCGCGGGAAGGCGCCACCCTGAACGAGCTTGCAAATGGGATAACAAATGAGCTGCCCGGGTCCATGATAAGTCAAATCGCCTCCCCGTTCGCTTTCCTCGAAATCGATGCCGTCCGGCCACGATGCGCGATTCGTAACCGGAAGATGACGGCAAATCCGTTCCGCCGAGAATTGGAGACCTCGTCCGCGCGTCACCACCGGATCGTGTTCAAGAAATAGAATCGTGTCCGGGATACGATCCGCCGCACGATCCTCGACCAAACGAAGCTGGAGCTTCCGAACCTCCCGATAGGGAACGCTGTCTTGCAAGGACCAAAACCGCATTTTCGCCTCAGGCCCTTGCACGTTCGCGGTGAGCCCTCGCGTCGCCCCTCGGGTCACGTTGATATATGTGTATCGCGTGACCGAGGGTCGCTTCGGCAGCCTCCATCAACGCCTCGGGAAGGGACGGATGAGGATGAACCGTAAGCGCCACATCCTCGACCTGCGCTCCCATTTCGATCGCAAGAGCCGGCTCCGAAATCAAATTCGAGGCATCGGGCCCGACGATGTGCGCGCCAAGAAGTCGTCCCGTTTTGGCGTCACCAATCAGTCTGACGAATCCCTCGCCTTCGCCGATGGAAAGCGCCCTTCCGTTCGCGATAAAGGGAAAAGTGCCTACCTTTGTCTCAAATCCCTTTTCGCGGGCCTCAGCTTCGCTCAAACCTACGGTCGCGATCTCGGGGTCGGTAAAGATGACCGCCGGCATCGCGATCACGTCATAGCTGCTCTTGAGCCCGGCAATCGCTTCCGCGGCGATGATACCCTGCTTGGAACCCTTGTGCGCGAGTAACGGCGGGCCGGCGACGTCACCGATGGCATAGATTTGCGGAACTTTCGTTTGCATCCGCGAATTCACGGCGACAAACCCCCGCGAATCGGGCACTAACCCGGTCTTCTCGAGGTCCAGATGATCTGAATTCGGAATCCGCCCGACGGTGACCAAGACAACCTCGACCGGAATCGAAGTTTCCACCACTCCCTCATCGGGAAGCGCCTGGGAAACCAGAACCGTCATTTCGTTCTCGGTACGCCGAACGCTCTTTACCTGAGTGTGAGTCATCACCTTGACTCCTCGCTTTTCGAGTTTTTTCCTGACCACCGCCGTGAGTTCAGGGTCTACTCCGCCCAGAAGATTCGGGAAAGCCTCAACCACGGTCACGTCAGTGCCGAGCTTGGCGAAAAACGTCCCGAGTTCAAGGCCGATGTAGCCGCCGCCCACGCAAAGCATCGAGCGCGGCACCTCCGTCACGTCTAACGCTCCGGAGCTATCGAGGATTCTCTTCTGATCAACCTCGAACCCTGGCAAGGAAACCGGACGAGACCCGGTCGCGATAACACATTGATTAAAGCTCATCCTGAACTGTCCGTCAGAGGTCGTGATTGCGAGCTCGCTCGGGCCCGAAAACCTCGCGGTACCGGCAACGACTTTGCAACCATTGGCTTTCAGCAGGGTTGCCACGCCGCTTGTCAATTTCTTCACGACGGAATTTTTCCACTTCATCAGCCTCGGGAGATCAAGCCGCGCACCATCGACATCGATTCCCATTTCGGCAGCGCGGGAGATCTTTTCATAAAAAGATGCGGCGTGAATCAACACCTTCGAAGGAATACAGCCGCGATTCAGACATACACCGCCGATCTCATCCTTATCGATGATGGTCACCTTTTTTCCGAGTTGTGCGAGGCGAATTGCCGAAACATACCCCGCGGGCCCGGCTCCTAAAACAACGACATCAGCGGAAACATCTTGAGACACGCTCAACCTCCGATCAGGAAACGAGAAGCAAACTGGGATTCTCGATATATCGTACGAACACTTTCATGAATTCGGCGCCAATCGCGCCATCGACCACCCGGTGGTCGAGAGACAGCGAGAAATAGGTCCGGTCGCGAATAACGACTTCCTCCCGTCCTTCGCTCTTTTTGACGACAGGCTGCCTGAAAATCTTGTTGAACCCGAGAATCGCGACTTCGGGATAATTGATGACGGGCGTGGCGAAGAGCCCTCCGATCGATCCCACGTTCGTAATCGTGATCGTCCCGCCATGAAAATCATCGATATGGAGCTGTTTGCTTTTCGCCCGGCTTGCAAGATCCTGAAGTTCACGGGCAAGCGTCAGGATGGACTTGTGTTCAACATCCCTGATCACGGGCGCCGTAAGCCCTTCGGCAGTCTGGATCGAAATTCCGATATTGAAATAGTGTTTGTATACGAGCTCGCCCTTTTCCTCGTCCAAGGTGGAATTCAAAATCGGGAACTGCCGCAAGGCTTCGACCATGGACTTCATGACGAAAGGAAGATAGGTCACCTTCACTCCCTGTTTTTCCCCGATATCCTTGGCGAGCATCCTCAATCTGACCAATTCCGTCGCGTCCGCCTCTTCGACGTAAGTGAAATGCGCGGCATGATCCTTCGACAAACGCATTTTTTCGGAAATTTTCTTGCGCAATCCCACAAAAGGAACGCGGTCTTCGGGAGATCGGTCTGGTTCTTGAGTTTTGCGCGTCGAGGGTTCCGGCTCCGCTGTCGAAACCGCGGGCCCGGCAACGCTCAACTTGCGTTGGAAGGCTTCAGACGGCACCGTCCGCGGAGAAGGTCGCGCCCCGGATGCGGCACGCTCGACATCCTCGTAAAGGATTCTGCCATTGGGACCGCTGCCTGAAACCGCGCTCAGTTCCATACCCATCTCGCGCGCAAGCCGGCGGGTAGCGGGAGCCGCGGCGACGTGATCGGCCCGCCGAAGCGGTACGGCTCGGGCGGCGGCTTCCTTTTCGAAAGCTTCCCTCCCGGTCTGTCCGCTAGCTTGGGCCGGCTGCTCTGATTCCTGCCCGGCCGGACTCGCCGAGGACGCGGCCGCGCCCGACTCAAACGAGAGAAGCACCTCGTTCACTTTCACGGTTTGCCCCTCTTTGGCGCGAAGCTCGGTCACTTTCCCGTCAAAAGAGGCAGGAATCTCGACCGTTGCCTTGTCAGTCATGATTTCGCAGAGCGGACGATCGTGTTCGACCACCTCGCCCGGACGCACCAGCCACTTCACGAATTCGCCCTCGTGGACGCCTTCGCCCAGCTCCGGAACCCGGAATTCCATGCGACTATCCCTTCTGGTGTCGCTTTTTTCCGATCACTTCGCGAATGAAGAACTCGCCGGCCCGATAGCTCGACCGGACCATCGGCCCCGAGGCTACATACGAAAAACCTTTTTCCTCGGCCAAAGCCTGAAGGCCCTTGAACTCCTCAGGTGAATAATACCTTTCGACCGGCAGATGCTGCAGGGACGGTCTCAGATATTGCCCCAAGGTGAGGACATCAACATCATAGTTCCGCAAATCCTCGAAAGCCTGTTCCAGTTCTTTCTCATTCTCGCCTAGTCCGAGCATGATCGAGGACTTCGTGAAAAGCTCCTCACCTTGCTTTCGGACCGTGATCGCGTAAGACTTCGCGACACGCAAGGTCGCCAAGGACTGCAAATAGTTTGCCCGCGGATCGCGAACCCGGTACTGAAGCCGCTGAACCGTCTCGATGTTATGAGCGTAAACGTCGACTCCTGATTCCACGACCATCTGAATCGGTTCTTGATGTCCACGGAAGTCGGGAACGAGTGCTTCGACGATGATCGTGGGATCGAGACGTTTGATTTCGCGAATGGTCGCGGCAAAATGTCCGGCCCCCCCGTCCTTGAGATCGTCACGATCCACAGAGGTCAGGACGACATAGCGCAATTTAAGGGCCGCGATGCTGTTGGCGACATGAAAAGGCTCTTCAGGATCGAGAGGAGGTGGCAGGCGCGCTGTTTTTACCGCGCAAAACCGGCATGCCCGCGTGCAAGTATCCCCGCCCAACATGAAGGTGGCCGTACCAGCCGCCCAACATTCCGTAAGATTGGGACAGTGCGCTTCCTGACATACGGTATGAAGCGCCTGATCTTTCAGAAGACCTTTGATCTGGCCGTAAGATTCACCCGACGGTGGCCGGATTTTGAGCCAATCCGGCTTTTTTGTCGCGAGAATACGCGAAGCCTCGGATGGGGATAATGGACGAGCCATCGATGAAGAATCCAGTACCGGCAGTTCTTTGAATAGCGCCATCGGGCAGTCCCCTTGAGGTCCCTTATATTGGGACGGTGGGTATGAATCAAGAGCAAGAAAAGAAAAAGCCCCCTGGTGAGTAGCCAGGGGGCCAGAGAGAGAGGAGTAGTATGAGCCGCTTCCTGCGGACGAACTCGGGTGTGCATGTGGAATGCCAAAACTAAAACCATGAAAGCCCTCGCATTGAGTTGCGCTTTACGGACGCGCCAAGTTTCAACGGCATTTCGCAAAACTTACATCGCAATTTGCTCGGGCATTCTGAGCTAAAGTAAAAACCCGCTTTCTTCCTGAATCGGAAGAAAGCGGGGAGAGAGAGAGAGAGAGGAGAGTAAGATGCTCTTTCGAGCATCCGATGAGTCTGGGTTCTGCCCCAGAAACTTTTCAAAATTTCAAAGAACCTGTCTCGCTTGCAGCACCCAATCTGTTTGCGACGCAGGATAGAAACTCGGCGCAAGCGGGAGCCCTGAGCTGCGATGTGACATTGCTTCTTCGTAGGCCTGAAGCATGCTTCGCTCAAAGATCCAGTTCGCATAAAAAGGCATATATTGGTTCCAAGGCGCGGAAGGTGAATCAATCAACCCCAGCGCGTCGGTATAATAAGGCGTTTCAAATACGGGACGAGCCGGCAACGGTGCACTCGGCAAGGCCCCTACTCCATCCCACTGATTAGGATTCGGTTCATTCGAAGTCACGCTGACCTTCGGAATCACGAGCGGGCTTGATTTATTTGCTATTCGCGAAATCGAAAGAATACTGGCGACGTTATTGGCAATCGGTGTTTGCAGCCCATCGAGCGGGGCTGCCTGGCAATTCACGCAAAGACTCTCAATCGCTTGGATCGCTTGAGCGGAATGGGCAAAGAACAGGAACAAACTTGCGACGATTCCCGCTCGTCGCACTCGGCAAAGCCGATTCGACGGTTTCATATCCACTCCTCTCAGCAACCTTGAGGCACCCACCATCCACTTCATCCGCTGTCTCTCGCCGGTGCCTATCGGCGAACAGCACCCGGCTTTTAGCAAGCGGTATGCCGCACCGCAAAATCAAACCAACCGCCCCAAAACCCTGAGAATGCCGAAGGATGGAAAAAAGCGCGGATTTTTCACCCGGTTACGGCTGTCTAGCTTCTGGACAAGTGGACAGACAACACCTGCTTTGCGACAATTCAAGGAAGGGCATTTCTGGGGGAACTCTTACTTGACCACCGGTCCGAAACAAAAAACTGGGGAAAAGGGCCAAGCCTCGATCCTCATCGGCATGATGATGCTGACCTTCATCCTGTTCTTCGGCTTTGCCGTGAATACGGGAATGCTCATCAATGCCAAAATCAATCTTCAGAACGCGGCCGACCTGGCCGCCTATGCCGGCGCCGCCCAGCAGGCCCGACTCCTCACGAACATTTCCTATCTCAACTACGAAATGCGACGGCAATATAAGAAATTCCTGTTCCGTTACTACGTTATCGGAAATATGGCTCAGGATTCGTTTCCAAAAGGACCCGCGAACGGTCCGGTCCCCTGGAGACCAAGCCGGTACAAAGATATCACGTATCAAGTCCCGGTCGTCTGCATCATCTACAACGGCACGGATAATTACTGCCACATGACTGAATTGCCGCAAATCATGATCCCCCCGGCAACTCCCCTCGACGCCATCAACACCACCCTGGTGAATCAGTTGGAGCAGATCGAACAGATTCGTCTGGAAAACTGCAAAAGCATCGGTTCCAGCAATGCCTTCGTCCTGCTGCTCTGGCTTTTCAACTCCGACCCTGACCTCTCGAAACTTTCACTTTCCGGAAAATATCGTGATTTCCTGCAAGTGACGAAGGGCTTGACCTACGGCCTGGGTCTGGTCCCACGTGAGCTCATCCTTCGTTGGAGGATCGATACGCTGAACTCCTATATAAATGCTCCGCCGGAAATCGCCGTCACAAGGGAACGAGTCAACACACTGAAGAATTTCGTGGACCCGATTGCGAAAGAACGCACGGTGGATGCGTTTCTTTCGGCTTATAACACGCTCGGTAACAATACCTTCGCCGATGATAACGAAATCATCATGGACGAGCTGATTCCTCCCCAGCTTTCGGTACTGAAAGACATCAAGACGCGGTTCGATACCTATGCTCTGGATTACGAGCTTATAAACACCGGACATAGCCCACGAGGCGCGAACTGCCAACCGATGATGAGGCCCGTCACCTTACCCGCGGAACTGACCTTGGGTGTCTACAAAGACCCCAGTGTTTTGACCTATTACGCATTGCGCTTGAAAGCGAAAGCCCGGGTACTCTTCTCACCGTTCGGTGATATGGAACTCAAGGCCTATGCTGCCGCCCAACCCTTCGGGAGCCGAATCGGGCCCGAACTCAGCGCGGGTCACTTTCTCCGATCAGGCGTCGCAAATCCCTCGCCACGTTCACTTGACCTGGTCGGCAGCGTCCCCAATCTCCCCATCCTTTCCGGCGATCCCATACAACCGACCCGGGGAACCGGGTTCGACAACCAGGCCGTTTCGGGAGTGTTTTATGCCGGACTCCAGGCAGGACCCTATAGTTTGATCGATCAAACCAACTTCAACCGCGGCTACCAGGTCGCGATGGTTCCAAATCCCTGGGAAAAGGGGAAATACAACATTATCAATGACTTAGGTGAAGACTATTTCGTTAGTAATTTTGACAAAAATCGTATCGCCGCTTTTTGGGCACCTGTCTTCCCGCTCGATAAGAAATCCAACCTGGCAGGATCCGTGAGCAACGCCCTAGACGCGCTTTTTCCTCCAAGCACAACGAGCGGCAGCAATGTCAGCCAAAGCGATCTCGATAACATGAGATCCCAGCTCAAATCCGTCATGACTCAATATATGACCCGCCTCGAGTCAGGAGATGGCGAAGTCATCGGGGGAATAAAAGAGGGTTTTAACATCGTCCGTCTGGAGGATCCGTTCTCCACCCGTCCAGGAGACCCGAAAGCGCCCACCCCGATTCCGATCAATCTGCCAGGTACGCTTTTGATGAATTCCCCCCAGGACGTCAAAACGTCCTGGGATAATACAAAGAATAACCAGCAGTATGCGAAAGGCCGCGTCGGTTACAGCGTCAAGATCGTTTCTTTCGAATCCCTGACGAATCGAAAACAACCCGCCAATTCTGACGGCACGGGTTGGATGAACGAGCTCACTCCCGGGGCCGAAGGCGACGAAGACCTGCCCTACATCAGGCACTAAAGCAATCCGCAGCGCAGAATTACTTGTTGCAAAGCCCTCACCTCTATGGCTTATTTTTGTTCTAACAGTTTAATTTTCTAACTCTATTGGGCAACCCCCGAAAGACCAGATTTCGAATCGGAGATAACTATGGCGAAGAAAAAAGCAGCGCGATCAAAAGCAAAACCTAAGAGCAAGAAAGCCGCCCCGAAAAAAGGCGGAGCAAAGGCGAAGAAAGCCGCGAAGAAACCAGCGAAGAAGGCAAAAAAAGCAGCCCCGAAAAAACCGGCTAAGAAAGTCGCCGCGAAAAAGAAGCCCGTTAAAAAAGCTGCCCCGAAAAAACCCGCGCCTAAAAAAGCCGCAGCCCCGAAACCCCAAACTCTCCCCACGTTGACGACCTCGACCCTTGGTGGAATTGCCGGAGGCGCGATTGGATCAGGCCTGTCCTCCGGGTATCACGAGGAACAGGAAGAGCAGGAGCAAGGCCATAGCAACGGCCAACATGGTGATCTCGAGGATCTTGAGGACGAGAACGAGCATCTCAACGAAGAACCTCTCGAAGTGCTCGAATCAGCGGACGAAGACCTGGAAGACGAAGATCTCGACGAAGACCTGGAAGACGAGGATCTCGATAAGGACTCCGAAGAATAATCTTCCGCTATAGGTCAAAGTTTGCCCAATAGTTAGGGCGAAAACCAAGACCTTCGCGGTCCTGTTTTTCGCCCTTATTTTTTATTCATTTATGGAAATTCGCGACATCATTCACGGCTCGATCATCATTGAACCGGCCGAATTTTCGGTCATCGATTCTCCGTATTTTCAACGCCTCAGACAAATCAAACAACTCGGATTCGCGGAGTATTCCTTCCCGAGCGCGACCCACAACCGCTATATCCACAGCCTCGGCGCGATGGGGACGGCGTCCCAGGCATTCGACACGATCTTTGGAGGGCCAAGTGCCCGGGTTGCGCAACGGCTTCCCGATCCAGTCGGACTGACGCTGGCACATCCGAAGGCTTACGCGCGGTTCCGAGCCGTTCTCAGACTTGCTGCTCTGCTGCACGATATCGGACACGGTCCTCTTTCACACACTACCGAATCCGCAATGCCGGATTTCCGCGAACTGGGAATTCCAGGCGTGCCCGTCAAAACCAAACCACGCCGCGCCAATCACGAGGATTACACGCTCAAGATCATCCTCGATTCGAGCCTAACCCCGATACTGGAGCGCGCGGGCCGACCCCACGGGTTCAGTCCGATCCATGTTGCCGCGTTAATAGATCCCTCAATCGAGATCGCCGACGACTTTTTTATCGAAGCAATCGACGGCACACCCACTGATTTTCGCGCCATCCTGAAACAGCTCATTTCAAGCGAGCTCGATGCGGACCGGATGGACTACCTCAAACGCGACAGCGTGCACTCGGGCGTCAGTTACGGAGAGTTCGATTTTGACTGGCTTCTCGGGAATCTCACGTTCCACCTCCAGGATGGCAAATGCTACCTCTGTCTCCAACACCGAGCGCTTTACGCCTTTGAGGACTTTCTGATCTCCCGATTCCACATGTTTTTGATGGTCTACTTTCATTACAAAAGCGTCGTTTTCGATTCGATGCTCGCCAGGTTCTTGACCTCTCCCGATTGCGGCTATTCGCTCCCTGCCGATATCGAGAAATACTGTGAGTGCAATGACGCCCATCTCTACGCCCACCTTGCCGCGAGCAAGAACGATTGGGCAAAGCGAATCGTGGAGAAGCGTCCGTATTGGATGCTCCTCGAGCTGCATACGGGTATTCCAGCCGGGAAAGCAGCCTTGCTCGGCCAGCAGCGGCTACTCTCGAAGATACAGAAAGACCTCATGACCCAGGAAATCGACTACATCGCGGCAACTTCGACCGGTGAGCTTTCAAAGTATTTCCGAAAGCCTGGCGATCCGATCTTCGTGCGCTACGACAATCATTACAGCGCGCCGAGTTTCATACCCCTCGAGCGTTGCACCGATCTCTTCGAAAAGTACGGCGAGAAGCGCGAAATCACCCGCCTCTACGTCTCGCCTGAGAATTATTCACTCTGCCGCAGTCAGGGGCGACTCACGCCCTTCAGGTACGAGGAAGAGCCGCTTACTTCCACTTGATGCTGCAACCCATTGAAGGCGGTTGCACGGAATCGGGGTCCCTTCCTTCGAGCACCCGATCGATGGCATGCGCAAGATCACGTTTCGTAACCTTCGCTTCGTCACTCCAGCAGTCATCGAGCCGACCGCGGTATTTTAAAACCATGACGTTTGAGTCACGGCCCTTCGAACCAGGCGCGTAGAGATAAAAGTCCGGCGTGCAAACGGCACCGTATTCCCGCGCGACCGACTGATCTGTGTCCCAGAGATACGGGAAAACGTACCCCTGCTCTTTCGCGCAGGCTTTCATCGCGTCAAAGTCGTCTTCTGGATATTTCGTGGAATCATTCGAATTGATTCCCACGACCTTTACGCCGCGTGGGGCATATTGCTTGGCCAGGCTGTTGATCCGGTCCTGGACGGCCTTCACGTACGGACAATGATTGCACATGAAAACGACGACCCAGGCCTTTGCGTCCAAGAAATCGCGGGCGCGGTAGGTTTTCCCATCCACGCCCGGCAATTCGAAATCAGGCGCGACTTCGCCAAGACTTCCTTTTTCAGAATAGGTCAATGCCATTTGGCATCAAGTCCCAGCCGAATAGTCGTCCGCGTACTTGGCCTGTTCCGGCGTCAATGCATCAAGCTGCATCCCGAGTGAATGCAGTTTCACAAGGGCGATTTCCTGGTCCTGCCGCGGATCGATGTCGTAGACCATCGGCTTCATGTTCTTTCCTTCTTTGGCAAGCCGAACCATTCCGAGGAACTGATTCGCGAAAGACATATCCATGACTTCGGAAGGATGCCCCTCGGCGGCGGCGAGATTCACCAAACGTCCCTGGGCGAGAACGTAAATTTTCTTGCCGTTCTTGAGCGTGAACTCTTCGTTGTTCGGACGCACTTCGCGGACGTTCTTCGAGAGACCCTTGAGCTGATCGAGATTGATTTCGCAATCGTAATGGCCCGTATTCGAAACGATCGCGCCTTCCTTCATCGAGTTGAAATGCCGATCAACGATGATGTCCTTCATGCCGGTCGCCGTAATGAAAATATCGCCGATTTTGGCGGCCTCATCCATCTTCATCACTTCGAAACCTTCGAGGACAGCCTTGAGAGCCGCGGTCGGCTTGATCTCCGTGACGACAACCCGGGCACCCATGCCTTTGGCGCGCATCGCGCAGCCCCGTCCGCAGTGGCCGTAGCCCGCCACGACAAAGACCTTTCCTCCGAGCAGGACGTTCGTCGCGCGGATAATGCCATCGATCGAACTCTGGCCGGTTCCGTAAACGTTGTCGAAGTCCCATTTCGTTTCGGCATCGTTAATGGCGATCACCGGGTACTTGAGCGCGCCGTCCTTCGCCATTGCCCGAAGACGATGAACGCCCGTCGTCGTCTCCTCGGTGCCGCCGATGATGCCCTTCGCTAATTCCTGGTGTTTTGAATGAACCGTGAAAATGAGATCCGCGCCGTCATCCAAGGTGAGCGTGGGTTTGAGATCCAAGGTGCGCTCGATAGCCCAATAAAACTCGTCTTTGTTCATTCCATGCCAGGCGTAAATCGAAACTTCATCGGCCAACGCGGCGGCGATATCATCCTGGGTCGAAAGTGGATTACAACCCGACCAGGCGACTTCCGCGCCCGCGGCTTTCAAGGTTCGAACGAGAACCGCGGTTTCTTTCGTGACGTGAAGGCATCCGGCAATTCGCATCCCCTTCAGAGGCTGCGTTCGTTTCGCTTCCTCACGGAGCTTCATGAGAACGGGCATACGACTCTCGGCCCACTCGATCTTGAGCCGCCCTTGAGGGGCGAGTTCGGGATTTTTCACTTTGGACTTCTGTAACGAATTCATCGATCACCTCTTGTTAAACGTTTGTAAATCACGGGCCGAGCGTTGTTACAAACATGCTCAAACGTTTGTAACAGCGAGGCCGACTGGCCGAGCGTTGTTACAAACATGCTCAAACGTTTGTAACAGCGAGGCCGACTGGCCGAGCGTTGTTACAAACATGCTCAAACGAATCTCACGTCTTAGCCCGAAGGAGGTTGCCCGGGCAACGGAATTTTACCAACCGGACGAATTTACTCGCGGATGAACTCGAGCTTAGGAGCGCTGGAAGGCTTGGTCCGAGGAGTCTTCGTCGGAATGGGAGTCATCCTGGGCTGAAACTCGATTTCAGTGACGCCATCTCCTGACCGCGACGGGCTTAATCCGATGGGTTCTTCCATCGGGCGCGCCGAAGGGGTTGACTTCGGTTTTACAAATTCAAGTTCCTTTGGAAATTGGCTTCCATCAATCACGACTTCGGGTTCGCGGCTCTTCGCCCGTGGCGTAACGGGAAGAGGAACAGGACTTCTGCTGATTTCAGGTCCGCCGCCCGTTCCAACTACCTGATCGCCCGAAAATTTGTATTGGGCACCGGCCTCATGATTCTGTTCGGGCTGTTCTGGAGGCCGTGTCGTGGTCGATCCGATATACTTCTTCAGGAAATTCTGTTCAGCATTCTGGATCACCTCTCCGATTTTCTGTCGTGCCGGAGTAATGATTTGCTCTCGAAGACGGGCCTGTTCATCCGGTGTTGAGGCCTTTCCAGACTTCAAGGCACGGTAATAATCATTTTGAGCTTTAGCGAGATCATCTTCGGCGCTCCTGAGTTCCCCTGGGGCCGCCGCGGACGTAGCAGCGCTGAAAACAAGACAGAGAAGAATTATTACCGACTTATTTAAATGTCTTAACAATTTCTGAAGCAACACCTACGACCTCCAGAATATCTAATGCAGGTTGTCACACTCTCGGAACCCAGCTACAATAATAGTATCTTCGTTTTTCTGGGGGAAGCAATAGACGGGGGACAAGTATGACTCCACAATTTCGTCGCGATTTGGCGGCAGTCTCAGGCCTTTTAATATCGATTTTTTGGGCATCAGCCAGCACTGCGGCAGGACCCGTACCTGGAACCAACCCCACAGCTCCTCCTCCCACGGAAGTCGATGTCCCCTGCACTCGCAGCACCACTGGTCCTGAGACAGTCCGATTTCTAAGAGACTGCTCGGCCGTCAACTCAGAAATCAAAGCGAACCTCGACTCCCGACTTAAGCAGCACGTCGCGAGGCTTTACGAAGGCGTCAGCGAAAACCCAGAATTCGGAAAAGACTTCTCCAAAGTCACGGGTTCAACCACTCCCAACGTGATGAGCTACCGTTTCGAAAAACCCGTTTGCAACGTAACCCCCAACGAATACGCCATGAATCAATCCGAGACTCTCGTGAATCATCTGAACGAATCTTGCGGAAGTCCGGTCGAGCTGAACGTTAACGTGAGCGTCAGGAGGGTGTTCGGAAGATGTGTCGGTGCCCGAGTTCGAAGCAGCGCGAGTCTCCAGGGCCAACGGGGACTGCGCGAATCAGCCTATATCGCCGGGAGCTATATCCAGGCGCTGACCTGCTTCAAAGAACAGGTAAAAAAGGAAATCGAAGCCGGTAAATTGCAGATTTCGCCCACCTGCCAGAGCTTGGCCGCAGATGTCCACGACCTCGGCCAGAATTCAAAAAAGATCGCGGATGCCCTGCGCGCCAGCCTCGGCGAGCAGGAGAACAAGACCGACATTTGGAAATGCAAAAACAGCTTCGAAGACATCGGACTGACAGGCAGGGTTGTAGGGATGGATGTCGGCGAATTCCGTCAGAGCGCGCAGCATCTTTGTGCCGCCCGAAGCGCGATTGAAATCGCGTTCAATCACCTGATGGCCTGTGAAGTTTTCGCGCGAAGCGGGAGAGATTTCAGAGCAACGGTAGCGAGTCTGGATGAATTCGGGAAGATGCTCCAGGGACCTTCGGGACCGAACCAGACCTGCAGCGGCGAATGCTCCGGTCGATGCGGCCGCTGCCAGAGCAGCGGTTCGGCAACGGCTTGCGCAACGAGCTGCGCGAATGCCTGTTACCAACGCGAGCTGATCAAGATTATTCAGCAACTTCAGCAACGATGGCCCAGCGACGGAAGCTGTCCTCGTGTTTCACTCGTCCCGGCCGCCTTCGCCAGGAGGTTTGTATGAAAAACAGACATTTCGTTTTAGGGCTGATATTAGCGGGTCTGGCAAGCTGGTTCAGCGGCTGTAGCGGCGGCGGCGGCGGGGGGTTCAACGGGACTGTTGTTCAGGACCCGGGCGCATGCCCCAGCGGCAGCCTGACCAAGCTGCCGGCCGAATGCTGCGACGCGAGTGGCACACGAACCAAATTCGAAGGCTCATGCGCGAGCGTCGACGGCGCCGATCTTCCGCCGATCATCAGTTCCCAGACGGGAGCCGCGGGCGCTGCGGGATCCGGGTACACGGCAAACCAGGCCGCGAGCGATCTCGTCTCCGTGGCGGGCGACACTCAAACAGGAGGCTTGCATCCTTCCTACTCCGCGGCAAGTTCGGGCGGAAGCAGTACACCGAGTAGTCCGCTCTCTCTGGATCAACGTCTTCATGGCTCCGGAGGCTCCGCAGGCTCCGGAACAGCTGGGCCAGCGGCCGCAAGGGATTCTGGCCAAGCGGTGCGCCAAGCCGGACTAAGCGCAATCTCGCCGCTCGGCGACAGCGCGAACTCGCGCTCAACCAGAGTTTCTTCTACGAGTACGCAAGTCGCGGCGGCCAGTCCCCCTGAACTCGCCCCCGGGAACGACTCCACCAATGGCTCTCCTGAAGATGCTACGGGCGGCGACTCAGATGAGTTCTCGAAAGGGCCAGCTTACGCGGCCGCAAAGGCAGGCCTGGGAGGGTCAGGCGGATTCGGGAGAATCAGCTTCGGCGGGTCGGATTCAGGTGACAATGTAGGCAGAGACGGCGGAGCGGTTGAAAGCCAGAGTTTTGGGAAGACAAGTGACGGCACGTCCGTGCTTCTCGACGCGGACCCCGAGGATTACTTCACCCGGGCGCGAATTGAAGATAGCATATTCAAAATCGTTGAACGGCGTTACCGGACGAAAGCTCAGCACTGGGCGGTCGTTCCTTTCGAAGCCCTCTCGAAACAACGATAAAGAACGGCGAAACAGTTTTTTGTCGAAAATCCGTTTGGATTCGGGTTATTTTTAGCAGATGCCGCTACTCACAAGAAATGCTGACTTGGGTCCACCCCTGAAAACCTCAACTCGGCGAAAAATCGCCATAGGAAGCTGGGCAGGGCCCGGCGATCCCAGCGTTTACGGCATCGCTGAACTCGATGCCGAACCGGCGCTGGCCTATATCGAAAAACTCAAGGGACAATCCCGACAAAAAATCACCTTCTCCCATTTTCTGGGAAAAGCGGTCGCGAAGACATTGAGTGAGCATCCGGAGATCAACGGCGTTCTCCGCTGGGGACGTATTTATCCCAGAAACTCCATTGATGTCTTTTTCCTCGTCGCCTCCGATGGAGAAGGCGCGGATCTTTCGGGGCTGACCGTCCGCAACACCGATCGCAAGTCAATTCCAGAAATCGCGAGTGAAATGCAGGTCCAGATCGATGAGATCCGGAAAAAAGGCGACCCGGCATTCAAGAAAATGAAAAAAACCCTTGGCGGAGTTCCCGGATTCCTCGCACGACTGGTGATCGGGTTTTCAAGTTTTATCACGGGAACGCTGAATCTCTGGAGCCCGCTGCTCGGGACGCCACGAGACCCTTTCGGAAGCGTCTGGATCACGAACATCGGTTCCTTAGGCATGGATACCGCGTTTGCGCCGCTCATCGCGTATTCCCGGGTACCGCTCCTGATCACCTTGGGCGCGGTCAGGGAAACGCCTGTCGTCCGCGATGGAAAAGTGGTGGTCGGAAAAACGATAAGACTGTGCGTTACCTTCGATCACCGGCTGATCGACGGAGTTCACGCCGCCCATATGGCAAAAACGGTTCAGAGGATCTTCGCGGATCCTGAGCACGAGCTTACCTGAACACCCCAGAACTTACTGTCTGGCAACCCGTTTTCCACCAGAGTAGTGGTATTTCTGCTGGGCAATTCTTTTCATTGGACCCTGCAGGGCTGGCCGCTTTGCAAGGGCCGGCAGGTTTTCGCGATACCCGCTTTCAATATTTGAAAGACGGGCGATGTCTTGGTCGAAATTGATTCGCCCTTGGCGAGGGACCCGGATTTCCGAAAGAGACTGATAGATCGCCGTATCGTCGGTAATCTTATTCGCTCTCCGACCCGGGACCGATCCCATTGCGACAGAAAGGGTGGTGAGGCCGATCATCGCTCCACAACTGAACAACATCCACTTCATGGCCTTCTCCTAACAGGTGCTTACGTTCGCTTGGGCAAGGCCGCTGCCTTATGCCCGGCCCCCACTGAGCAAGGCCGGTGCCAATAGCCGGTCCGCTGAGGCCTCGCCAAAACTCAAGATAACACCTTGAATTCCTTTGGAAGACAATTAGAATGACCCCTGCCGTCCCAACCTGTTTTAGGTTCTACTCTGTATAACGTTTAGTCACTTGGGTCCAACTCGATACATGCTGCGCTCGATTCGTCTCATCAAAGTCCGCCAGAACAATCTGAAGAATATATCGGTGGAATTCCCTGCCCGAAAGCTCTCGGTCATAACCGGACTATCTGGGAGCGGCAAAAGTTCTCTCGCCTTCGATACACTTTATGCCGAAGGTCAACGCCGGTACATCGAAAGCCTTTCGACTTACACCCGGCAATTCCTTGAAAAAATGCCGAAACCGGATCTCGATTCGGTCGAAAATATCCCCCCCGCGATCGCCCTCGAGCAACGCAATTATGTACTCAGTTCGCGAAGCACGGTCGGGACCCAGACGGAGATCATCGACTACCTGCGTGTTCTTTTCGCGAAAATCGGTCGCACGCAATGCGTGAGCTGCGGTGCTGAGGTCACTCGCCAGGACTCGCAATCCATTCTGGAGTGGGCATGCGAGTGGTTGCCATCCAAAAAGGCGCTCATAGTCGCGCCACTTGGGGCGCCACTTGGGACACCTCGCAAGAGCACAAGCAAAGCGGGCGCTCTAAGAAACAAGAAGGCGAAAGCAGCCAGCCTTAAAAAAGGAACTCGACCCAGCGTGGTTGGACCGGACCTGTCTCTTGAAGCTCTTTTTCAAATCCTGAGGGAACAAGGTTTCCAGCGCCTTTTTTGGCGACGCACAAAAGGAACTCCTGAGCTCCTCGAACTCGAGGAATTCGGGTCTGAGAACTTCCCGAAACTCACTCGTACCCACCTCGACGCCGGAGAACTCTTCGTAGTAGTGGATCGGCTCCGGGTTTCGCAGTGCCCTGACCGGGACACCCGCGGCCGGCTCCTCGATTCGATCGACCAGGGCTTGGCTGTCGGCCGGGGCAGGATCGCCTTCGCAGATCTCGGCGACCTTGCAGGAAGCGCGGGCTGGGTCGAATTCGATAACCGCTTTTCATGCATTCAGTGTGGACTCGAGCACCGCGTCCCCGAAAACCATCTATTCTCGTTCAACAGCCCGCTCGGGGCATGCGCCCGATGCAGCGGCTTCGGCTTCACTCTTGATCTCGATGAGGCGCGCGTTGTTCCCGATGTGACGAAGACGCTCAAGAACGGCGCTATCGACCCGTTCGCGAAACCGTCGCTGGCTGATTGGCAGAAGGATCTTTTCCGCTTTGCCGAGCGGCACGGCATTTCGGTCGGAAAACGATATCGCGAACTCACGGCCTCCGAGCGCAAACTCCTGTGGGATGGGGATCCGAAAGATAAAACCTTCCCGGGAATCACCGCCTGCTTCGAGGAGTTGAAACGCTGGAAATACAAACTCCACGTGCGGGTTTTTATCCGTCGTTATCAGAACCAGAGTCTTTGCCCCGAGTGTCACGGCGCGCGACTCAAACCCGAAGCTCTCGCCGTAAAAATCGGCGGAAAACCGATTTCAGAACTCCTGGAACTTCCGGTCACGGACCTTCTCGGATGGTTCAGAAACATCGAACTCACGCCTCGTGAGCGCAAAATAGGTCAGGAGGCCTTTTCACAAGTCGAACGAAGACTCGCCTTTCTCGACGAAGTCGGCGTCGGCTATCTGACGCTTTCCCGGCTCACCAAAACCCTCTCGGGCGGCGAATTCCAACGCATCAACCTCGCCACCCAGCTCGGCAACGGCCTCTGCGGGACTCTTTACGTACTTGACGAACCATCCATAGGACTCCATGCGTCCGATACTGAACGCCTGATCCGGATTTTGAAACGGCTTCGGGACCAGGGCAACAGCGTTGTCGTCGTGGAACACGATCTCGAAGTCATGAAGTCCGCCGATTGGCTCATTGAACTCGGCCCGGGAGCCGGACGCCGCGGCGGCGAACGCATAGCACAGGGGAACGCGGAACAACTGATCGCGACGCCCGGATCGGTAACGGGAAAATATCTCTCGGGAGCCTTCCGTCTGGAACGCACCCGGGCCCAGCGTGCGCCGGCCCGGAAGATCCTTCGAATCGTGGGCTGCCGCGAACACAATTTGAAGAACATCACCGCCGAATTCCCTCTCGACCGTTTTGTCGTCGTTACCGGAGTTTCGGGTTCAGGCAAAAGCACCCTCGTTCACAAGACCCTCTATAACGGTCTCTCACGACTGTTTAACAGGACGCAAGATCCCGCAGGACGTTTCGATCGGCTGTACGGGGCGGAACAGCTTGGCGGAGTTGTCCTCCTTGATCAGAGCCCGATCGGCAAGAGCTCACGATCCAATCCGGCCACCTACCTGAAAGCCTGGGATGAGGTACGCCGGATCTATGCGAATCAGGTGATCTCGCTCAGGCGCGGCTACACTCCCCAACATTTTTCTTTCAACGTGGAAGGCGGCAGGTGTCCTGTTTGCAAAGGTGAAGGGGAAATCACGCTCGACATGCATTTCATGGCCGAAGTGAAGCTCCCCTGTGAGGAATGCGACGGTAAGAGGTTCAAACGAACCGTTCTTGATGTGAGTTATCGCGGAAAAAACATCTATCAACTTCTTCAAACAACCATCGATGATGCTTACGAACTCTTCCGGGACAATTCGATTCTCATGCGGAAATTGGGAGTCCTCCGAGACGTGGGACTCGGGTATCTGCATCTCGGACAGTCCGCTACCACACTCTCCGGAGGTGAATCACAGCGCCTCAAAATCGCCTCCTCGCTTGAAGATCGCAATTCCGAAAACCTGCTTTATATTTTTGACGAACCGACCACAGGCTTACACCTGGATGACGTCAAGAAGCTCCTCGGTGTGATTCAAGATCTGGTCGACGCCCGCAACAGCGTTATCATGATCGAACACCACTTGGACGTGATCGCACAAGCGGACTGGGTCATCGATCTCGGGCCGGGCGGCGGCGTCACGGGTGGAGAGGTCGTCGCGAGCGGTCCGCCTTCGAAGCTGATCCAGGATACACGTTCACTCACCGGACGAATGCTGGAGCAGCAGGGCTATCGGGGTCGGCTCCCCGAGCTTTAAAGCGGTTGGCGCCCCTCGAGCGTAATGACATGCTGTAGCTCGTCGTTTACCCTGAAAATCCGGCTGTGCGCGCGACATGCCAGTTTCACCATATGACCGTCGTAATCTTTCCACTCGCTCACGCTGCCTTCGAGCGGGTAGAGCGGGTTAAGGCGGCGCTTGGCATTCGCGAGCCACGGATGTTGGCGGAGATCGACCTCAAAGTAGACTCGAACCTGGTTCGGTCCCGCTTTACGCGAATAAACCACGACCTTTCCTACGAGCAGGTAAGATTCGCCATCCGCAAGTTCAGCTCTTTCGTTCAGTCCGAACGGAACAGGAACTTCGCCCCCCCCGCCTTTCGGCCACTCGTAGCATCCGCCGATGCGCTCGGATACGACTCCATTAGCGCCTATACAGTCTTCAGCTCTGATTTGGTTCCCACCGCTGCCACCGGCAACAGCGAGTACCAGCACGAGCAAACTCATCGTTTTCCAATTCATTCAGATTCCCCCCTCTGATTCCCTTGGTTAACTGCCGCAAACGAGCTACGCCCTCCGAGAAACTGAACTCGCAGCCCTGGTGCAAGGCGATAACCCTCTTTCCAGTTCAGGAGATACTGTGGTTTCTTCACGTCTGGCTCGATCAGCTTTCTGAGACGATTGATATTATAATAAAGCTTGTTGTCATGGGCTTCGGGCCGATAGGACTCATTCCAGACACACTCGATGATTTCGGCTTTGGACAAGCCTCGCTCCATATCATCCCCCGGCCGACTGTGCGCATTCGACAGGGCTTCGAGAATATGCAGCAAAATGTATTGTTTCCGAAGCGAAACGGTCCCCGAATCCCGAATTTTGACCACACCCTTGCGACTGTCAATGAGCAGGTCTACGGCATCCTGCTCGAGGCGCGATCGCTCAATCGCGATCTCGCGCCTGAACTGGTTAAAGTGTTGCCCCCAAGCAGCCTTTTCGAGCATGTCCAGATACCAATACGCCTGGGCATAGTTCTGCTGGCGGCGCGCGATTCGGGCATAACCATAAAGGACGTAGAGGTGATAGTACCAGTTATGTTCCGCGAGAAACCGGGCGTGTGCTTTTTTGTACCATTCCAACGCGGTTACAGTATCGAATTCCTGCTCGGCGATATGTCCCAAAACAAGGTAAAGAATCCCGACGGTCCCCTTCAAGTTCTTTGAAGACTCGCGGCTCAGGATAGTCATGGAGAGTTGCCTCGCGCGCTTCGGCTTTGTCTCTCTCCAGAAGAGCGCGAGAGACGCATAAGCTTTGCCGAGCAATTCCTCTCTTGCCGGTAATTTCGTATCGGCCCGAAGTGCTCGAAGATAGCGATGCCAGCAGCGCTGGGCGACTTTCACATCCTGTTTGAACCAGGCCACGGTCCCCTTGCAATGCCAGACCAGAGGCGGCACCTCATCCGGATATGCCGCGATCATGGAGTCAAGTTCAGTATCCAGGCGACTGATCGCAGCCTCGTCAACCGCGTGCCCCGCGAGGCGAAGGAGCCCCGCAAGAGCCTCCATCTGCCCACGGAGATCACCGATAGCCTTGGCATGTTGCAGAGCCATGCCGTAGGCGGTTTCGGCTTCCTGAAGCTCGCATTTCTCTGCGCGCAGTTGAGCCAATTGCAGCCAGTTATCGAGAACTTCCCGATTCTGATCCTGCGCTTTCGAATTCAATGAATTCGGTTTTTTTTCGGACTTTGGATTTTGTTTCATTTCCCGTGTATTGATG
>MEQK01000214.1:10454-37383 GCA_001770175.1 Bdellovibrionales bacterium RIFOXYD1_FULL_55_31 | reverse complement strand
CGAAGCGGGCCGAAATATCGAGAAACCGTTCGAGACAGCGGTTCTTGGTTCGCAGTAGCTTTAATACGTCCATTGACACATCCATGTGACCCAGACTATTTGGCTTCCGGCTGTTTGGTCGGACTTACAGCGGGTGCCACTCCTTTATTGACCTGGTCGACCGCAATCCTCCAGCCGTCCAGCAGCGTTTCGAGAACCTTCTGGACCGCCTGGAGCGGCTCCTTTGAGTTCTCGACGTTCGCCTTGATCAACTGCTCTATACTGAAATTGTACAATCGTTCCAGTTCTCGAGCAACATTCCCACCCACTTCAAAGTCGAGGGTGTTCACTAATTCGTTGATGATATCATGCGCCTTGCCGATTGCTATACCCTTGGCCTTGATGTCCTTCTTATCGATCGCAAGCGTCGCTTTTTTGACATTCTGGACCGCGGCCTCGTACAGCATCAAAAGAATTTGCCCGCGATTGGCTGTTTTGACGGCTGTTTGCTTGTATTGATTTGCGCCGTAGTTGCCGACCATACTAATTTCTCCTCATCTGTTCATCCGCCCAGAAGCTGGGCCACGGTATTGCCACCGCCACCACCCACCGCGGCGGTCAGGTATTGTTGCTGTTTCTGCATGTTGGACAAGGCGACTTGAAGACGTGAAAACTGTTCAGTGACGGACTGCTGCTTTCGTTCGATCTGTTTCGCCTTGTTCTCGATCTGGCGATCAAGTTCTGTAACTCGGTTCTTGAGACCCCGTTCGCGCATCGAAAGGATGCCATCAGCGCTTCGGGTATAGCTGCCCAGGAGTTCCCTGAGCTGGAATGAAAAACCGAAGCCGCCGGTGATCGCTTCGGCGATTCCGTCGAAATCCTGTTCGAGTGCCTTCGTGAATTTCTCTTCCTTAAACGTGAGGAGGCCTGACTTCTCGAATTCGACTCCGAGTTGGTTTAAAAAAACCAGGCGGAAGTCGTCAGACCCGGGATCGCCGACGGGAAAGCCCTCGTGGAGAAGATTTCGAAGCCGATATTCGATTGTTTGAAGGCCCGTGTCGCCGGCAAAGGTACTCTTGGTATCTGAGCGCTCATCCACCGTGTTCTGTTGAATGATGAATTGCAGGACCTGGTTCATCTGATCGATCAGGCTTTTCACCTTGCCTGAAACTTTCTGGTGATCTTCGGTCACGGTAATCGTGAAGGGCTGGTCGGGGCGGGCTTGTTTCAGGTGTAGGTTCATCCCGGGCAGAAAATCGGGAATGTCATTGCTCACGAGCTCGATCGGAAAACCGTCGATCACGACCTGTGCGTTTTGAGCGGGGCGGTCCTCGTCGACGTAAAAATCGTTCGAGCCATCCAGAAAGTAGAATTCCGGAAATTCGATGTTGTTGCCTTTGCCGTCCTTTTTTGCGGTTAATATGATTTTCCACGACTCATCCGGATCAGAGGCGTCTTGAATGACCGCGGCTCGGACCGGGGACTTGTCTTGTGCATTGATGAGACTTGCCACTCCGCGCAGACTCGCGTGTTCCTCGTCCACGAAGACTTCCGCGCTTTCGCCATTTTCGAGGTCCATGACGATGAAGCCGATTCCGAGCCCGAGTTCGTCAGGGTCTTCAAAGCCGTTTGAAATGACGGATGTTCTGGCGGCCAGCTCGTCCACTTGGATGCTGTAGGAGCCGGGCTGTGCCTTATCTTTATCCACCGTAACGCTGGCAAGGTGCTGGCCGTCACCCATGTCGACCTTTAATTCACGAAATTTTTTGAAACTGGCGATTTCGCTGAGAGACTTATCCAATCCCGAGAACTTGCCTTTGAATTCCTGGAATAGCTTCACACGCGCTTCTTCGCGCGCCTTACGAGCCTCGAGTGCCCTCAGGGGCTGGCTTTCGGCTTCGATAATTTGTTTTACGGCTTGCTTGAATTGACCCCCGCCAACAGGGTCAAACCGTAATCCCATCAGTCCTCCTGACTGATTTCCAATTTGCGATTCGCGGGAGCGAATCGCCCAATACCGTCGCAAGGTGGACGGGACCTCTTGCCCCGGGCTTCACCCTTATCTTCAGTATGAGCTGGGTTGTTGAGGCTGCCAATCGGCAGAATTTACCGGGGGACCGTGACCTCGCGAATTCTGCCGTTTTGAATAGTCAGGATCTGGAGATTACGTGTCAACTGACCGTCTTTGTAGGATATTCGGCCCGTAACTCCGGTTTGGCGATTCACGGCTTTTAGATTCGCGAGTAGCTCGGCTCGGTTGGTCGCACCGCGCGAGACCGCGTATTCGAGGATCTTTGCAGCGTCGTAGCTGAGCGCTTCCATGGCCGTCGGGTCTTGTCCGAACGTGCTTCGGTAGTTTTCAATGAAAGTTCTTATGGCGGGGTTTTCGGCCTCTGGGAAAAAGGCATCCACGAAAATAGCGTTCTCAGCCGAATGTTGGGCCCGGGAAATAAAGTCGGCGGAATTCCAGGCTGAAGTCCCCAGGAATCGAACGTGATCGACGTCACGATAGGCAAATGTCGGAAGAATCTGACCCGAAATCCTCGGTTCATCCGGGATGAACACGGCGTCGTAATTGACGATCGGCTTCAGGGCGAAATACTGTTCTGTTTTACGTGTTCGCTTTCGAATGCGGTTCACTTCACGTTCTTTCGCGAGAGCGTCGAGTTCGCGTTGTCGCGCTTCGGTATAGTACAGTCCGGAAAGTTTATCGACTGGCTGCCGGAAGTCCGTTTCTCCCGGACTGTAGCTTTCGAATCCGACGATCTCCCCGCCATTTGCTTCGACCGCGTCCCAGAAACTCCTTGCGGCTTCTTCTCCGATCTTGTCGCGAGGGGCAAGGATCGCGAAACGGCGAAGGTTCAACCGTTCCAGGGCGTACTTTGCGACTTCTTCCGCTTGGATCTTCATGGTCAAGCCGCCTTGGACCACGTGATCGGCCGAAGTTGCTGTGTACCTGGCCAGGGAAATCAGAGGGACTCGGAGTTCCTGCGCTCTTTGATTGATTTGCTCGATGCCCTTGCTGAGCAGTGGCCCGATGACCGCGATGACGTGATGATGCAGAACCAGCCGATTCAGCGCAGCGATCGCCCGTTCGGGTTCTTCGCCGCTGTCTTCCACGATCAGAGTGAGCTTCGAATCAGAGTCGCCGGAATTGAACATCCGAAGAGCGAGCTCAATTCCTTGCAGGCTTCTTGCGCCCCATTTGGCGAATTTGCCCTTGAGCGGCAACAATACCCCGATGGCCTGCGGGTCGGCGGGGGCGGTGCTTTGCGCTGCTCCGATCAGTTCAGCCGCGAGGGCTGATGACGGGCTGTCCGGGAACTTGGCCGCGAGAATTCCCTGGTACTGACTCGCTTTTTCAAAATTAGAAACGGCCATTTCCTTTCTGACCAATTCGAGAAGAATCAAATCCGCCAAAGGCGCGGTTTCGGAGTCGCGATAAAGCTGTTCGAGCGCGAGGGTATTGTCGATCTTAGAGAGTGCCCTCTCGGTTAATGCGGTAAGCGGGGCATCCCGTGTCGTTCGGAGGTGCGCGATCTGGGCGTCGGGAACGAAGCGGCTGGAGGACATCGCATCGCGTGCGGCGTCCAGGTAGGATTCACGCTTGAGGTGAATCTGAGACCTGAGGTGGTAAAGCTTCATCCGGGTATCCTGATCGAGGTTCTCGGGATGCACTCCGTCCAGTGATTTGAGGGCTTCTTCCGTCTGGCCCGCTTCGATCTGCGCCGTGGCGAGATTGTAAATGATGTAGTCGGTGAAGTTTTTACCGAGGCCGGGATGCTTTATGGATTTCTGGAAATAGGAAATCGCCTCGGAAGGGTTTTTTTCCGCGAGAAAAATCAGCCCATGCAGGTTGTCAACGTAGCCGATCTGGTTACTCTTCGGAAAACGTTGTTCGAACTCGCGGATCTTCGACAGCGCGGCTTCATAAGCGCCTTTTGAATAGAGGGTCTGGATTTCACGAACCGCCGCGCCTTCGCTGCTTGCGGCGCCAGGGCCTGTGAGCGACGGAACGGATGTGGTCCGCCCTTTTGTGTTCGTTCTGCCGGACGGCTGTGTGCCGTTCTTCCCGCCCGAGGTTGCGCAGGCCGAAAAAATCACGAGACTTACCGCGAGGGCTCTTATGCCGTGCTTATTCAAAGAAATTTTTCACTTTCTCAAAAAAACGATGATGCATCGGATTAGCTGATTCCGTTCCGAGTTCCTCAAAGCGTTTCAAGAGCTCTTTCTGCTCGGAATTCAGCCTCGAGGGAACTTCGACAATGACCTTTACTAGCTGATCGCCCCGTCCATACGATCCAAGCCGGGTGAGGCCCTTTCCTTTCAGGCGAAGGGTGCTGTGAGACTGCGTGCCGGACGGTATCTTCATCTTTACCTTGCCATCCAGGGTCGGCACTTCAATTTCAGCACCTAGCGTCGCCTGAGCAAAGGTGATTGGCACTTCGCAAACGACATCGAATTCTTCACGCGTGAAGAAATCGTGGGGCAGGATGTTGATCACGACGTAAAGATCGCCGGGAATGCCGCCGCGTTCGCCCGCTTCACCTTCGCCCGACAGCTTGAGGCGCTGTCCGGTATCCACGCCGGCCGGAATTTTGACCGCGATCTGTGTTCGCTTTTTCACCTGGCCGGTGCCACGGCAGGTTTCGCACGGTTTCGGGATAATCTGTCCCGAACCGTTACACTGAGGGCAAGGACGTGAAATCGCGAAAAAGCCCTGCTGAAAGCTGACCTCCCCCCGACCGCGGCATTGACTGCATGTTTCTGGCGTGGTCCCTGGTTTCGCCCCCGTTCCCTCGCAGGTGTCGCATCGAACGCTCTTCGGAATGGTCAGGATCTTCTCAGTTCCAAAAGCGGCCTCTTCGAATGTGATATCCACCGAAGTTCTGAGATCGGCGCCGGGGTGACCGCGTCTTCGTCCCCGAGTTCGCCCGCCTCCTGCGCCGGCACCGAAAATATCCCCAAAAATATCTCCGAAGATATCGTTCATCGAGCCGGCTCCGAAGCCTTGGAAGTCGAACCCTCCCGGGCCGCCCGGACCCGAGGCGTTCGCGGAGTGCCCGAATTGATCGTACATCTGTCGTTTTTGCGAATTGGAAAGGACTTCGTAAGCTTCCGATAATTCTTTGAACCGCTCTTCGGCTACCTTGTCTCCTGGGTTTTTGTCCGGATGAAACTGAATGGCGAGTTTACGATAGGCCCTCTTGACATCATCCGCGGATGCATCCCTGCCGATACCAAGAATCTCGTAATAGTCCCGTTTTGTCGCCATGAACGCTCAGTCTACCGGTTACTCCGGCTCAGGTAATTAAGAAAATGGCCGCGCAGCAAGCAGCGGAATATTTTCTAGACCTCCTTGTAATCGGCGTCAATGACGTCGTCGCCCTTTTTGCCTTCGGTCTTTTCAGCGCCTTCGGCTTGACCGCCTTGATCCTGTCCGGGAGTCGGGCCGGCTGGGCCATGCGGTGTCCCCGCTTTCTTGTACATCTCCTCGGCCATTTTGTTTGAGGCGGCGGTCAGTTGCTCGGTTGCCTTCTGCAGCTCGCCGATTTCCTTGCTGTCGAGGTGTTTGCGGGCCTCTACCAAAGCATCTTCGACCTGCTTTTTGGTGTCAGGTGCGATTTTCTCGCTGTTTTCTTTCGCTGTCTTCTCGATCGTGTAGATCAGGCTGTCGAGAGTGTTTCGAGCGTTGACGATTTCCTTGCGTTTCTCGTCTTCGGCGCGATGCGCTTCAGCTTCTTTCTGCATTCGCTTGATTTCGTCTTCGGTCAGTCCGCTCGAGGCGGTGATCCGGATGGATTGCTCCTTGCCGGTACCCAAATCTTTCGCACCCACATGAACGATGCCGTTCGCGTCGATATCAAAAGTCACTTCGACCTGCGGAACGCCGCGCGGCGCGGGTGGGATTCCGACCAGGTCAAAGCGCCCAAGGGATTTATTGTATTCAGCGAATTCACGCTCACCTTGCAGTACATGAATCGTAACAGCCGATTGATTGTCGGCGGCGGTCGAGAACACCTGTGACTTCTTGGTCGGAATGGTTGTGTTCTTTTCGATCAGCTTCGTAAAAACGCCGCCGAGGGTTTCAATGCCGAGCGAGAGAGGGGTAACGTCGAGAAGGAGAACGTCTTTAACTTCTCCTTTAAGCACGCCGCCTTGAATCGCGGCTCCGATCGCGACGACTTCGTCCGGATTGACGCCTTTATGGGGCTCTTTGCCGAAAATATCTTTCACCTTTTGTTGAACTCGCGGCATACGCGTCATGCCACCGACCAGAATGACTTCGTCGATCCGGCTTTTCTGGACCCCTGCATCTTTGATGCAGGTTTCGCATGGACCGACCAGTTTCTCGATCAGGTCAGAAACCAGAGCTTCCAGCTTTGCGCGAGTCAGCTTGAGATTGAGATGTTTCGGGCCCGTGGCATCCGCCGTGATGAAGGGAAGGTTGATCTCAGTCTCCATCGTGCTCGAGAGTTCGTGTTTCGCCTTTTCAGCGGCTTCCTTGAGACGCTGGAGCGCCATCTTGTCTTTGCGAAGGTCGATTCCGTGTTCTTTTTTGAATTCATCAGCGAGCCAGTCGATGATTCGTTGGTCGAAGTTGCCGCCGCCCAGAAATGTGTCGCCGTTCGTCGCTTTTACTTCGAAAACGCCGTCGCCGAGTTCCAGGATGGAAATATCGAAAGTACCGCCGCCTAAGTCGAAGACCGCGACAGTTTCGTTTTTTCCCTTTTTGTCGAGGCCATAGGCGAGGGCGGCCGAGGTCGGCTCATTGATAATGCGTTTGACGTCGAGACCGGCAATCCGGCCGGCATCCTTGGTGGCCTGCCTTTGTGCGTCGTTAAAATAGGCTGGGACTGTAATCACAGCCTCGGTCACCGGTTCGCCGAGGTAATCTTCGGCGGTCTTTTTCATTTTCTGAAGAACGAGCGCTGAAATCTCCTGCGGAGAATATTCGCGGTCGTTGATTTTAACCCAGGCGTCGCCGTTTTTCTCTTCCACGATTTTGAAAGGGGCAACTTTAAGGAATTCTTGTACTTCGCGGGAAGTGAACTTTCGGCCAATCAGGCGCTTGGCTTCGAAGATGGTTTTGTCGGGATTGGTAATGGCTTGGCGCTTTGCGGTCTGGCCTACCAGCTTTTCTCCCGACGGAGTAAAAGCAGCAATCGACGGAGTCGTGTTTGAACCCTCTGAATTTGGGATGACCTTCGGGTCACCGCCATCCAGAATTGCCACGCATGAATTCGTTGTACCAAGGTCAATGCCGATTGTTTTTCCCATATATTACTTCCTCAATAGTGAAAAATGGGCTCGAAAGCCCCCAAGTCAATCTAACTCCCCAAAAAGTCTTAAGTCTTCTGCTGGCCGGATCCTGCACTGATGACAACGCGCGCTGGTCTTAATAAGCGGCCGTGGAGCATGTAGCCACGGCTGTGTTCCCTGACAATGTTGCCCGGTGGTTGTTCAGAGGGTTCCTGTCCTACCGCCTCATGGAAGTTCGGGTCAAACGGGCGGTTTAAGCTTTCGACTGGCTGAATCCCTGCCTTTTCAAGGTTTGACTTGAGCTGGCTCAGGACCATGCCGAGCCCCTCCACGAGCGCCTTGTCCGTCCCGGGGGCCATATGACTTGACGCACGTTCGAGGTTATCCACTACTTGGAGAAGTTCGCGCGCGAGCGGCTCCCAACCAAACTTGATAAGATCAGCGCGTTCTTTAATTGTTCTCTTTTTATAATTATCGAACTCAGCGTAAAGATAGAGATATTTCGAATCCTTTTCTTTCAGCTGAATTTCGAGCTCCTGGATTTGGTTTTTCAGATCCTGGGATCCGTTGGACTCGGGTGGCTTCGATGCTTCCGAGTTCTTCGTTTCCTGAACGGATTCAGGCTTGCTCTCCGGTTCGGGATTCTTTTGTGTGGGTTCGGCCAAGCGTTGATCCTCCAAGGAATATGCGAAACACAGGCGAGACAGAACTCCAAGAATGGTAATGAATTTTAAAGAGTCAAATAAAGGATGGAATGATTTGATCGGAAAGCGCAAACCCCTTTGGGGTCAATCGCTTACGCCCGGCCAAAACGGGGTGGCTAACGACGAGGCCTTGACGCTCGAATACGTCCAGCATTCGTCTTCGTTGCGGCGTGTTAAAACACTCCTCCGCGATTCCTTCGCTGAGCCTCAGGGCGAGTAGCCATTTTTCAATTTCGCGCTGTGTGGGGGTAAGCTCTTCGCTCCACTCGATTGGACGACGCCCCGACCGGAGCGTTTCGCAATAACCGCTCAGCGATGAAACATTTTTCGAGCGAATGAACTTTTCTGAGTCAAATGAATGTGCCGAAGGGCCGAGTGCAAGATAGGACAGGCCATTCCAGTAGTTCATGTTGTGCCGAGATTTCCATCCCGGTTTTGCAAAGTTCGAAATTTCGTAATGCTCAAAACCGGCGTTTCCAAGAAAGTGATCAACCCAGAGAAGGTGTTCGAGTTGCTCTTCTTCGTCGGGAAGTTCCTGGTACATCGAGTGATCGGGAGGGAGTGTGAGGAGGTAGCAGCTGAGGTGCTTAATGGGGAATCGCTGGGCTTCCTGAATTGACTCTTCGAGGGTGGAAATCGACTGCCCGGGCACGCCGCAAAGAAAGTCGACCGAGACATTTTCAAAGCCCGCGCGGAAGATATCGTCGAGAGCTCGGATAGCGATTTCCCGTGTGTGAATTCGTCCGAGGCGCGCGAGTAACTCGGGGGCGAGGGATTGAATTCCCAGGCTGACTCTGTTGATGCCCAGCTTTCGGTAGGCCAGCAACTTCGCTTTGTCCACGGATGACGGGTTTGCTTCGATTGTCCATTCGAAATCCGGCTCGAGTCGAGCTTCGCTCAGAATCGGGCTGAGTGCAGATGCAAGAGCATGCGGTTCAAGGAGCGTGGGTGTCCCTCCGCCGACGTAAACCGTGTTGAGCCGATAGGGAGGAGCGGGCCCGCGCTCGCGGGCAACGAGTGCTGCTTCCAGACCAAGGGCGGCCGCGAATTGGTCCAATAGTTCCGGGTCCCGGTTGCCGAGTGAATAAAAGTCGCAGTAGTGACACTTCCGTTCACAAAACGGGATGTGGACGTACAGACTACTGCAGGCGTTCATGTGCGAATGATAGCCCGGTCGCGTTCGCCGTGCCAAGACGCTTTTCGTATCGCGAAATACGCTCGCCTTCGATTCTGTAAAGCATGTCGATCGGATGCTTCGTCGCGATTCGGGCGATCGTTTGCACCGTGAATCGGTTCGTAAGGAACGACTTGCCGAACTGGGCGAACGCTTTGACGAATGTCGCGGGTTTGTTTTCCTTCAGCTTCGACATCTCGAGCAGGTGTGAGCGGATCTTGAGGATCGCTTTCGCGGTTGCCTTGGTAAACTGCTTTTTGCAGTAGGGAATATCCTTTTCCATCTCGTTCGTTTCCGTATTCAAGCTTGCCCGGCAGATATCGTCCTTGTCAGTGGCGTCGGCGAAGTAGTTTGCGATCAACTCGGAGGAAACTTCTTCGAACGCGCGACTTCCGGTCACCGCGAGCTCGATCAGCTCGTCGGTGGACTCCTGCGAAAACATCATCCTGAAGATGGAATGCGTGTAGCCGAGAGTTTTTGTTTCTGGAATTCGGACAGCCAGTTCAGGGTTGAAGCCGGTCTGCTTGATAAGTTGGCCGATTTCGTGTCTCAGGCGTTTCGGACTTGTTTTTGAGTTCTCATAAGCCCAGACATACTGGCCCCAATGCCCGTTCTTGATGCTTCCGTCCGCTTCGCGGGTTACGTAATGTGTTCCGTAGAAATCGTTGGCACTCCGTCGGCCGATGAGGAGGGCGCCTCGGATGACCTTCTCGTTCAGATAAATTCCGTAATTCACTTTCGATTCTGAATTGTTCTGGTGATAGAGAATGTCCGAAACCGTATGGATCGTCCCGGTCGTCTTGCCGAGATAAGCAGCGAAGGGAAATCCGATACTCAACGTGGTCAGTCGTCCGCGGGTCTTGTCGCGAGACGAGGCGACGCGTTCCACCGGGCCTTTTCCGTCGAATTCATCCGCGAGGAAGAGGTTGCCGGTCATGGCGTCTTCGAAGGCAGCGATGCCTTCAGGGGTGTCGGTGCGAAACGAAAATGAGAAACGATCATCCGTGCTGCCAAAGTTCGAGTTGTCTATTACTGCGGTGAGTGCGCCGATCTTTTCGGAAAGGGACTGAATCATCCGGTTGGTGATTTTCAGATATACTCTGTTTTCCTCGGTCTTTTCGACGTAGTAAGCCCAGCGCCCGAGGGCAAGGTAGCGCACTTCGGCGACAGCGGTGCTTGAGCTGCCGATTCCGCCGGCGAAAAGAACCCCGCCAACGGTTTCATATTGGAGCTGGTCGCCCACGAGCCAAGATTCGAGATCGGCCGCCTTTTCGGGTATTCGCATTTTGGGCATTCGGTCGGGGTTGGTTCCGGCGGGCACGAACCGGTTCGTGGTGAGCTTCTTCCCGGCGATCGGGACCACTCCGGCATAGGGATTAAAGCTGAGCGGCGATGAGAGCACTGAAAACACGGCGGCAGGAGCGATTCCCGCCTCAATGCCGAAAGTTTTGATCAGCCGATATCCGACCTGGTCTTCGTCCAGCGAGAGTGTTTCGATGTCGTTCGACGTCGCCTTGAAGGAGTGGGGTGTGAGGTTCACGATCCGCTTCTGATTATCCGCGCCTAAGAAGACGGCAGCGCCAAAGTCAAACGGGTAGGTCTGTTCATAAAAAGGGATATCGAAGTGGTAAGCGTAGCCGGATGTTCCGCGGTATTGATGGAAGCTGTTCGCGTTTGGATTGCTGGAGTTTGCTTGCGAGAGAAGGGGCATGGCGATGCAGCCCATGACCAGCATGGTGGTGATCGGAATATACGCGACTGGTTTTCGGCTCATCTTCTTCATCGTTGGACTCCCGGGACTCCCGGCTGGTGAACGGCAGGGTGGCCATTCATCGGCGAGCCCCGCGAAGTTATATTACCCGATGACATAAGTCAAGAATGTGCGTGTGACTCTTGCTGAAGCGCATCTACATGAAATTTATAGCTTTCTACTTAAATACGGTCCCCCGGGCTAGCGCTTTTCCTCGCCCGCAATGATCCAGCGCCGGGCCGCAATCAACCCAATCGGGCTGATACAGGCGATTAAACCGTAAATAAACCAGAGCGTGCCGGGGTCCTGAGCGCCCGTTTCTGGAATAAATTTGTGAAGCATAGAACCCGAATAGAGCCCCGTCGTGAACTTTGCGAGAAACCAAGGGATTCCGGCCAGGCCCATGTACGCGCCGACTTTTCCAGCCGGGGCGAGATTGGCGACGTATTCGAGAAAGCGGGAAGACCAGAGGGCCTCGCCGAGGGAGAAGAAAACCGTGTAAAGAATCAGCGCTGACACCGTAGGACTTGGCACGAGCATGAAGCTGGTGAGTGCCGTAAGTGCGGTGCCGATGATCATCATGTCGATCACCCTGGCTTTGCGCGTGAGAGCGGCGACGAGGGGGACGAAGATCACGATGATGAGCGGATTGATGCCGCTGATCCATTCAAACTTATCGCTCACTTCTTTTGGAAAGGACCGAAAAATGTAATCCGGCATCGTGAGGAACTGGTGGGCAAAGAGCGTCCGGACTGGGAGCAGAATGAAAATAAAGAACATGAACCGTTTATCGAGGAAGGGAATTTCTTTCAAATGATCCTTGATTCTCAAAGCCGACTGAACGGCAGAATCGGACGATGGGGGCGCTTCTCGATACAGGCACTCCGTTTTTTCGACTTCTTTTGTGAATAGAGAGATGTGCGCGAGGAGCATGAGGCCTGTGATTGCGACACAAACCCAGAAAACGCCATCGATGCCCCAGCCCAATCCGACAACAGTTGTGAATTTGAGATTCAGGAAGACGTCACCCGTGCGGATGAAGGGCGAGATAAAATTTTCGGCGACAATGCCGAGGTTCATGATCGCGTAAAGAAGGCCATAGCCGATCGTGGCCGTTCGGGAGTCCGTGTATTCTTTGATTCCCGCGTACAAGGCGGGCTGAATAATTCCTGAACCGAGCGCCATCAATAGGAGCCCGAGCCAGGCGCCAAGCTGTCCGGCTCCGCTAAAACCAGGCGCGGCAGCCAGAAGAACGCGGCCGAGCCCCATGATGCCCAAGGACCAGGTGATCGCGCGTCGAACGCCGAGCTTGTCTGAGACGAATCCTCCACCGAACATGAAAAAGGTGACCAGTCCGGTGTAGGCGGAAACGCTGATGCCGGTGACGTGATCGGACATTCCGAGACGTGTTCCGAGAAATCGGGTGAGAAGGGTGAGAATACCGAAATACGCAATCCCGTCTCCGAAGTTCACCATGTTGACGAGCCAGAATCCCCGCGATGCTCCGAAGAGGATCTGTAAGGATTTCCAAATCGAAAGGTCTTCTTTTTCAGCAACGGTTGTGGTGGTGCTCATTATACTCGTCTAGCGGAGGTGGGGGCCTTTAGCAAGAACGTCAAGAATTCCAGCTGAATAGCCGACCGTTTGACTTCAATCGGGTTTGCGTTTAAACCCTCGCCATGGGTTGGGTAAAAGAAATCTGGGGAAAAACGGGTTTTACAGTCCTCTTGACCGGGCTCGTTCTTGTGGGCCAGGCATGGTTTTCAGGTGACGCCTCGGCAATGACTTCGGCTCAGGTCCGGAGCACGGTTGCGCGCGGGGAACCTTGCAGCTTTGACTGCTATGAAGTCCCTTCTCCTGATGAAGTCATTTATCATTTCGCCGATGCGACTCGATCGGCGCTTCCGAAACGTACGCTGAAGGTTCTTGTTTGGAATGTTTATAAAGGTCAGAAGCCGGCTTTCCGGAGCACTTTCAACGAGCTTACGAAAAATGTGGATCTTGTGATCCTTTCGGAAGTCGTCCTGGACCAGAACGTCGGTCCCGCGTTGTTGGACCTCGCCGGTTTCGGCTGGGTCCTCTCGGCTAACTTTCTGATGGCCAACCGCGTTCCGACCGGACCGGCGATCGGCTCAGCGGTTCAGTCCAAAAACGTAAGATATAAAAGGACAGTGGCCCGGGAACCCTTTGTCGGAAGTCCGAAGACAACCGTAATCACGGAATTCCCGATAGCCGGATCGAAAGACACTTTGCTTGTCGCCGGGATACATGGAATCAATTTTACGCCCGACGTGACCTTGAGAGACCAGGTGAACGATATCTCGAAGGAGTTCCGCAAACATCGTGGTCCGATCATTTTCGCTGGTGACTTTAACATTCGAAATCAGGCGCGTTTTGATTATGTGAATCAGATCACCGCGGAGCATGGCCTCTCCCGCGCTCCTTGGCAGAATGATTATGCGGTTTACTATCAGTTCGATGATGCCTTCACGAAAGGCCTGAACGTAAGGTGGGCCGAGATCATCAGTGAGGTCGAAGGGATCGGCTCCGATCATCCGGCTCTTTACATGGAAGTCGACCTGGCGAAGTAAACTAGGGCGAGACGTTCTCGTAAAGCCGGAGCCGCGCGATCTGAGCGATAAGCGCTGATTCCTCACGTATCCGGGCGACCTGCGATTGCACATATTCGAGCTCAAACTGAAGGATGCGGAACGTGACCGTCCTGCCCAGATAGAGGAGCCGTCTTTCATGCTCTAGTTTGAGTTTCTGGGCATCCTCGATTTTTCGCGCAATTTCAATTCGCTGACGAACGCTGACGGTGTTTTCGTGAAATTCCTTGAGTTCCCTCTGCGCGCTCAAGCGTGTCTGGTTGAGCGCGTGCTCGCTTTTCAAGAGGTCGAGCTGGTAACCGCGCTTGATCTGATTCGTGAGCGAAAAGTCGAGGGGCACTGAAACCGAAAGCCCCGCGCTGACGAAAGGGTGTTGGCTTCTGACGGAATCGGAGAACGTTGTCCCGGCTGAATTGGCTAAGCCGTTCAGCGACGCGGTCGCGAAGAGATCCACGGTCGGCTTCGCTTTTTCTTTTCCGAGAGCGGCACTGGCTTCCGCGCCGGATTGGGCCATTTGTGCGGCACGGAGATCATGACGATCGTCGATTGATAGCTGTTGGATCGGCCGCGCGAGATAGCGGGCCGGTTCGTCCGAAAGCGACTCCGGCACTTCACCGGAGTCCTTGCCTCGTAAGCCGTTAAAGGCCCAGCCGGCCGAACGTTCTTCATCCTTTGCCATTTTGAACTCCAACTCGCGCAACTGAAGACCCGCTTCGGCCTGGAGCAGATCACCGCGATCGGCAAGATCGCGATTGACTCGCTTTGCGTTCCAATCGCGAATTTTACGTGCGCGCTCCAGCGCTTCGTTCTGAAGTCGTACGAGCTGACGTGCGAAGAAGAGGCGCCAATAGCCGAGTTCGAGCTGCATTTTCAATGAATTCAGCTCGAACGCGCTGGAGTGAAAGTTTGCGAGTTGACCCGAAGCCGCGGCTTTGTGAAGTGCCCTCGTCTCGCTCCCGAAACCGTTTCGCCAGAGCGGCTGCCGGAGTTCAAAAGTCGTCGCCCCTGTGTAGTAAATCGGATTGGGAAGAAGTTCGGGCGCGATGCCGTATACGTTGTTGGAGGTCAGGCCATAAAAAAACTTCCCCTGCAATCCGAAGCGCGTCTGCTTTTCGAGGCCGATGCTCAGGGTCCCCGTGTCCAAACCGTTCCCGGAAAAGGCAGGAACCATTCTCGGTTGACGATCTCGGGCGAATCGAAAGTCCCCAAAAGCCCTGAGCGCGGTCGTGAGATCGCCTTCGTCAACGAGAAGTCGTGCCGATTCGGTGGATGCATGCGCCGCGCGAAAGGAAGGGTTTTCCTTTTCGGCTTGCGCAAGATACGTCGCGAGTGAAAGGGCGGCGTGGGACGGGGCTGGCGCGGCGTGGGCTAATTCGAAGGCGAATGCGCCCGAGGGGCCGAGCTGGCCGAGGACACCCAGACCGATCAGAATGAACACGGCTGTTTCCGCGCCCATTCCAACCCAGCCCTTGATCTTTCGAGTGCTCCAGTCCCTGAAGCGCTCGATATAGGAAAATGCCGCGGGGACGACGATCAGTGTCAGTACCGTCGAGCTGATCAGGCCTCCGATGATCGCGATTCCCATTCCAGTCCGCATTTTCGCCGCCTCATTGAGGCCGAAGGCGACGGGAATCGTGCCGGCGATCAAAGCCATTGAAGTCATGAGAATGGGTCTGAGACGGCGATTTCCTGCCTTTATGATGGCTTCGGTCCGGCTCATGCCCTCAGCCATGAACTGACGGGCGCAGTCGACGAGAAGAATCGAGTTTTTGCATGCTACGCCGAGCAGCAGGATGATGCCGATCATGGAATAGACGCTGATCGGTTCCCCGGTCACGAGCAGCGCGATAAAGGCGCCGGAGATCGCGAGCGGTAAGGCCAGCATGATCGTGAAGGGGGTTACGAATGATTCGTAAAGGCTCGCGAGCACCATAAAAATGAACAAAGTGCTGAAGAAAATTGCCGTGATCATTCCGGTCGCCATTTCTTCGAAAAATTCACTGCTGCCGCTGAATTGATAACGGACGCCCGGAGGGAACTTGACTTCCTTGTCGATCGACTTTTTAACGTTTTCCATGATGTTGCCGATGCCCGCGCCTGGCGCGAGCGACGCGGTGATCATGATCGTGCGGGCCCGGTTCTGACGGCTGATCGCGGTGGGTCCGGTTGCGAGTTTTGGCTCCGAGAGCTTGGCCAGCTGAATGAGCGATCCATTCACGTTCGGAACGTACACCTTCTGGAAATCCCGGCTCAGATCACGTTGTCCGTCACTGAGGCGGACCCGAATGTCGTATTCCTTGCCGTTCTCGCGGAACTTCGCGGGAGTAAGTCCCTCGACTTGCGCACGAAGTTCGAAGCCGTAACTCTTTGTCGAGATGCCGTAAGACTGCGCGAGGAGCGGGTTTAGTTTGATCTGGAACTCGGGACGGCCCGAGCGGACACTGGAGTCGAGGTCCTTCAAGCCTGGTTCCTTCTGAAGAATGGCCATGATTTGCGAGGAGACTTTCTCGAGTTCCTCTTGATCCTGCCCGATCACGTCGAGATTGAAGGGTTGCTGGTTCTCGCCATCCGTGGACGCCCACTCGACAACCTTCGGATTGAGCTCCGGAAAACGCTGCAACTCACCACGGAGCTTTTCTTTCAGCCCCATCGTGGTCAGTTCTCGCTGTTTGCCGGGCACCATTTTGACCGAAATCATCGCACGGTTGGATTGGCCCTGGCTCCCGCCGACCGTCAATGCCGAAATCTCCACGTCCCGATGGGCGCGAACGAGCTCGTCCACTTTTCGAGCGGATTTTTCCATCTCGTTGAGGTTGGTCCCTGGCGCCATGTCCATCGCGATGCCGAAATGCCCGTGGTCTTCCTCGGGGGCGAATGTCTTTTTGATGAAGGCGGTGGAAGCGAGGCTTGCGATGAGAATGAGAACGCTCAGCCCGAGGACTTTGCCGGGGCTCCGGGTGCTGAAATGAAGCGCCCTCGTATACCAGCGGTCGAGAAGGCTCTGAAAGTTCGAAAATCCGGAGAGCACGCGGCCTATCGTATTCGCCCAGATCGCCTTTGGCTTTCGGGTGCTGACAAAACCGGCGAAGTAGGCGGAAAGCATGGGCGCGACCGTCAACGCGTCGAACAGGCTGATCAGCATCGCGAAGCAGATCGTAAGACCGAATTCACGAAAGAATTGACCGATGATTCCTTGCATGAAGGCAACCGGACCGAATACGGCAAGGACGACCAGTGTGGTCGCGATCACCGCGAGGCGGACTTCCTTCGTGCCACGCCGTGCCGCGATAACCGGATTTTCGCCTGCTTCGATGTGTCTGAAAATATTTTCTCTGACCACGATGGCGTCGTCGATGAGGAGGCCGACTGAGAGACTGAGTGCGAGTAGCGTGATCGTATTGATCGTGAATCCCGCAAGCGCCATCATGAGAAACGCCCCGATCAGGGAATTGGGCAAAGCAAGCCCGGTGATGAAGGTCGAGCGGGCGTTTGCGAGGAACAGGTAGACTGTGAGAATCGTAAGCAGGACTCCGATAAGAATCGTCTCCTTCACGTCGGTGACGTTCATCCTGATCCAATCGCTCAAGTCCAGCGTGGTCACGATCTTGGGGTGGCCCGGCTGGTCCTTGAATTCATTGTTCAGGCGATTGATCTCCTTTCGAAGCGCGTCCGCGACTTCGACGGTATTTGAGCCCGATTGCTTGGTGACACTGAAAAAAATAGCTTTTGTTCCGTTAATGAAGGAGCGCGATTGTTCGTCCGCCAGAGTATCGCGAACGACCCCGATGTCGCGGACGTTCACCGGGATTTCGTTTCCGAAGAATTTGACGATTTTGTTCTCGATATCCTGAGTCGAGCGGAATTCCCCGAGGGTGCGAAATACGACCTCGTCTTTGTCGCGGCTGACCTTTCCGCCGGGAATGTTTTCGCCCTCCTGGCCAAGCTGGGAGGCGACCATGGTGACCGAGAGATCGCGGGAGCGGAGCTTTTCACGATCGAGGAGTACTTGGATTTCCCGTTTTCGCCCACCCGAAAGATCGATCCGGCCAACCTGATTTACTTGCTCGAGCCTGCGGCGAATCGTTTCGTCCGCCAAATCGAAAAGTTCGCCTTCGGGCAGATCAGCCTGAAGCGCCAGGAGCATGACGGGTTGCTCGTTGATATCGAAACGGCGGATGACGGGTTCCTTCACTTCCCTCGGAAACGCGGCTTTCACCGCGTTCACGCGGTCCCGGACTTGCTGCTCGGCATACTTGATATCGGTTTTGAGCGAAAATTCCCCGATAATGTAAGTGAGCCCCTCCATGCTCTTGGAGGTGAGCTTTTTCAGGCCGGAGATCGTACTGATTTCATTTTCGAGCGGCTTCGCGATCATGGTCTCCATCTCGCTTGGACCGGCTCCGGGGTAAACCGTGACTACCGAAATGACAGGAATGTTCACGTTCGGGTTCAGATCGACAGGCAGGCGTCCCATGCTTAGCAGGCCGACTGCAATCATGACTAAAACGATGCAGGTGATGAAGATGGGGCGTCGAAGGGAAAGTTCGGCGAGGCGCATGGCATGACTCCGAATTCAGCGGGATACCGGTGTGAAAACCGCGATTTGGTGTCTGCTAATATGAATAGGAAGGAGAAGCAGTGTCAACCAAAATTGGACTCAGGAGATGAGTCGCCCGGGCAAGGAGAGCGTCACGACGGCCCCGTCGGGCCCGTTTG
This sequence comes from Bdellovibrionales bacterium RIFOXYD1_FULL_55_31, assembly GCA_001770175.1. Taxonomy (GTDB): domain Bacteria; phylum Bdellovibrionota; class UBA1018; order UBA1018; family UBA1018; genus XYD1-FULL-55-31. The sequence continues at coordinate 19,188 of MEQK01000214.1, read as the reverse complement.
CGAAGCGTGTCGATCCTCCGAGCTTTTCGATGTAGTCCTGAATGATCAGAACTCCCAACCCGCTTCCGTCCTGTTTGTCGGAAACAGGAATATGCGTCGCGATCTTCTCAAGTATTTCAGGCACGAAACCGCCGGCATTATCCGAAACGACAATGGAAGACGCCTCGACCCGGAGAGTGATCTTCGGTTCCTGAATTCGACGTCGGTTCAGGGTTTCGGCGGCATTCATCAAGATGTTGATCAGGGCACGGCTGAGGTAGCTCTGCTTCGCCTTGAATATCCCGTCACTCCTGCATTCGACCGCGATGTCGCCGATATGTGAGCTCAGGAGTTTCTGAACCGTTTTCAGAAGGGAGCTGATGCGGATTTCGACTTCCCGTTCGTTGCTCGATGCGATCTGTTCCATTTCAAAAAGGAAATCATTAACCCGTTTGAAATCGGAGTTGATGTTTTGGATGATTTTCACGACATCCTTGTCAGGGTGGGACGCCAATTTTCGATGGAGAAGGCTGGCGGCAATACTCGGGGCGGTCAGAAGATTCTTGATGTCATGAAACAGCATTGCCGAGTGCTTACCGAGGTCGGTGAAGCGGCGATAGAGTTCCTCTTTTTTTCTCCGTTCATGATAAACATAGAAGTTGCCCAGTAAGCCGAGCGCGTTGGCGACCGTAATCGAGATCACCATGTCCGTTTTGAAATGGACCAGTCCCGGGTGGGTATAGTCGAGAGGCGAAAGCAAAATCGCCGTCATGAAAATAACGAGAGAACTCGTGAAAATGACGAGCATTTGGGCGGGGCGTAACGGCAGCAGAAAAGAGGCGACCAGAACACCTTCGGCGTAGCCGATGAAGTACCCTTCGCGGAAAAGCTGTCCGTGCGCCACGTGACCCAGGTGAAGGTACCAGAGAAAAACCAGATCCCATTCAGAAATGGCTCGCCTGGTGAAGCCTTTCACCAGAGAGGCGGTGGCGAGCATGATGACGATCGCTTTCCCGAAAAGCAGCGCGAATTGGCGTTCAGGCGGGACGGAATTAAAATCCACCGCGGCGCAAAGAATCGTCGTGAGAAGAATTCCTCCGGCAATAATGAATAGATTACGGCGGTGCTCGTACATGACGGTGCTCCTGTGCGGCTGTATGGTTTGGATAAACCCAGGCGCGTCATTTATCCAGCCGAAAGGCAAAAAAGTGCCGGCCCCGAAGAGTTGCCTTTCGGGGCCGGGGAATTCCTCCAGATGAAGGAGGGGATTTGCTTACTCTTGCGTGCGGACAATCACGCCGCAAGCGACCGGGAGGGTGACTTGCGCGGGCTTGCCAGAATCAGACTGAACGGTGGGGGGCAGGTTCGTTGAACTGTCGATTCCGTGGATCTCGATAACGCGGCTCTCGAGATTTCCGGCAATACCCATCGTACCGGTCGGAGAGGCGCCTGGAGTTGCCGTGGCCGTCGGTGAAGCACCAGGGCTTTCGGTCGGGCTCGGCTGAGGAGTGGCTCCCGGAGCTTCGGTCGGAACCGCTGAACCAGGGTTCGAGCCGAGAATTTCCAGCGTGCCCGTGGGACTCGGGCTTTCGCCCGGAGTGGCTGTTGCCGTTGGCGACGGGCTTGCACCGGCCGCTCCCGGCTGACTAAGCGCGTTCAGAATGGCGCTGAGTGGTGACGCCTGAATGTAGTTCACTGTTCCGGTCGCGGAGGCAATCGGGAAGTTTCCCGCCTGTCCGGCAGCCCCGTTTTCAGCGGTACCAGTCTGCCGAGGCAGATCGAGCGACAGAGGGAACACAATCGGCCCAGCTATCGGCTCTGCTTCACGGCTGTCAACGAAGCCGTCGCCGTTCTGATCCGCCGAGAAGCCCGGGCACTGGGAACCACCATGAATATGTTGTTCATGCATCACTCCTGGAGCGAGGCCGGACGCCTCGATCTGAATACCCATGGTTTCTCCATCCACGACGATGCGCGCGGTACCGGAAGCACCGCTTCCGTTCACGCCATTCAATTGAGCGATGAAGACTTGGCGCTGAGTGGCCAGTGTCGGGGAGGGGCTGGGCTGCGCTGACGGAGATGCCGCAGGGGATGCTGCAGGGGATGCTGAGGCTGAAGGCGATGCGCCGGGTTGCGGCATGCCTCCCGAGTCATCCTGCGCTAACGCGGTTATTCCAACCGCCGCGAGGAGAGCCGCGCTGATGAGCGTGGCTATCGTGAAATCTAACCTTTTCCTTTTTCGTTCATTGGGCATAGGTGCTCGCCTTTCTTATTTAATATTTCGAGTTCGGTATGAGCGCAGGTTCATGCAACGGGGATGCGCGGAGTTCCGACCTGCCTATTTTCGGCTACATCGAAAAGAATTGCCTTTGATTCGGAAGTGGTGCGATGACGAGATTTATGAAGGGCGTATTTTTCAAGAAACCATTCGAATTCAAAGTGCTCGTGCACGGCGAGTCATGGCGGCAGGGTGACTGCATTTCAGGAACTCTCGAAATCCGCAATCAAGGATCTGAAGCCGGTCCCCTCGCTGGGGTGGGTGTTTTTCTCGCTTACGCGGACATGAAGGAAGTTGCGGCCAAGGCCGATGATGCATTTTCGGTCCTTTCTTCGGCACCTCTGGACATTTCTGGAGGGGGGCAGCTCGAACCGCAGGGATCATGCAGCGCGAACTGGCAATTCCAGCTCGATTTGAATTTCGCGATCACCGATAAATCACGCAGTCCCTATTTGCTTTTTGGTCAGTGTGACTCGGGGAGCCAGCCGGGCGTTCAGCTCGGAAAACTTCAGCTGACCGTGTTGCCCGTTCAGCAGGTCGAAGAGTTCCTTCAGATTCTGCAGATCGAGTATCGCTACGTCGTGAAGTCGACGAAATTCAACAAGGGCTGGGTGGAGGTGAAGCTCGCGCCGCCGAGCGCCCGCTCGTTTGCTTCGTTGGAACAGCTGATCCTCGGGTTTCGGCATCACGCCGGCGCGCTTGAGGTCAATTATGAATTTAAGATGAAAAAGATCGAGGTCGGTCCCGCCTCGATGGGCGTCGCCAAATCAGTAAAGGAATTTTCGCAGAGTTTTACCCCCGCGGAGTATCAATTGCCGTCCGGACGTTTCAACCATGAGAAAATCCAAGCCGCCATTGAAACTATTCTGAAGCAGGTCGAATCCGAGCCGAGGTGGTGAGGAATTCGAGAGCTTAGCATGTTGCTCCGGTTTCCGCTGACCGGCACAATCTGAAATGGCCGTCTGGCGTCTTGCTTGCATTTTTTGCCATGTGCTTCCGATGTGGCTTACTGCAGCGTTGCTGGGGCTTGCTCCGTTCACCGTTCTCGGCGCCGGGCTGCTCTGTCCGGAAATCGAAGTCACGGAAAAAATCGAACCCCCTCTTTCGGATAACGAGCTTCGATTTATTTGCGGCGAGTCGACCAAAACGGGCGGAAAAAGCGAAGGCTGGTCAAAAATTCCGATGGGGCAGGCAGTCCTGAGTCTTCGCGGCTTTCTGCAGAGTCGGGGACTTCTTCGTCCGAGTTTTGTTCCGGTTAAGAACGGGATACGCGTCACACCCGGACCGGTAACGCGAGTCACATCCCTCAAAACGAATGTCGAAATTTCCGGGCTGGATATGAGTCGAAAACGCCGTGTGTTGGGGGAGCCGATGACCCCATCGCTTCTGGATTCGGTCACGGCCTGGACAAGGAGCGAATTGTCCCGTCTGGGGTACCCGTGCGGCACGGTCCAGGCCGCCGGAGACCCTGAGACCGGGGCTGTTTTCGTTCGAGTCGAGAGGGGTGATCGGTTTTTCGTTCAGTCGATTGAGACCCGGTTTCAAGGAGAAGCCGATTTTGATCCGAGTTCGTTGCGCCGTTTTGATGCGTTCAAATTCGGAGCTCCGTACGATTCGCGTTTGCTCGCGATCTCAGCCGATCGGACCATAACGGACGGAATGGCCGAAAGAACCTTCTTCGTTCCCGTTTGCACCGGAAAATCGGGAGTCGTGCAGCAGGAATCCATTTTGGGCGAAAAGCGAATCTTATCGGCGGGATTCGGCCTCAATACGGAAGAAGTCAGCACCGCGAGTCTATCGCTTAAGCGTGTACGACTCGGCGAGAAGGCATCGGCCGCGTCAGCTGAGGCCCGCGTTTCCTTCAAAGAACAGCAGATCACCACTTACTACGATTGGCGGTTTCCTTCACCTTCCTCACGCCATTCGATTCGGCCTGTCATCGAACTCCGCCACCGAAACGAGAACCCTTATGAATTCTATTCAGAGCGGATCTTGACGGGCTATTCAAGCACCTTTGATTTTTCCGGAGTGGGTCTCGGAGTCTTCCTCGGGCCCGAATTTCGTGTTTACCAGACAAGGCGCGGCTTTTCTGCCGACCGTCGCCATGCGCTTGGGCTCGACCTTGAACTCCGGATCATCAGTCATGAAAATGAGTTCAACAGGACGAAATTGGGCGGCGGCTTTCGTGCTGCGCTGGATGCAAGATCGAATGTGAATGAGTTTGTCTCGAATTTTGGTTCGACGATCGCAAGGTTGCGCTTCGAGAATGTTTGGAATTTTTCAAACTTTGACCCGCCGCTGCTCCTGGCGGTTCTGCGCGGCGGATATTCGGCGACTTTCCCTCAAAACGGAGTTGGAGCGCTTCAGGAGCTTCCACCAGATGATCAGAATTTTCTCGGCGGAATAGCGGATCTTCGCGGCTTCAGCCGAATGGAATTACCGAATCCTGAAGGTCTATCGCCTGGCGGGTTAAGCGCTGGTTACCTGGGGCTTGAGTTACGTCCCGATCTCTTGCTTGGGGAAGTTGAGCCCATGCTCTTTGTTGATGTTGGCGCACTTGGCCGTAGCTCATACTTTTTAGACGATCCCATTTATTGGTCTCCGGGTGTTGGTCTGAATTGGAATTCCCCGCTCGGGGTTCTTCGGACGACACTGGCGCACGGATATACAACACGCCAGGTACCGGGAGCAGCGCCGCTCGTGTCACATTGGCAATTTTATTTCAGTCTCGGAGAACCTTTATGAAGCGCTTGAGAATCCTCGCGCTCCTTTTGGCGGGAGCTCCGGTTCTGCTGATCCTCCTCCTTTTAGTGATCGTGGCGTGGCCATCCATCATCGTGAATCCAAGAGTGATGGGGTGGGGAATGAAGACCTTTTCAAAGCCCGTGATGAATGCCCATGTTCGTTGGGGGACGCTAGAAACCGAAACCGACTCGGTATCTTTTTTCGAAAAACGCATCGAAATTCGATTTGGCGACTTCTGTATGACTTTGAACGGGGGAGCTGCGCGAAGCTGCTTTGGCAAGGCGTATCTCGCGCTCGCTTACGATTTCAGATCGTTTCCTCCCAGAATCACCGAACTCGGGCCGGTTCAGCTTCTTGACGGGCAGGCCAGCATCAACCTTGATTCACCATTGCGTTCACGGACTGCAAAACCGGCCCGACGCTCTGGATTGAGACTGCCGGATTTTGTTGCTCACGCCGAACTGAAAGATCTGCTGGTGAAGGTTGATCGATTCTATGTGGACTCCGCGCAAAAGGATTTCTCGGGCGCCTTCCGGCTGAACTATCGCGACGGAATGCTGGTATTAATGACAGACGCGAAAGTTTCTGACTCTCGGGGTATCGAATTGGCGGATCTCGTCACCGATCTTTCAGCGCGCAATCGGACCCGGGAGCTTGCAGGACCATGGGACATAAGCGGGGACCTCGGGCTCGAACTGCATAGGAAAGGCAAGCTCACGGTCGGCGTGACGGCTGGCCATGATGATCAAAAAGAGTTTCGTTACGAAGTGCGCGCCAAGTACACCTCTGAGAACCTCGTGAGTACGGCTCAAACCAGCGGATTCATCCGCGCCGATCGCATCGAGGGCTCCCTCGATCAGAACGTCAGGTCGACGGCGAGAAAATCGCGACTCGCTTCATTGCGGATACGAAATTGCCGGTATTCCTATTTTGAAAGCGACAGGAATCGTCGGGCTGGGAAGGCGCGGGTGAACTGCCCCGCTTTTGCTGAAGTGGGTCGGCTCAGGTCGCGAAAATGGAGCACTCTTTTCACAGCGGTGACGTCGAAAAAGCGGATTGGCGCGACCATTCAGGCAGATCTTGAACTGCCGTTTCCCTTCGATGCCGCGAGCCCGATCGATGCTGTCGTCAAGATTGTTCCTGGGCCGGCACTCAGTGAAAAGGTCGCAAGAGTGAGTGGCGGAGTGAATGCGTCAGTAACGGTCATTCCAAGTGGAAATCCCGTTCTCCGGCACTTCGACGCGAAGATCGATTTATCGGCGCGGATTCCCGAGTTCGGGCTCCTGGTCAAGGAACTCTCGGGGACTGTGCTCGTCATTCCAGCTCCCCTCCAGGCGCTTCGAGGAAAGGCCGCGATGAACTTAACCGGAGATTTGAATTTGACAGGCGGGAGGCTGGCAATAGCCGTTCAATCGGCGCTTGCGTCACCTAAAAGGACACAGAGACTTTTTGTTGAGGGGCACGGCGGCGTTGAGATTTCGGCAACCCGAGTCGCGCCCGGACGCCGTTCCCGTCCGATTGCGGTGAGCGCGACTGCTGATCTCAAGCTGTTGGACATGCGGCTGAGCCTGCCGCGTCTTTCACCGGGGCCGCCGCCGCAGCTGTTGCCGGATCAACGATTGACGGGGTCCTCGATAGCCAAGGCGCTCCGGACGGCGTCTCCGCAACAACGGACCATTGAGCTGAGTTACTCGATTCGTGTCCGCACTCCGAGAAACAGCTATCTACGGGTTGCCTCGAATTTCACGCCGACGCCGGTTCCGATCCGCCTTAATCTTCTGTTTCAGGATCCCGGAGAACTGAAGGGTTGGGTTCAGGTCCGTCATTTCCCCCTAAACTTTCTCGGCGGAAAGAAGGAGATCGGGAACGTGAACATCGCCCTCGATACCAGAAAGGAACGAGGCCTTCTGGTAGGAAGGATTCAGGTGGTGGCCGGAGATGTGAAGACCGTCATTCCTCCGACTCAGGCGGCGGGCCAGGCCGCCGGACAGGCTGCTCCGAGCCGAGCGGCTCCGCAATTTTCAGTGCCCCTCATGCGGATCGCATCTTCGATACTTTTCGGGATTCCTCTGGACGAAGTGGCCGTTCAGCCAAGTCTGACAACGAGACCTCCGGAAATAAGGAATCGCGAGACTTCTGCATTTGTTCACGTCAAAACACGATACTGAATGTATCATGCGCTACTAGAATAACACCTTTCTCAATATGCATTTCACAAATAAAAGCCCGTTCGATATACCCACTTCGAAATCAAAAGCTTGACGCCGGGTATTCCGAATGCCTGACGGCAATCGGTTCGAGAGGCGCCTTCGGAAGTAGCGGAGGCGTCCCTGCAATCGAAGCGCCTTTCGAACACTTATGTTACACTGGCTTCCATGATCATGGATGACAAGACAACCCAGCCGACCCCTACCTCCAATGACCTCCAACGGTCCTTCACCCGGCACCTCCAGTACACACTGGTCAAAGACAATTTTTCAGCGACCAAAGCCGACCTGTATCTCGCGTTGGCGTATGCCGTGCGCGACACCCTGGTCGAAGGATGGCTTGAGACTCAGCAGGCTTATCACAGGAGTGACTCCAAACGGGTTTACTACCTGTCTATGGAATTTCTCGTCGGAAGGACGCTCGGGAACGCGCTCATCAATACCGGCTTGATCGATGAGTGGGAAAAAGCACTTAAGGTGCTCGGAATTGACGCTAAAGATCTCCTGGAATCGGAGTGGGACGCGGGACTTGGAAACGGCGGTCTCGGGCGCCTCGCCGCGTGCTTTCTTGATTCGATGGCGACGATGAGCTTGCCGGCGTACGGCTACGGAATTCGATACGAGTACGGCATGTTCCATCAGCGAATCGTCGGTGGTTGCCAATCCGAATCCCCGGATAGCTGGCTTCGATACAATAACCCTTGGGAGTTTGTCCGGCAGGAACATCTTCACAAGATTCAGTTCCAGGGCCGCGTTATTCCTTACACTGACGAACAAGGCGCGCAGCGCTATTCTTGGGTGGATACCCATGAGGTGATGGCTCTTGCCTATGATGTTCCAGTGCCCGGCTATGGCAACGGAATCGTCAATACGATGAGGCTCTGGAGCGCGAAGTCGACTCGTGAATTTGAGCTGGAGTCCTTCAATCGCGGCAACTATCTCGGGGCTGTTGAATCGAAGATGCGGAGCGAGAATATTTCGAAAGTCCTTTATCCCGCCGACCATATTGCGGAGGGGAAGGAACTTCGCCTCAAGCAGGAGTATTTCCTCGTTTCAGCGACCATCAAGGACATCCTCGGGCGGTTTGAGTGTAGTCACAAGGATTTCGCGATTTTACCGCAAAAAGTCGCAATCCAGCTCAACGACACGCATCCGACGCTTGCGATTCCGGAACTGATGCGGGTTCTGCTCGACGATAAGCGGCTCCCGTGGGACGAGGCCTGGCAGATCGCCGAAAAGACCTTTGCCTATACGAATCACACGGTGCTCCCGGAAGCGCTTGAACGCTGGCCGATCGGGATGTTGGGATATCTTCTCCCGCGGCATCTCCAGATTATTTACGAGATCAATCGACGCTTCCTTGATCAAGTGGCGAGTCGCTTTCCCGGGGATCACGACCGCCTTAGGCGTATGTCGATTATCGGCGAAGATGGAGAAAAGAACGTCCGAATGGCCCATCTTGCGATTGTCGGGAGTCACTCGGTGAACGGAGTTTCGGCCCTTCATTCGGAGATACTGAAAAACG
>MEQK01000214.1:0-10447 GCA_001770175.1 Bdellovibrionales bacterium RIFOXYD1_FULL_55_31 | reverse complement strand
AAAACGAGCTTTTCAGGGATTTTCATGAGCTCTGGCCGGAGCGGTTCAACAATAAAACGAACGGAATCACTCAGCGCCGCTGGCTCAAGCACGCGAACCGTGGACTCGCGGAATTGATTTCATCGGCGATCGGCAAGAGCTGGGTGACGGATCTCGATGAACTCCGGAAGCTGCGCGACCTGGCTGAAGAGCCTGACTTTCAGCAGGAGTGGATGGAGGTGAAGCGCGCCAACAAACGAAAGCTCGCCGCGCAGATCCGGAGGACGAACGGCGTCGACGTTTCGTCCGAGTCCATGTTCGACTGCCAGACAAAACGCATTCACGAGTACAAGCGGCAGCTCCTGAACGTCCTGCACGTGATCACCCGGTACAACCGGATTCGATCAAATCCCGGCCTGAATGTGGCACCCCGAACCGTGATTTTCAGCGGCAAGGCGGCGCCTTCCTACACCATGGCGAAGTTGATCATCCAGCTTGTGAATTCAGTCGGCAATGTCGTCAATAGTGACCGGCGCGTGGGCGATCTTCTGAAAGTTGTCTTTCTTCCCAATTACAACGTCTCGCTGGGCGAATTGATCTTTCCGGCTTCCGATCTGTCGGAGCAGATTTCGACCGCGGGGACGGAGGCCTCCGGTACTGGAAACATGAAATTCGCCCTGAACGGCGCATTGACGATCGGTACGCTGGACGGTGCCAATATCGAGATCATGGAGGAAGTGGGTCGGGAGAATATTTTTGTCTTCGGTCATACGGCTGATCAGGTGAATGAAATCAAACGAAGGGGATATCGGCCCCGCGAATACTACGAACGCAATCCCGAACTGAAAGAGGCACTGGATATGATCGCGAACGGCGCCTTTTCGTCCGGAGATCAGCATCTATTCCGGCCGATCGTTGAAAGCCTGCTTGGACGGGATACGTACCTGCTTCTCGCGGACTACGGCGCCTACATCGAAGCGCAGGATCACGTCGACCAGCTCTATCTGCAACGGCATGAGTGGGTTCGTAAATCGATCGCGAATACGGCCGGTATGGGCAAATTTTCGAGTGATCGCACGATCGCGGAATACGCGCGGGAGATCTGGGGGATCAAACCCGAAAAAATCGACAAACTCGACCGTCGGGAACTTGTGATCCAGAATTTCTCTGAAATTCTGCGGAAAGACTAAGCCACTTTTGTCGCTTGTTCGGCGGTCGCGATCGGCAGAACCATGACCGGGCAGTCCGCCTGCGCCAGAACCGGACGGAGCACGGTTGCGTTGGGATAATCGCGATACCAGGGCATCACGATGAGATCGGCGGGAATTGCTCGCGACGTCTCGATGATTTCGGCCACCGGCTCGCCCATTCCGAGAACAAGGCGGATTTCGATCGACTCGGGAAGGTTTGCGAGCGCGCGTAACCTTTCGATGAATTCCTCCTGCCAGGCCCGGATACCGTGTTGAGGCTGGTCGAGATAACGGGGAATCGGGAGCGCGGCCCTTTCAGGCGTTTTCCAGAGATCGCCGTACGTGGGGACGTGAAGGATCGTCACTCGCGCATTCTTGGCGTGAACGATGCCGGCGATCGGAGAAACCGCGGCGGCACATTCCGCCGAACTGTCCTGCGGCAGGACCATGTGTATCGGTTTCCAATGATCCCAGGCGCCAGGCCTCGCCTTGAAGGGCGTGAACACGATCGCGCACCCGGCCCGCTGAAGGACGGCCTTCGAAACCGGGCCGAGACCCCGGACCTCCTCGCGACCGCTCGCGTTCATGGGCATCACGATGATTGAATTCGGGTGTTGCGCGGCAAAGCGCGGAATCATTTCGTCCGGGGGACCGGGTACCTGCTCGATTACGGCATTGCGGATCTGTTCCCTGCGGAGATGCAGGTGTTCAATGAGGTCGCTCGCGGCCTCGAGTTCATCAGGGGCGTGCACATAGCAAATCGAAGCACCCGATGCCTGGGCAATGGTTGAAGCTACCGGGATCACTTCTTTCGAGGCCTCGCTCTGGTCGAGAGGAACATAAACCGTGGGTAAAAGTTTGTGGGGACTCATGCGACCTCCTGCCATCCGTCTGCAGCCCAGGTCCACTTTCGGGTCTGTTGCGGGTGCAGGAAAATAGTTTCCGCTCCCCCCAGCCGGACGGGAACCTCGAGCCAACCCTTGTGCGTGATCTCGACTCCTTCATTCGCGAGCGAAATGGATACCGGTTGACCTTTCCAGATCACCTGGAATCGAAGTGCCTTCCACTCCGGCGGCAGTCTCGGTTCAAGAGAAATGCCGTGCTTACCCGCGTTCATTCCGGCAAACCCGAAAATGGCCGCTTGCCAAAGGCCGCCCTGGGCGGCTGAGTGGACGCCGCCCGATGCATTCCCCATGTTGTTTCTGAGGTCGACTTCAGCGGCCATTTTGAAATACCGGAAAGCCAAATCCAGTCGCCCGAGCTTCGCGGCGATGAGACTGTAGATCGCCGGGCTGAGAGAGCTGCCGTGCAAGGTGCGCTGCTCGTAAAAATCGAAGTTCTCGCGCTTCTGCTTTTCGGAGAAGCGATCCCAGAATAAATGAAGCAACATGACAACATCGGCCTGCTTAATCAGGCGTGTTTTGCCGAGCTTTCCCGTGTCGAGGAAAATTCTGAAATCAACGCCGCCCGGCTGATTGTCCTGTGTGGCCGTGAGGTCTTCGAGGTCGAAATAGCCGCGGAATTGCTCCATCACACCGTCTTCACCGTCGATGCGCGGGCCAGCGAGCCTTTCAGCGACTCGCTGCCAAGCCTGGAGTTCGCCGTCAGGGCCTCGCTTCAGCCGGATCTTTTCTGCCAGCTCATTCCATTTTTCCGGAACACGGTCCGACATTTCGTGGGCAAGCGCAACCGCCTCATTCAGGTTCCAGCGAGCCATTTCGTTCGTGTAAAGGTTGTCCCCGATGTCCTCGTGGTACTCGTCTGGTCCGATGATGTGCTCGATATGGTATTGATGATCTTCGCCGAGTTCGGCGCGGCTGGTCCAGAATCGGGCGGTCTCCATCAGGATTTCCGCGCCGGGCCCGAACAGGAAAGCCTCGTCGCCGGTCACTCGGTAGTATTGCAACAAACTGTATGCGACGTCGGCCGTGATGTGGTGTTCCTGCTCGCCCGTCAGCACGCGAAGGCGCTCTCCTGTTGGGGAGACGAGAAAGCTCGGAGTGGTTTCTTCCCCCGTGTCAGCCGATTCCCAGGCGAACATCGCGCCCGCATACCCGCTCTTTTCGGCATTTCTTCTGGCCCCCGAAAGCGTGTGATAGCGGTACATGAGCAGACTGCGCGCGATTTCCGGTGCCGTGAACGTGAAAAAGGGCATCATGAACAGCTCGGTATCCCAAAAGACGTGTCCGAGGTAGGAGTTCCCGGTCAGGGCACGCGCACCGATTGAGACCCTTTCGTCCTCGGGATTGGCGGCGCTCAGAAGATTGTAACAGGCGAATCGGAGCGCCCTTTCGGAATCGGGGTCGCCGTCGATTTCAATATTCGAAATGGACCAGCGTTTCTTCCATTCCTGCAGGTGGGAACGGAGATGGGTTTCGACCCGTTTTCGGGTCGCGAGCTTAAGGTGATCCCGGGCGTGCGCGGCAGGATTGTTCACGTCACGGGAGGTGAAAATCGTGATCAATCGGTCAATGCGGTACGTCCTTCCGAGTTCCACTTCGAATTCCCAGTGCTCGGCGACCCGGTTCTCGATCCGGCTGATGTTCGGATAAACGATTTCTCCGTTCTCGAGAACCAGTCGGCTGGCGGTCGCGAACACGATCTGCGCTCCCCCTCGATACGCGTAACGGACGATCGCGGGCACGCCCGGTTCGTTCACGGGGCCTGAGACAACCGTTACCTTGACGGGATAGGGGTTCAAATAACTTCGATGCTGGCTCTGATACAAATCGGCTTCGGCTTCAAAACGGATCCGGGCGGAATAGTTCTCCGGAACGAATTTCAACGATTGGACAAAGAGATGGCGATCCGATTGAGAGGCGAGTCGAAAGCCTCTCACGTTGCTGATCCGGCCCTCTGAATCATGATGTTGAAATTCGCGCCACATCATCGCGCGGCTCATATCCAGAACGCGTTGGTTGGAGGCGAGGGTTCCGGTGGTCAGGTCATTTACTTTTTCGCGGTAGTCTTCAGAGCCCACGGACCCGAGAATCTCCATTCTCAGGCGCACCCAGTCGGGAGCCGCGACAAGTCCGGGTACGGTATTTTCGCCCGGAATCATATCGAAAACTCCGGCCACCAGGGTGCCGGGTCCCAATGGTGAGCCGCGCTCGAACAGGGTTCCGCGCGTTCCGGCGTACCCGTTACTGACCGCGAGCAGTGCTTCGATTTCAAGTTCACGCGCCGGATTGTAGCCTGCCTCGGCGATAATCCAGGACGGGTCGCGATGGGGGGACTCGGGAAGCGAATCTTCCTCGCCGCGTTCAATCCGTGAGGCGATTTGCTCGAGAATGGCCAAGGTGTCTTCGTTTTTTCCGGTTGTTTTCGCGAAGGACCAGTCGGTGATCTCACCTGCGTCTTTTGCGCCTGGCGGCCGTGACCCGATCAGCAGAACGTCGCTCGGGTCGAGTTCGTGTGCCCAAATGAGTTTGCGAATGCACGCTTCCAGAGACTCGTGTCTTCCCATCGCGACCGGTTCGCCTGACCTTCGATGTCCTCGCAACGCGAGATCGGGCTCGGACCAGTGGCACTCATAAAGACGGTGTCGAAGGTGCGGCCGAATCGTCGAACCGAGTGGGGGTTCGGTTGAGGGCTTCTGTACACCCGTTTCGGAGAGGGCGATGATCGAAACTCCCAACGTCAGCAGCCGTTCGAGCAGGCGATCGGCTTGCATGTCATTTGGCGGTTCGGTCTTGCCGTTCCATTCGAAAGCGATCAGGGAGAACGAGCGGTTGAGTTCTGTTTCCATTCGTCTGCTCAGGCTGCAATGAGAACGCCAGAAATCCAGGTTTGCGGCTTCTTGGTCCGCGGCTTGCGTTCTTTCGGCACATGGCACGTTTCAAAGCCGTTATTTTGGATCTTGATGGCGTGGTGACACGAACCGCGCGATTGCATGCGGAGGCCTGGAAGCGTCTTTTTGACGAATATCTCGGCAAACGGACCAAAGGCGAAACCAAGCCGTTCGATATCGAGCGCGACTACCTCCTCTATGTTGATGGGAAGCCGCGACAGGACGGTGTCCGCAGTTTTCTGGAATCGCGCGGGATTCATATCCCGCTTGGTAACCACGCCGATTCCCCCGATGTTGAAACGTGTCATGGCTTGGGAAATCGTAAAGACGGCTATTTCAAGGAAATCCTCCGTCGTCGGGGGCCGGAAGTTTTCGAGGACGCCGTCGATGCACTCGAAGCCTGGCGACAAAGGGGACTCAAGACCGCGATTGCCTCATCCAGCAAAAACTGCGCGGAAATTATCGAGAGCGCGGGACTGGAGGAACTCTTTGATGTCCGCGTCGATGGGACGCATCTGCAGCGCTGGGACATGCCGGGAAAACCCGCTCCCGACATGTTTCTCGCCGCGGCAAAGGAACTGGGTGTGAAACCGAGCGAAGCGATGCTTTTCGAAGACGCGATTTCAGGAGTTGAGGCCGGACGAAAAGGAGAGTTCGGGATGGTCGTCGGGGTCGCCCGGAACGGCTCAGCCGATGAGCTGAGGCGCGCGGGCGCGGACCGGGTCGTTTCGAAACTTACAGAGGTGAGCAGAGAGCCCTGAGTCCGATCGTGCGCTATTGTCCGAAGCTGTAAAGAACGCTTCCGAAGAAGTAAGCTCCGTCCATCGAAATTTGCTCGGCAACGGTCGCGCCGGACGGCAAGTAGCTGATTGATCGTTTTTCCACAAAGCCTCCGGCGCTCACTCCCCACTTTCGGTTGAACCAATACATTCCTTGCGCCCCGAAGCTGACATTTCGATAAGAGGCTTCTCCCGAAAGTGAGCCGCCGTTTGTTCCAGAGAGAACCAAAGGAATAAAATAGCTGAACTTCGTTCCCAGACTCCAGCGCTCCGTGAGCTGCTTCCTGATGTCAACGCCAACGGCGCCTCCCAGTGCCGTCACCGTTTCGGAATGGAGAGTCGTCTGTACTTCGCCGGAAACCACTTCGGGGGTGAGCCCCAAATACTGTCTGCCCTCGAATCCGGCCTTAGGCGCGATGAACCAGCCGTAGCGATCTTCATTGAGCCCGGCCCTGTACTTCGCGACGGCTTCGAACGTTCTGCGGTGAAAATTCTGCCGGTTCAACAGCAGAGTCGTATCTTCGCCCGCTAAGCCCAACCCAAGCTGCGGTCTGAACCAGTACTCCGCGCTCAATCTCAGGGTCATGGCGCTCGAAGACGTGCTCCCGCGAAAGCCCATGGCCGGGCTGATCACTTCATAGGTGTACGGGGCCGTCATGAGCGAAAACGCGAGGTAACCGGACGCCTCAGCAAAAATCGCGGTTCGATCCAGCTTGAACTGACTGATCGTCTCCGGTCCGACTGCGCGAGGCTTCTTGTCGTTATCGAGATTCGCGAGTGCTCGGATCGTCCATTTGTACCCGCCCTCGGTGGATATCGCGAAAATGTTGGAAGTGCCCGAAACAAACACGGCCTTAGCTTTCGAGAAATCCCGATCCGAGGCCTTGGCGATACGGATTTCATAAGCTTCGGCGCCATCGACGGTTCGCCATCTGAAAGTGAGTCTCCCGGATGACGGAGGCGGCAACAGGGCGGGAGGGGAAATCGGGACGGGACGCCCGAGCGCACGATGTTCGATCGTGAATTCATGCACCGAGCTCGCTTCACTTGTCCACTGTCGTCCGTGCAAAGAAGAGGGGGACCCAGGAGGGGGTTCGAGGACCGACTTTACGGTCCATTCATACTCTCCCGGCGGCAGAAATCCGAGATCAAGCTGGGTGCCTTCGATGATTCCTTTATAAGTCGATTCAGAACCCCGCTTGACCTCCACCGCGTATTTCGAGGCATTGGGGGCGGTCTTCCAACGGAGGGTGGTGCCTATATTCGGATTAAAAAAAACGAATTCCGCATCGTCTTTGGGTGAGTCGAGTTCTGGAGGCGTTGTCATGACAACTAACGGGGCAAGTTCGCTCCATTTGCCGGGTTTGTTGACTTTGTCGATTCCCCGTACCTGGAAGACGCAGATCCCCGGGTCGAGTTGTCCCTTCCATTTGGCGGACGAGAGGCGCTGTCTCAGTAATTCCTGTCCAGCGCGCTCGATTCTGAGCTCGTAGCCGATGGCGCCTTCGACAACTTCCCATTCGAGTTTCACTTCTTTGGCCGAGGCGTGCGGAGCGGCGCCAATTAAAATCGCGCCCGCCATTTCGACAAGAATTATTCCGCGAATGAAAGAAGTCTTCATCATTCCTCAATCTCATCGGAAGGATTCATCAATTCCTTTCCTCATTGTTTGAGTCTGCTTTCGGCTACGAACGCGCAAATATTTCATACTCGAGTGGAATTATCTTTTTGAATCAATCCCGTGTCGAACGGGACACATCGCGCGAAGTGTTCCGAGCTTGGCTATTATTAAAGGAATGGGGGAAGCTTGGAACGTTTTGCGGTAACCCATCAAATTCGGCTGATATTTGCTTCACTCGCTCTGGCGTGGAGTCTCGTTCATCTATTCGGTTGCTCGAACGCGAACCTTTCGTTCACGCCGATTGGTAAAGGCGTTAATTTTTCAGCGGTCTCCGTACCGAGTAGTACGTTTACGGTAAATAATGAGATTTTATCGCTCACGATTTCGAAAATTACTCCAAGCGGCGGGCCGACCGCGGGCGGAACTGTCATCACGATCGACGGAACAGGGTTCATGGTTGGTGCTACCGCTACAGTCGGGGGGGCGAGTTGTACGACACCAGTATTCGTTTCGCCGACAAGAATTACCTGTAGGACCGGGGCGCACGCCCTTGGTCCCGCTGACGTCGTTGTTACGAATCCGAATACGATGTCGGCGGGATTACCCGGCGGATTTAGCTATCGTACCGCACCGACGGTCAGCGCAGTGAGTCCGGTCAACGGTCCTCAAGGAGGCGGCACTTGGATCACGGTCACGGGAACCGGATTCGCTCGGGGCGTGCGCGCCACGGTCGGCGGGGTGAGTTGCTCGGAACTTCTTTTGATCTCCAGCACGCAGCTCGGTTGTTATACTCCCAGCCACGCGGGGGAGGGGTCTCTTGCAGTCACCGTTACGAACGATGACGCCCAGTTTGGGACGGGGGCAACATTCACGTATGATCAGGCCCCCATGGTGACGAACAAGATGTGCGTGAATACCGCGTCGGCGGAGCTATCAGGTGTGCTTTACGATTCTGGAGGGGCTTCGGGGAATTACATTAACAACAATAACCAATGCGAATTCAGAATTACCGCGCCACCCGGCAAGGCCATAACGTTGAGTTTTTCAGCTTTTGATCTGCAAGAAGGGGGTGATTTTCTCCAGGTCTTCGATGGAACTAATGAGAGTGGAAAGCCTCTCCATGGTGGCGGATTAGGGTTTTCTGGAAAAACGCTTCCGCCCGTACTCCGAGCCCTGAGCGGGAATATGTACATTATCATGAGAGCGGACGAATTTATTGCAGCGGCGGGTTTTGCAGCCTGGTGGTACATGACGTCTCCGAGCGCGCCGACGGCCAATTTCTCATGGGCTGGCGATATAAATGGATCCAACCCAGCGCCTGGAGAACGGGTACAGTTTACGGATCTCTCTGGCGGCTCACCCACGGCATGGGCGTGGGATTTCAATGAAGATGGTGTGACTGATAGCTTCAGCCAAAATCCGAGTTATCTATTTTCTTCGACCGGCACAAAGCGGGTCAGCCTCATTGCCACCAATACTGCTGGCTCCGACCGGACGACCTTTTCTGTCGATGTTTCGGCATACTCGATCAGCATGACGCAAGTGACGAGTACTCGGGCGGCGGGTGTGCTTTACGATTCTGGAGGGGCTTCGGGGAATTACATTAACAACAATAACCAATGCGAATTCAGAATTACCGCGCCACCCGGCAAGGCCATAACGTTGAGTTTTTCAGCTTTTGATCTGCAAGAAGGGGGTGATTTTCTCCAGGTCTTCGATGGAACTAATGAGAGTGGAAAGCCTCTCCATGGTGGCGGATTAGGGTTTTCTGGAAAAACGCTTCCGCCCGTACTCCGAGCCCTGAGCGGGAATATGTACATTATCATGAGAGCGGACGAATTTATTGCAGCGGCGGGTTTTGCAGCCTGGTGGTACATGACGTCTCCGAGCGCGCCGACGGCCAATTTCTCATGGGCTGGCGATATAAATGGATCCAACCCAGCGCCTGGAGAACGGGTACAGTTTACGGATCTCTCTGGCGGCTCACCCACGGCATGGGCGTGGGATTTCAATGAAGATGGTGTGACTGATAGCTTCAGCCAAAATCCGAGTTATCTATTTTCTTCGACCGGCACAAAGCGGGTCAGCCTCATTGCCACCAATACTGCTGGCTCCGACCGGACGACCTTTTCTGTCGATGTTTCGGCATACTCGATCAGCATGACGCAAGTGACGAGTACTCGGGCGGCGGGTACCCTTTACGATTCTGGAGGGCGATTTGGTCCCTACAGTGCGCTCTCGGGGGGGGAGGGTTCTTTCAAATTTCTCATCAGTCCTGGATTGGGTCCAATTAGCCTGACTTTTTCCGCCTTCAAAACGGAACCGTATTACGACTGGATAAAAATTTATAACGGAACTGATAGTTCGGGCGAGCTTCTGCACAAACTGAGCGGAACAATTTTACCCGAACAGATCGTCGCGAATTCCGGCTCGATGTATATCGAAATGTTCACGGATGGCACCGTCCACTATGATGGGTTTGAGGCAAGCTGGGAGGCCATTCCGGCTACGGCGCCCGAAACCGAGTTCACGTTCAGCCCGGCTTTTCCACTTTTCCCGCAAGTGGGTGAGGGCGTTTCCTTTTTTGATAATTCAACAAATTTGATCTCCCGATCTTGGGATTTTGACGGAAATGGATTGACGGATAGTGCGGCGCCCAACCCTACTTTCACGTATGAAGCAATCGGCCCGAAGAAGGTCAGGCTAACGGGTAGCAATGCAGCCGGTTCTTTTATTCGTGAAAAAACTGTTTGGGTCGGCGCGAACGTCATGGAAGACCCAGGCAGTTCAGCTATGAGTGATCGTTCAACAGGAATTCTGTTTGATTCCGGCGGTCCTTACGGCGGTCTCTCGGGCTCCGATAAAGCATTTCTGATCAAGCCGGCGGCCCACGCGACTTCAATTACTCTTACCTTTCAGTCGATGGACCTTGACTCAACACAGGATGCTCTCTACGTCTACAAAGGAGAGAATGTCTCGGCGGATTATTATGGTCCGTTTTATGGCGTTGTCTCGCCGGCTTTAATTACGCACACGGGTAGTGCCCTGTACATCTATTTGGACGTGAATTCTGGCACCAGCCGTTCCG
>MEQK01000213.1 GCA_001770175.1 Bdellovibrionales bacterium RIFOXYD1_FULL_55_31 | reverse complement strand
TCGCGAATGTCCGATCAGTCGATAAAGACGATCCTTATTACCTGGTCGTCCGCAAAGTCCCGAATCAGGAAGTCTACGACATACGAAAATGCATTCGGGGCTCGAAAAAGATAGACGACTGCCCGCAGCTGGCGGGACGGCTTTTTACCCGCACGGAATGGAATCGGATTCAACAAATCGTCATCGCCGAAAATTGGAATAAGCTGCTAGCAGAGGCAGTCGGCTCCGCGCTCGCTGCCGGATTGGCGGCGGTTCTCATTCCCATTACTGCCTCGAAGTTAATTCCTCAGGCGCAGGAAATCGCGGGCGCCGCAGCCGTTATTCAAAAGTTTTCAGGATTACGGAAAGCCGGAGTGATCACCTCCACGGTCATTGGGGCAGGAGGGGCTGGCGGAGTGATCGGTCCCCTGGTTTCCACTTACTACAACCCGAATGCCCCTTGGAACGAGATGCAACGCGTGAAGCGCATCATGTCGTCGAATATTCTTCAGTGTCACCCCCGGGTGAATCAGCTCCAGCTCGAGGGCTCGATCAGCGGCTTCTCCGACCAGCTCGAGAAATATCTCAGATATCGACAGGTCGAATAGAGACTCTCAATCGGTCCGCCGCTCGCCACCGGTTCCAGACCAGAGTGACAGCCCAAAAGTGACAACACCGATTCCTGTTGCTCAACTCACCCGCCCAGCCTACGCTACTCACCACAGCACACCTCAGGAAAGGGAATAACCATGGCGACCAGTCACGATTTCAACACCGATCTCGCGGGCATGAAGAAGTATCTCGGAGTAGGCCTCCTGATCTTCGTTCTTCTGATCATGGCATTCGCCGGCACCTACATCATTGAACCCGGCCACCGCGGCGTATTCGTCACCATGGGAAAGGTGCATCCCGCTTTCGCGCCCGAGGGCTTCGGGTTCAAAGCGCCCCTGATCACGACAGTGATCCCGATGGCCGTGCGCCAGCAGACGCAATCAATGAAGGCGGAATGTTATTCTTCCGATCTTCAGCAGGTGAACGTTGAAGTCAAAGTCCTTTATCGCATTCCCGAAAGTGCTGTGGTGAAGATCTATCAGGAGTTCTCGGGAGACCCCTTCGACACCCTGATTCTGCCCCGGGTCAGCGAGGCTCTGAAGGAAGTGACCGCTCTTCAAAGCGCCGAGATGATCGTCAGGAAACGCGAGGACATAAAAACGAAGACACTCGCCGCGGCCAAGGCCAAAATCGGCCCCATTCTCATCATCGAGGATATCGTGGTCCAGAACATCACTCTCACGAAAGAACTCGAAGCGGCGATCGAAGCCAAAATGGTCCAGGAACAAGAAGCCGCAAAGGCCAAATTCACCCAGCAAAAAGCCGAGATCGAGGCAAACACGGTGGTGATTCGCGCCAAGGGCGAAGCCCAGTCCATTCAGATTCGCGGCAAGGCTCTGCGCGAAAGCCCGGCCCTGATCCAGCTCCAGATCGTCGAGAAATGGGACGGAAAAGCCCCGCTCGTTATCGGCGGCGGACAGGGCGGTGGCTCAAATATCATTCTCCCGCTCGGGGATCTCAAATCGGCGCACTGACGGATGAGAAGATTTCTTCAGGCACTGACCCTCGTTCTCTTCGCGGCCCTGCTCTGGCGTTTTTTCCCGGTCGCTATCCGATTCGTTGAGGCGGCTGCCCTGAACTTGCGTGTTTTCTGGTGGTTAGTTCTGCTCGTCGCTCTCATCACCTGGGTGATCTGGGTCTGGAGCAAGAGAAACCCCGGCTAAGACATACCCAAACAGTCATGTAAAGATTCCGGCCCATTCTCCCCTGATCGAACTCTTTGTTTTTTGCCTGTTTGCGAGTAGATTAGCCCCACACTCACTGCAACATCATTTATCGGAGGGCGTGCCCCATGAAGCCGTTTGCCACGAAACCGTTCGCGATGAAGACAGATCCCTTGACCGGGGAGGAATACCTGGAAGTCGAACTTCGCGGACAGCAGTTACTGAAACATCCGCTCCTGAATAAAGCGTCAGCTTTCAGCGCTCAGGAACGCCTGACACTCGGATTATCCGGATTGCTTCGCCCGATTGTCTCGGATCTCGAAACGCAGCGCAAGCGCAGCTATGAAATGTTCAGCCGAAAGACCGACGAGATCGAAAAGTATATTTTCCTGCAAGCGCTTCTGAATCGCAACGAGACGCTCTTTTACAGCCTCCTTTCCGCGCACCTTTCCGAGATGCTCCCGATCGTCTATACGCCAACCGTCGGCAAGGCCTGCATGATGCTCAGTCATATCACGCGCGATTATCGCGGGATTTACCTCAGCCCCGAGAACATCAACGACATCGACCATATTCTCCGGGACGTTCCCCTTCCTGACGTACACCTCGTCGTGGTGACGGATGGCGAACGCATTCTCGGTCTCGGCGATCTGGGGTCCGACGGAATGGGTATCCCCGTCGGCAAAATCAACCTTTACGTCGCGGCCGGCGGGCTTCATCCGGCCTGCTGTCTTCCGTTCTGTCTGGACGTCGGGACGAACAACGAACGGCTTCTCGACGACCCGCTCTATCTTGGCTACAGAAAACGACGGCT
The DNA here is from genome assembly GCA_001770175.1 of Bdellovibrionales bacterium RIFOXYD1_FULL_55_31. GTDB lineage: Bacteria > Bdellovibrionota > UBA1018 > UBA1018 > UBA1018 > XYD1-FULL-55-31. The sequence continues at coordinate 4,505 of MEQK01000213.1, read as the reverse complement.
CGAAGGAAAAGAATACGACGAGTTCATCGAAAAGTTCGTCATGGGCATAAAACGGAACTTCCCGCACGCGCTTCTCCAGTGGGAAGATTTCGCCAAACACAAGGCTTTTAAACTCCTCGACCGTTATCGTGAGCGGATCCTTTCTTTCAACGACGACATTCAGGGAACCGGCTCGGTCGCCTTCGCGGCTCTCATGACCGCGATGAAAATCAAGAAGCAACGTTTTAACGATCAGCGTTTCGTGGTTGCCGGGATGGGGCAAGCCGGAAGCGGGATTGCCTGCAACATCCTGAACATGCTCAAGGCAGAGGGAGCATCAGACGAAGAGGCCAGAAGCAAGATCTTCGCGATCGATGCCCCGGGCCTCCTCCTCGAGGATTCACCGGGTCTGGACGATGTGCAAAAAGAGTTCGCGAAAAGCCGAGCCGCGGTCGCAAGCTGGAAGCTCCAGTCTCCTGGCCGGATCAGCCTGCTCGACGTGATCCGCAACACGAAGGCCACGGTTCTGATCGGCGTCACCGCTCAAAAAGGGCTCTTCGACGCCGAAGTGCTCAGACAAATGGCCAAGAACGACGCGCAACCCGTGATCTTCGCGCTCTCCAATCCGACCTCGAAATCAGAATGCACGCCTCAGGAAGTGGCGGACGCGACTGAAGGCCGCGGCCTCATCGCGACCGGAAGCCCCTTTGAAGCCCTCGAATACCGGGGAAAGAAATTGATGACCTGCCAGTGCAACAACATGTTCATCTTCCCCGGAGTCGGATTAGGAGCCCTTGTCAGCCGCTCAACCAAGGTGACCCAAGCGATGTTCCTGGCCGCCAGCAGGGCCGTGAGCGCGCTCGTCACCGAAGAGCAATGCAGCAGGAACATGCTCCTGCCCGACCTGACGAATATCCGAAACGTCTCCTTCCATGTGGCGAAAGCCGTCGCCTTGGAAGCAAGGGATTCGGGAATCGGCCGCATTCTCAGCGACGACGAGTACGACAGAGTGATCCGAAAGGCGCAGTGGGAACCGCATTATTATCCTTACCGCCCGGCACACGAATAGACTCGGGGAGAACTTCAGAAATAGTAACGAGCGCCGATTCCGCCTTGAAAAAGGCCGTACGTCGCCGGGATGATTCCCAGGCCAGGGACTAATTCGACGAAAACGCCCAGAGGAGGAGCACCGGGTTTCCATTCCGCCCCGAACGGAATGCGAACCCCGAGAACCTTCTCCTGATCGGTGCGGTGAGATCTGTTCGAAATGAAGAAAACGCCGCCGAGCCCAAGATAAGGCTGGATCGAACTCCTCGCAAGCGAAGCACTGAAAGCCGGAAAATGCCATAAATGATCGGCATACAACAAAAGAAATTCGTTTGCCGAATACGCAAAACCGCCGTCGATCGCGCGGGTCGAAGCCTTCCAGTACTTGAAGGTGAGCCCGGTGGGTTCCCCCAGAATAATCCCGGCCCCGAAATCCGCCGGCCCAGCTCCGGTCTTTTTCGCCCATGCGGAAGAAGTGAAAGAAGAAAGGAGAAGAGTCCAGGCAACGACGACAACTGAAACTTTTTTGATGGAAGTACGTTTCATGATTTTCCATCCTAGGTTCCCCGAATTCCGGGGGCAAGCCATTTAAAAAGTCGGCTGCCCACAAATTTCGGCGCATTCGTCGCTTGCCTTTTCGAAACCTCTTCCATAACCTCCGGGAATGCTGTTCAGATTGTTTGCTTTCGCTCTCCTGGTGGTCACACCGGTTTTGGGTTGTGCTCACGACGGGGTTTCCCCAAGTTTTGCCGGAGAAACCACTCACACCATCATCTCAAGTTCGAATTTTCCCTCCAGAATCGCGCAAGAAGATGCGAATGGATTCTATTTTCAACCAAGCGGACTGGCTGAAGACTACCCCGAGGAATCCACCACGCAGGAACGCATTCGCGCCGATATCCAGCTTTTGTCGGACGTTCACGCGCGGTATCTGCGGGTCGGAATCGGATGGGACGGAATTGAGCAAACCCCCGGCCGTTACTCGTGGGGCTATTGGGACGACCTCATCCGGATCGCGGTTCAAAACGGGATCACCGTTTTGCCCTACGTCTGCTACTCCCCGAAATGGTCGAACGACGATCCGAAGGATTTCTGGCGAAAACCGCCGAAAGACCCAAGTCGGTTCGCATCATTCATGTACGAGATCGCCCGGCGTTACGCGGGGAAAGTGCAAAGCTGGGAACTCTGGAACGAGCCGGATATCGAAAATTATTGGCTCGGAACCCCCGAAGAATTTGCCGTCATGGTTCGTGACGGGGCACTGGCGGTACGGCGAGCCGACCCGTCCGCCCGGATCGTGCTGGGCGGAATGGCCCAGGGCAGGACCCCTTTTCTCGAAAAGCTGCTCCGCGAATTCAAATTGGGGCCTTTTTTCGACGCCATCAACGTCCACGGCTATCTTGAAACCTGGGAACAGCTGCCCGCCGAGTCTTACCCCGACCGTCTCCATCGCATCCAAGGGTTGATGATCGAAACGGCCCCGAAAGCCGATCTCTGGCTGGCCGAATTCGGATACAGCGATTACAGGATGAACGATCGCGAGGTCTCGCCGTGGGTCGAAGCTGTTTACGATTACGAGCACACTCCGCAATACCAGGGAGTTTCTCTCTGGAAGCACCACGTACTTGCTACCGCTTCACAGGCACTCTCGCTCAGCACGTGGTATCGAATTCACGACTTGCCTCCGGGCGAGGAAGTGATTGGCGACGCCAATAACCGTCACCTCGGAATCGTGGATGTGAAAGGGAAGAAAAAGCCCGCGTTCGCGGCCCTCAAACTTTTCAATCACCTCTTCGATCAACCCACCCGGCTGCTTCATGCGAATATCGAGATCACAAGACCGGCTCGCTCCGAAAGCGTCTTGAAAGTGTTCGAAAACGCCGATGGCAGCTTTCTCGTGACCGGGTGGCTGAGATCGTCGCTGCCTTCTGAAGTTCCGAATAAATCCGGACGGGCTCGTGATAAGCGCCGCGAAACGATCGCGGTCAAACTTCCACTCGCCCCTCACCATGATTGGGAACTAATGATCCACAACCTGCCGCCCGAGCAGCCAAACGGAAAAACCCGCCTCGATGAAAATTGGCTGAAAGAAATTTACCTCAGGGGAGACCGGGTCTTTATCGCGGAGCTCCGGCCAAAAAAATAAATTCAGATATCGTGCGAGCGTTCCCCGAAAGTGTAGCTCAAGCGAAAATCAACGGCCCAAAGTCTCGGGAATGAAGGATGCTGGTATTCAGCGACATCCGAAAAAAGATTCACGTTCGTTCCGGCTTCCCAATTCCGAAAATAGTAAGTGAGTCCCAAGGGTCGCAGATTGGTCAGCCAGATCGAGGATCGCTTGGCCGTTTCAAGCAGCGTCAGCCCCGCTCCGGCTCCGATTTCGAACGAATCCGTTAAAGAATAGGAACCGCCCAATCCTGCGGTCGTGCGGTTCGTTTCACGTTCAGCGAGCACGAGATCGACGGGATCCAGACTCCCCATTCCAGCCATGCCGCCCTGGCCACTCCCATGACCGCTCCCATGGCCTCCAGACGAGACGCTATTCGCATTCGAAGACCCCATTCTACTCACGGGAGTAACGCCGTGCGGATAGAACGGCCGCGAGTGCGAGAGACTTCCGTGACCTTCCCAATGAGCCTGTTGAAAAAAAACGGCGGAACGCATCGTTGCCCGGGTAATAAGCTGCTCAGCACGACTCCGATCGGTCATGGGCACGGAGAACTTCAATCCTAACCGGCCAGACCAACCTGTGTGCCCGGGGCCGCTCACGCGGTAGCCCATGCCGAGCGTCGGATCCGAAACCCCAAAAACGTCCACGTAGGCCAGTCCGGCGTTCACGTTCAGCTCACGCGTCAACACGTATGAATAGCGCGCGGCAAGAATCTGTCCCGGAATCGTGAAATCCCGGCCAAAGGGAGTTGCAAGCGTGCGGTCGACCGCGCCATCGAGCGACTGTAGTGCCGCGACGAGAAATTTATGTTTTTCCTTGAATCGAAAGACCCCAAAACCGGAGAAATAGCTCAGATTCGGAAGCGTCGAATTCTCGTTCATGCTCCCACTGTCATCTGTCCCGGTGCTCTTCAGAGTGCGAAGGTCATTCTTTTTGCCGGCGACCGATGAGACGAGGGACATCCGGAGCGATGCCTTCACCGGAATGGGAGCCGTCACAACGGATTTGGATATTCCAGCAAACGACAGGGATAAGAATTGAATATTTAAGATGAAAGCTGTCAAAAACAGAATGACTATCCGCCGCATAACCCCCCGACAGCGATCAGCAGGTGATCGCAAGGCCGGCAGCATAGCGAACAGAATGGCAGGTGAAAAGCAAAATTTTTGCACCGCACCAAAAAAGCATTTACCTCCTTCCGATAACACTCCACGGCCAGTCCTAATCTTGCAACGCATCGGCTAGCAATGGGCCCGCTTGCTACGCTATTCCTCATGACACTTTCAGCGGTGTTACTCTGCTGGCCGTT
>MEQK01000212.1 GCA_001770175.1 Bdellovibrionales bacterium RIFOXYD1_FULL_55_31 | reverse complement strand
GCGGGAAAATCAGTTTCTCGAGTCGCAGGTGGCGGGACTTACGCAATACGGGGAATTGATCGGCAGGAGCGAGCCCATGCATCAGCTCTATCAGGAGTTGGAAAGGGCGGCCGGAATCGACGCGAGTGTTCTCCTTACCGGCGAAAGCGGAACCGGAAAGGAACTCGCCGCAAGGATACTCCATCGAAAGTCCCCCCGGGCAAAAAAACATTTCGCGGCGATCAACTGCGCCGCGATTCCGGACAATCTTCTTGAAAGCGAATTGTTCGGAAATGAGGCGGGCGCGTTCACCGGTGCCACGGAAACGCGACTCGGGCTCTTGGAGAACGCCGAGGGCGGGACGGTATTTCTCGATGAGATCGGGGAAATGCCCGGCTCGCTTCAGGTCAAACTTCTTCGGGTCATCGAGGATCGAAAGGTCCGAAGGCTCGGATCGAACAAGGAACGTGTCGTCAATGTGCGTTTCATTTCCGCAACGAACCGGGATCTCGCCGCGCTGATCGGGCAGAGATCCTTTCGCGAGGATCTTTATTACCGGCTGAACGTGATCATGCTCAGGGTTCCCCCGCTGCGGGAGCGAAAGGAGGATATTCTTCTTCTGCTTCAGCACTTTTTCAAAATGTACGGGACACGGGCACGTCCTGCCCCGCGGGAAATCACCCCCGAAGCGCGCGACCGGCTCCTTCGATATCATTGGCCGGGTAATGTACGCGAACTCGCGAATCTCGCCCAATTCCTGATTTTCGCCGATCGAGACGGCGTGGTGCGCGAGGAGGCTCTGCCGCGGCATTTTATTCAGGGCGACGGGCAGGGCGGCGGGACAAAAGAAGCCAGGGGCGAACCGGATTGGGCGGCCTATTACGATTTCCCGTTCACCGCTGCGAAAAAGCGGTTATTCGAGACGTTCGAGGACGCCTATGTCCGGCATTCTCTCCTTAAACATGATTGGAACATCTCGGCTGCCGCCGAAGCTTCGGGTATCGACCGTCGCACGATTCACAGGATCGTGAATAAGCTTGGGTTGAAACGGCCCGGGTAATTACTTCCGATTCAGTTCGACCGGCTGTCCGTCGCGCAACACGGTGATGCGCTTGATTTTGCCGCGGTCGCGCATCAGTTTCGCAATGCCGTCGAGAGGCGTCGGAACGGATTTGCCGTCGATGGATTGAACAAGATCGCCCTGTTTCATCCCGAATTCGTCAACGGGAATCGAAACGGTCTTTTGAGCTTTTTTTGGAGCTTTGGGCGCGGCTTTAGGGGCCGCTCGTCCAACCGTGGGCGTGAATAAGCAGGCTGCCAAGAATAGAATCGAAAATTGAGTCATTCGAGAATTTTACCTTTCGACCTGGCCGTTGGCTATGATTATTCGCGCCACTTTCCGTCACGCCGGAGTTTTTTCACGTGTTCCGAATGTTCGTGTTCATAGAGGTCTTTTCGCATTCGGCCGGTAAGCCAGGCCCAGTTCATCGGGAAGATGCCGGGTTTCAGGTGAACGTTGTAAAAATGCCAGATAAAAAGCACCGTGGCGGCGAGGAGAGCCTCGTCCGAATGGATGATCGCCGCAAGGCGGATTGAAACGCCGGGAAGCACGTGAGCCGTGAGCGTGGGGAAGGTCAAAACGAGTCCGCTTCCTCCCATCATCGCGACTCCCCAAAATACGGCCCAGTAATCGAATTTTTCATAGAACGCGAACTGGTCGAGTTCCGGTTTTTTGGGCCGGAGGCCAAAAAAATAGAAGATCATCGCGGCAAGGTCGCGGACGTCCCGCGGCACGGGGGTCATGGGATGGAGCCGCCCGCCTACCCGGAACTGCAAATAGAGGTAGACCAGGTGGTAGAGGAAATCCCCGATCATGATGAAGCCCGCGGTCCGGTGTATCATCGCGACGCTTCGGGCACCGCCCAGGAACTGGATCAGGGATTGTGAAACGGAAGTTTCTGGTGAAAGGAGAGGCCACCCCGTGACGACGCAGGTGATGACCGATGCGAGCATCAAAAAATGCTGAAGCCTGAGCTGAAACGGCATGCGTTCGACGTAGTCGTCGGGTTCAAGCCCCGTACGTTCCGGGCGCGCAGCCACTGGGCCGGGCGTCTCATTGGTATTTGGGGTTTTCTGGGTTTTCTGAGTTTTGGGCGAAAGGAGCTTCTCCCGAATCGTCGTGAGGACTTCAAGAAGCAGATAAAGCCCGAGGGCCATGAACGTTCCGAGTGTCAGGATCTTGAATAGCGTAATCACCCAGTACTCGAGCGGCTTCGTATCAGGTCTGATCGGCGTATGATCGAAAGTGGATGCGAATGTTTCGTTCGCGCCGGTATGACATTTCGCGCAGACTTTGACCCGCTGGGCTCCGTGAACCGGGGACCTCGGATCTTCCACTCTCAGGATGCTGTGCGCTCCGTGACAATCGAAGCAAAGGGGCGCTTTCTTGTCCCCGAGAATCGCCTTTCGATAATGAATCGACTTCTCGAATTCGGTGGGGACGTGCTGAGGGAAATGAAAGGCATTCGCAAGTACCGCGTCGCCGTGGCAGCGCATGCAGGCGACATCTTTCGGGATCGTCCGCATGGGATCGAGCTGGTAATTCTGTATTTTCGCCGGATCCTGAACGAAGTGATTGACCTCGTGACAGGTCAGGCAAAGCGAGCCGTCTGGCAGGTTTTTTAACAGCCCGGCTTTTCCGTGAATGCTAGCGCTCACGTCCTGGAATTGGCGTCCGTGGCAAGTCACGCACCGGTTCGCAACGCGGCTGTGGTCACGAAGATGCGGGAATCGTTCAAGAATGATCCGATCGGGATTACCGACCTGCGGGGTTTCCGCTCCGCCCTCCGCAGGCGATGAGGCGAATGCCCGCGGAGTCGCGAACGAGGCGACCAGGAGAAAAAAAGTGACTTTGCAGGCGAACCGGATTTGTTTTTCTCTCATTGTTGAAACGTTCTGTTCAGCTGCTTGAAAGCTACCAGAAACACCTGGATTTTAAAAGCCAATCGCCTGAGCTGAGTCTTGCTACTGATCTGTCCGTGTCGCTCGGGTCGTGAGCACTTCGACACCCGCCATGACAAGGCTACCCAGGGCAATGCCGACGATCGCGAAGAGGAAGCCCACGGACAGGAATCCCGTGGTCGCCGCGTAGGTATGACTTACGTTGAAGCTGAAGAATTCACCCAGGCTCAAAATCAAGGGTGCTGGGAAAAGGTGTTCGACCCGCGTCGTAACCGACTGGATCGGGGCTTCGCCCACGGTCAGGAACAAGACTGCGGCGACCGCCATTCCGGCAAAGGCGCCCAGATTGAGCTTTCGGCAGGCCTCGATCGGCCGACGGCGATTTGCGACTTCCGCAAAGACGGTCCCCAGGTTCAGTAGCTTGCCGAACCAGCCGAGGAAGTAACTCGCGGCTAAGCCGAGCATCATCGCGACGAGAAAGGTCATGAGCGCGCCCACGGCCAGAAAACCCATGTTTAGGGTCAATGAGAGCACCTTGTTTGAAATCGCATTCGAGATCAGAAGAGTCGGTACGGACGAAACGAAAATCGTTACCGGCAAAATCAGCAGGAAAATGCCCGTGCCCAACGCCATTCCCAGTCTGTCTTTCAATGTCAGTCCTTGGTTCTTCATAAAATCCTCCCTAAAAAACCGCTCTCGGATAAGCACCTAAGAGCAAGGGAAATGCCGAGAATTATATTGATAGATACCAAGGACTTACCTGAGGCCGACTTCTTCGCAAATGAAAAAAACACCAAACCGGCCGAAATCGGCCCTGATTTGGGACATCGAAGTCGCAGTTTGGAGTTTTTGGGGGACTTCCATGTCCCAACCGCGCCCTTAATCTTAGAACAAATAAACCAGTTCGGTCTTGTGAGTCTGCGAAGTCGTGCGCTTGGTGTAGCGATCCATCGAGCCTTTGCGCTTGGCATACTCGTAGGTGTAACGGAGTTTGAGTTTGGGCGTGATCGAATAGCTGAGAGAGCCCGCGAGTTCACTGTACCGCTCGCTCGCGTGGGTATCCCGGTCGATTTCTTCCCATTTTTGGTCCCTGCTGTCGAGGGACTCCATATAGTGCTGCTTGAATTTGGCGCTCATCTCCAGGTTTTTATACGCGACGGACGTCCCGATTTCGGGTGTCGCTCCGATACCATAGGCATAGCCGCGCATCGCCTGCACCGATTTAATACCCTTGTCGCCGTTTTCGGCGATGTATTCATCCAGTGCATAAGAACGCATGAGCGAAAAGTCGCCGTAAACGTCGATGTTCATCCGGATCCGCACTCCGCGGACGTACATGTCGAGTTTCAGAGTCGAACCGATCACGCCGACGACGACCTGCATATCGCCGGGGCTTCCATCGCCGGAGCGGGTTTTGAATTCGACTTCATTAGCGGGACCGATGAAGAAGCTGTAGCCGTTGAGCCGTTCCTTTTCATCAAGTTTGACGTCCTGTTTGTAGTATCCGCCGAGCGCCATCTTCGTGAGGGCATAAACTTCGCTCAGCCCTTTCGCGCCGATCGATGTCTTCAGAACGAAATCAGCGAAGGCCGTATCCGTGAAAAGCTTGCGGGTCTGGCCGGCTTTACCGTAATCCTCGAGATTGAAGATCTGCATATCGACGCCGAGGGTCCCGCCGGCCTGCGTTCCGCCACCCGTAGTCGAATCGAGCATCGCGCCCGTCACGAGTTCGAACTCGTGCCAGGTATCGGCAGGGTAGCCGTCTTCGTCAAGCCGTTCGGCCTGAGGGCGCATTTTGTCGATCCAGTTATTGAGCCGCTGGCTCGTCCCGAAAATCCAACCTAGGGTCTTGTTCAGGAGGGTATTTGCGCCTCGATTAAATGGCCTGCCCATCTGAAAGAGAGTTTCTGAAATGATCCAGCCGCCCCATGGCGTCACCACCATATCGTTGATGCTGATGACTTCGTGATATTCGGCCACGACCTCCCAAAGTGACGAAGCGACGAACGCACAGAGAAAGGACTCGAGTGACGTCAGGCCGTTGCCACGGCAGGCGGTCGCGTAGGTGTAGCCCGCGAGTGCATGGCCGAAGTTCATCAGTACGCTGTTGTCATCGAAGCGTATGCCGTGTGTGTCGAGGATCTTTTTCTTTTGGTCGGCGGCCGTCAGCTGATAATGCCAGTCTTTGGCCATTTCGGCCTGGCCCATCCAGTAGACTCCGTCGGCCACCCCGAGCAGCGCGGTGATCTCGAGCGCGGCACGAAGGTAGTGCTTCTGGGTCGCGCTTTCGTCGACGAAAATTCTGACCGCTTCTTCGACCGGAACCACGCGGTTGAAGGTGCGATCGACGTAGTTGCCCTGCTCGTCGAGGCGGAGCCGTTTCGATTCCGGAATTGCCTTACGCATGTGATGATCTTTGATGGCTTCTTTGTTGAGTTCGTAGAAGAAGAAGCTTCTGAGCAGCTTCAATAGGGCCTGCTCGCGCTCCGTCTGCAAGGGGGATTCGAGATTCCAGGTAAAATCCTTTCGTTCGACGCCCGTTTTATCGACGGTCCAATCGGAGACCGAGAGCTTCAGCTTGTTCTTGGATTTTTGGATGAGCTGGATGTGGTACTTGAAGTTCCCGGAGGCTCGCGCCTGCTCAACGGTCTCGTCCTTATTGGCGAGG
>MEQK01000211.1 GCA_001770175.1 Bdellovibrionales bacterium RIFOXYD1_FULL_55_31 | reverse complement strand
CTCGCCAACCACTTTGGCTCGATCGACGGGATCATGAACGCGACGGAAGCGCGCTTCGAGGAAATTCACGAGGTCGGTCCCGAGGTCGCCAAGAGCTTGCATCAGTATTTTCAAAATCCGCAGCACAGGAGCGAGTTGAACGAGCTTCTTCGGTTCCTGAGGTTACGGGCACCCAAGCGCGCCGCCGCAGGACAAGGAAAACTCGCCGGAAAGACCATTGTCCTGACGGGTACCTTTCCCAATCTCTCCCGAAGCGAAGCGACGAAACTGATCGAAGACCACGGGGGACGCGTATCGTCGAGTGTTTCGAAGAAAACGGACTTTGTGGTGGCCGGAGAAGAGGCCGGAAGTAAACTCGATAAGGCGCGCGAGCTCGGCGTCAGTGTCACCGATGAGGCGGGCCTGCTGGAATTACTGCGCTGATTCGCGTCGGTTAGCTTGACCGTCTCACTCTGAACCGGAGCGCCCCGGCCCTTGGTATGCGATAATTCTTCGCACGATCTTTCCTGATTCGAGGTCCCGCGTGAGCCGATCCCAGCGGTCCTTGTGGGTAACGAAGCGGGCGTGGACCGCATTGTATCGAAACTGAGTGCTCTGGGTGGACTTTGGCATGTACTGAAGTGTCATCATGATCTGCTCGAGCTGCTTGCGGCGCTCCAGCGGAGGACGCTTTTCGACTCCTCGGATGTACTGCATGTAAAGGCTTTCGACCTGTTCGATCATCGGTTCAGCGCGGGTGATGAGCTCCTCGAAACGCGCGGCCTGGTCGTCCTGTTCCTCCGCCAGGCCTTTCCGCTTCAACTCCTCGCGGTCTTGCTCATCTTCCCTCTGACGGCGTCGTTCGCGTTTTCGCCTTTCTTCGTCTTCTTCGGCCATGAAAATAGGTTAACAGAAAAGTGAGGGCAGCTCACCAATTCTTGAAATTGGAAGAAGCCTCAGGCCAGACGTTTTGGCACAACGCTCGAGCGAACTCCTCGGCAGCACAACGGTTTTGAAACCCAGCTTTTTTGCTTCTTCAACGCGCACCTCGGGCTGTGAGACGCGCCGCACCTCACCCGTTAAGCCGAGCTCGCCGATGAAAACCCAATCCGAAGCGATCGGCTTCTCTTCATGACTTGACCAGATCGCCGCAGCCGCCGCGAGGTCGCAGGCCGGCTCGGTGAGTTTCAGACCCCCCGCCACGTTGAAAAAAAGATCCTGTTCGGCAAGTTTCAGGCGCATGTGTTTTTCGAGAATAGCGGCGAGAAGAGAAACGCGGGTGCTTTCCATTCCGAGGGAGGTCCGTCTCGGCATCGCGAGGCCCGAAGGGCTGACGAGCGCCTGAAGTTCGACCAGGAACGGGCGTGAGCCCTCGAGAGACGCCGAAATCGCGGTTCCCGCGACCGCTTCTTTACGTTCGCTGAGAAAAAGAGACGAGGGATTCGCGACTTCGCGCAAACCATCGCCGTCCATTTCGAAAACACCGAGTTCGCGCGTGCTGCCGAAACGATTTTTCACCGTGCGGAGAAGACGATACGATTGTCCGGCCTCGGCCTCGAAGTAAAGGACGGTGTCGACCATGTGTTCGACAGCTTTTGGCCCGGCGATATTTCCTTCTTTCGTGACGTGACCCACCAGCCAGACGGCGATTCGGGCTGATTTGGCGAGAGCCATCAGTCGCATCGCGACTTCACGCACCTGACTGACGCTTCCGGGCGCTGATTCGAGTGACCCGCTCGAGAAGGTCTGGAGCGAATCCATCACCATGACCTGGGGCTTGAGTTCCTTGATGTTCGCGAAAACGCGCTCCAGCTGGGTTTCAGCCGCGAGAAAGATCTGGCCCTTGCTCATGATGCCGAGACGGTGCGCGCGCCCGCGGATCTGGTCGACGGATTCTTCGCCGCTGACGTAGAGCATTTTGAGCTCGGGATTCGTTTCGACGAGCCCACGCGCCATCTGCAGGAGAAGCGTGCTCTTCCCGATGCCGGGATCGCCGCCCAGCAAAATGAAACTGTCCGGGATCAGTCCGCCACCCAGCACGCGATCGAGTTCGCCGATGCCCGTCGAAAAGCGGTGCAGATGCTTCTGTGAATCGCCGGGATCCTGTTCGAGCGGCACCCATTCCGACGGCCCGCCGGCCAATTCAAGCGCGGCATCGCGCGGCGAAGGGTAAACCTGCCCGGCACTGGCCTGCTCCTCGACGAAGGAATTCCAGGATTCGCAGCCGGGGCAGCGGCCAAGCCACTTCGCGCTTGTCTGGCCGCAGTTCTGACACGAGTACTGCGTTTTTATTTTCATGGTTTGTACGTCACTCTCGCCACGGCGCGATTCCAGCGTCCTTTGGCCTGTTCACGTTCCTCGGGGCTGATGGCGGGATAGAAGGAACGGTCTTCCTTCCAGGTCTTCTCGATATCCGAAAGATCAGTCCAAAGTCCCGCGCCGAGTCCGGCCGCGAAAATGGCGCCGAGACTCGTGGTCTCGAGGTATTTCGGCCTTTTCAGTTTCACGCCAAGGACATCCGACTGGAACTGCATGAGGAGATCATTGGCGGAAGCCCCGCCGTCGACATTCAGGCTCGTCAGAGGCTTCCCGAGGTCCTGTTCCATCGCGCTCAGGATCGCCACGTTCTGAAACGCGATCCCCTCGAGCACGGCGCGCGCCATGTGCGCGCGGGTAGTTCCCCGGGTGATCCCGGTGAACATCCCCGTTGCGTTCGCGTCCCAGTAGGGAGCGGCCAGACCCGTGAGCGCCGGCACGAAAACGACGCCGTCGCTGGTGGGAACGGACGCGGCAAGATCCTCGATTTCGGCTGATGAGTCGATGAACTTGAGTCCGTCTCGGACCCACTGCACGGCCGCGCCGGCGATAAAGGCGCTTCCTTCGAGCGCATAGGTGTAGTTGTCCTCACTGAGCGCCCAGGCCACTGTCGAGACGAGGCGATGCTTGCTCCGGGCCGGCTTGCGGCCGGTATTGAGAAGCAGGAACGCGCCGGTTCCGTAAGTACATTTCGCGGAACCTTCCTTTACACAGGCCTGACCGAGTAATGCCGCCTGTTGATCGCCGAGAACTCCCGTAACGGGGATTCCATCAGGCAGCCCCGCGAAATTCTTGGTGACCGCGAAAATCCCCGTCGAAGGCTGAACGTCGGGCCAGATCTCCATCGGGATTTTGAGAGTCGAGCAGAGTTCCTGATCCCATTTGTGCTGGGTGAGGTGAAAGCAAAGCGTCCGGGAAGCATTGCTCGGTTCCGTGACATGGACCGTTCCGCCCGAAAGGCGCGCAAGGAGATAGCTGTCGATCGTCCCCGCGGCAAGCCGTCCGGCTTTATGGGCCGACTGGATCACAGGCCAGTTCCGAAGCGCCCAGGCGGCTTTCGTTCCGGAAAAATACGGATCGATGAGGAGACCGGTTTTTTCCTGGAAGAGGGTTTCCGTTCCCGCCTTGCGGAGTTCGTCGCAAAGCTCCGAGGTGCGGCGATCCTGCCAGACGATTCCCCGCGCGAGCGGTTCACTCGTTTTGCGATCCCAGAAACAAAGGGTCTCGCGCTGGTTCGTGATTCCGATTGCCTGAATCCGGCGGACATCGGAATGTTTCGTCACTTCGCGCACGGTCTGCAGGACCGTGCTCCAGATATCATCGAGGTCGTGTTCCACCCAGCCCGGCTTTGGAAAGTGCTGATCGAAATCAACGCTCGCTTCAGCGATCTTGTTCAGCGAGGTGTCCATGAGAATGGCCGTTGTTCCTGTCGTGCCCTGATCAATCGCGAGAATCGTGTCCATAAAGTTCCCTTTCCATTTTCCATACCTTCTCGAGGCAGAAGGGGGCAAGGTGAGTCCGAAAGCAAAATGAGCTTTTGGCCTGGTCGTAGCGGATGTGCCGCTCGCATCACGATAATCCTAGTATATTGAAGACTTAGGCGAGCCCACCACACTGCACGTCGTCCAGCACGATGATTGAAATTTGGGTGTCTCCGTGCTACGCCCTAGTGAATTAAGACAGCGCTGCCCCGATTGACCAGTACCCAGCCACAAACTCGGGGCGCCGGAGCTTCTCAGGAGATTCCCGATGGAAAAAAAATTTCCCACAGTGGAAATCGATGTCAATCAGTGCAAGGGCTGCGCCCTCTGTATTGAAAACTGTCCGCCGAAGGTACTCAGCCTTTCAATCGCTTATAACCGGTTGGGATATCAGTACGCGGAGTACAAGGGCGAGGGTTGTTCCGGTTGTGAGGCATGTTTCTATGCGTGTCCCGAACCGGGCGCTATCACGATCATCAAAGAGAAGAAGAAGGCTGCATTATGAAAAAAGAGCTCATCAAAGGCAATGAAGCCGTGATCAAGGGCGCGATTCTCGCGGGATGCACCCATTATTTCGGTTATCCGATCACTCCCGCGAGCGAGATCGCCCAGGCGGCGGCGTTTTACTTCCCGCTCGTCGGAGGGACTTTCGTCCAGGCCGAAAGCGAAGTGGCGGCCGTGAACATGGTTTACGGAGCGGCGGCCGCGGGCCGTCGCACGATGACGGCGTCGAGCGGTCCGGGCATGAGCCTTAAGCAGGAAGGCATCAGCTATCTCGCGGGCGCGGAACTTCCGGCCGTGATCGTGGATGTCATGCGCGCAGGCCCGGGCCTCGGCAACATCTGGCCCGAGCAGAGCGATTACAATCAGGTCGTCAAGGGCGGCGGTCACGGAAATTACAAGAACCTCGTTCTAGCCCCGAATTCGGCACAGGAAATGTGCGATATGACCGTCCAGGCCTTCGAGCTTGCCGACAAGTACCGTTGCACAGTGGTCGTTCTCACGGACGGCAACATCGGCCAGACGATGGAGCCGGTTGAATTTCCCGATGAGATCAGGAGAGCGCCTTATAAGGATTGGGCGGTTTACGGTGACGCCAAAACCCGCAAGAACCTCGTGACCTCGATTTACATGAGCCCGGAATCGCTCTACGAGCTGAATGCGAGGCTTCAGAAAAAATACGACGCGATTGAAGCCGCTGAGCAGCAGTCGGAAGACTTCATGGTCGATGACGCCGAGCTCGTCGTGATCGCGTACGGCATCATGAGCCGTGTTTCGCAGAACGCGATTGAAGAGCTTCGGGCCAAGGGCAGAAAAGTCGGAATGGTCCGGCCGAAGACGCTCTTCCCGTTTCCGAAAAGCCGACTGAACGCGCTTCCCAAAGCGAAAGCTTTTCTCGTCGCAGAGATGTCGAATGGCCAGATGCTCGAGGATGTAAAGCTGGCGATCGAACACAAGAAGCCCGTCGAGTTCTACGGAACATTCGGCGGAACGGTTCCGTCCGTCGATGACGTCAAAATCGCGATTGAAACGGCCTACCACAGGAAAATCGGATAAAGAGTATGGAAAAAATCGAAAAGGTAATCAAAGGCAAACCCGAGGCGATCTACGACACCTTCGAACGCAAGGCCGGGGCCGATAAAGTAACGACGCATTATTGTCCCGGATGCGGGCATGGGCGTGTTCACAAGATCATCGCCGAAGCGCTTTCCGACATGGGCGTTTCGGATCGAACGATCTTTATTTCGCCGGTCGGTTGTTCCGTGTTCGCATACTATTACATGAATACCGGCAACGTTCAGGCTGCGCACGGTAGGGCTCCTGCCGTCGGCACAGGGGTTTCCCGCGCTCGCCCGGACAGCATCGTGATCAGCTATCAGGGCGACGGCGACCTCGCGGCGATCGGAACGAGTGAAATCATGCACGCGGCCAATCGTGGCGAGAACATGACGGTGATTTTCATCAATAACGCGATTTACGGCATGACCGGCGGTCAGATGGCTCCGACGACGATGATCGGCCAGAAGACGATTACGACGCCTCGCGGGCGCACCGTGATGAACGAAGG
>MEQK01000210.1:35844-47266 GCA_001770175.1 Bdellovibrionales bacterium RIFOXYD1_FULL_55_31 | reverse complement strand
GTGTTCAGGTCGGGGCCCGATGCGTGATCGAGGACGACGTTCGGGTCGGAGCTGGTTCGATTTTCTATGCTGGCTGCTATGTCGGTCCGAAATGTTCGATCGGCGAAAACAGCGTTCTCTTCGCGGGGGTCAGCCTTTACGAATGGACCCAAATCGGCGATCGCGTTCGAGTTCATGCGGGGGCCGTGATCGGCGCGGACGGATTTGGCTATGCTCCGAGGCGCGAGGGTGATCGAGTCGTTGCGCATCAGAAAATTTATCACCTCGGTCGCGTGGTCATCGAAGATGATGTCGAGATTGGCGCGAATACCTGCGTAGACCGAGGGACTTTCGGGGAAACCCGAATCGGCCGGGCCGCAAAAATAGATAATCTCATTCAGATCGGCCATAACGCACAAGTGGGAGAGGGAGCAATCCTCTGTGGCGGCACTTGCCTGGCGGGCAATTCCAATGTCGGCAAGTTCGCTTATGTTGGCGGGCTGACCGGAGTCGCCAATCAGGTTCAGATCGGAGACGGCGCGAGTGTCGGGGCCATGACCTTGGTTACGAAAGACGTGCCGGCTCGCGGAACCGCGGTCGGCAATCCACAACGGGAATACAAAGAGCATTTCAAAGCCCACGCTCTTCTGAGCCGCTTGTTAGCTGAACGAAAGGAAAAACGAGAGAAATGACAGAAAACCCTTACCGCCTCGATATCGAGCAGATTCAGAGCTTCTTGCCGCATCGTCAACCTTTTCTCTTCATCGATCGCGTTCTTGAAATCCATCCCACCGGGGATTTGGCGGATCTCTCGTCGCGGAACAAGGAAGGCACGCGCGTTGTCGCGCAAAAGTGTGTGAGCTTTGGCGAGGCCCATTTTCATGGCCATTTTCCCGGTTTTTCGATCATGCCGGGGGTTCTGGTCATTGAAACAATGGCGCAGGCGGCGAGTTTCTCGATTTATCCTTATATTCGGCACACGTCGGATAAACCGAGACAGGTTCAATGTGTTTTGGTCGGGGTTGACTCGACCCGTTTCAGAAAGCCGATCGTTCCCGGCGATGTTGTCAGAATTGAGACGCTTGTCAAAAAAACCCGAGGACCCTTGTGGGCCTTCGAGTGCCAGGCAACCGTTGATGGACAAAGAGTCGCTGAAGCCGAGGTTATGGCAAACTGGACCATGGGATTAAACTGATAGGAGAGATTTATGATTCATCCCTCATCGCAAGTTCATCCGGAAGCTATGATCGATCCTTCTGTTGAGATCGGGCCGTGGTGCTCGGTCGGGCCACATGTGAAAATCGGAAAAGGCACGCGCCTGATCAGTCATGTGGTCATTGACGGTTGGACTGAAATCGGCGAAGGGAATACCGTTTTTCCGTTCGCGGTGATCGGGGCCATTCCGCAGGATCTCAAGTACAAGGGCGAAGCCACGAAGGTGGTGATTGGCAATCACAATTCGATTCGTGAATCGGTGACGATCAATCTCGGGACGGTTCAGGGCGGCGGGATCACGCAGCTCGGCGATCATAACCTTTTGATGGGTTACGTGCATCTCGGACATGATTGCATCGTCGGGAATCATTGCATTATCGCGAATTACGGCGGGCTTGCGGGGCACGTCATCCTCGAGGATTATGCCACGATCGGCGGGATGACCGGAGTTTCGCAGTTTGTGCGTGTCGGTGCTCATTCATATGTAGGCGGGCAGTCGGGGCTTGAACGTGATGTTCCGCCGTTCAGTATCGCGATCGGTTCACGACCGGCTTCGCTCAAAGGGGCCAATATCGTCGGACTGAGGAGACGCGGCTATCCTGCGGATACGATTTCCAAAATCAACGAGGCAATCAAACTTTGGATCCGGCACGACGTACAGAAAGAGCAGTGTCTCCTCGAGATCGAGTCTCAGTACGGGGAGCTTCCCGAAATCCAAAGATTCGTGGCTTTTATCCGTAAGAGTGAAGCCGGCGTTGTTCGCTAGAAGAATCGCATTCGCCGGATTCGGAGACGAATGGTGAAGATCCTGATCTCCGCTGCCGAAACGTCGTCCGATGTGCATGGAGCGGAACTTCTCAAGGCACTGAGAGAGGCCGCGCATGCCGCTGGACAGGAAGTAGAAGCTGTGGGTATTGGCGGCCCCAAGCTCCGGGAGGCGGGACTTCGGGTGGTCGTTGATGCAAAAGAGCTTCTGGCGATGGGCTTTTCCGAAGTTTTGGTTCATCTCCCGAGAATACTTGGCGCATTGAACAAGATTACGAGGATTGCGCGCCAAGAACGTCCCGATCTCGCGGTAGTCATTGATTACCCCGATTTTCACTTCCGCTTGGCCCGAAGATTGAGGAAATTCGGCACCCCCGTTGTCTACTATATTCCTCCCAAGGTTTGGGTCTGGAGAAAAAGAAGGGTTCGGCTCTTAAGGGATCTCTTCACCCGGGTTCTTTGCATATTCCCCTTCGAGGAGGCATTCTTCAAAAGCGAGGGGCTTGACGTCAAGTATGTCGGCAATCCCCTTCTGGACGAACTTCCACTGGGCATGAGTCGCTCCGAAGCGCGCAGTGGGCTTGGCCTTTCGATGGAGGATTCGGTACTCGTTTTAATGGCGGGAAGCCGTTCGTCCGAATTGGATCAGCATTTGGAACTCATGCTTGATGCCGCGCTCGAGGCAGCCGAGCGTTTGCATAATTCGGGTTTTCATCGCGAGGGGACGGCCTTGAAAGTTCTGCTCCCGTTTGCCCTCACGACAGATTACTCGAAAATTCTGAGGCGGGTTGAATCTTGGAAAATGTCGCGTACGCCTCCGGCTTTTTTTCAGCTTTTTCCAGCTCAGGGCAATTCGGCACGAGCCCTGATCGCAGCTGACGCTGGGCTTATCAAATCCGGAACATCCACTCTCGAGGCCGCCCTCCTTGGCTGTCCTCATGCCGTCATTTATAAGGCGGGCCAAGTGACTACCTGGATCTTTGAACGGTTCATCCGCTATCGCGGACCCGTCGGTTTGGTAAATCTGGTCGCGAGAAAGGCCAAAGGCGATTCACCGCTTGTCAGAGAGATTCTGCTCGATGAGGTCACCGTCCAATCGCTGGCCGACGAAGCGGTACGCCTTCTTTCTGATGATGAGGTTCGTGCTCGAATGCGACACGGATTCCAGGAACTCAGAAAGCGACTCGAGAGCGCTGATGGTCAAAGTCCGAGTCGCGCGGCGGCTGTTGAACTTCTGAAGATCGCTGCTCAGAGTCCGAGCCGTCCGATTCATGGCAGCTGGCTTGTGCGGTCTGGTTCTTTTTTATGGTCGGGGGCATCGCGTCTGGTGCGGTTTGGTGTTCGTTTGGGCCTTTTGAAACCAGCGCGGCTTCCGTGTCGGGTCGTGAGTGTCGGAAACATTCAGGCAGGCGGGACGGGCAAGACACCGATCGTCGCGCAGATCGCGCGAGAAGCCGCGAATCGGGGACTCAACGTCTGTATTCTTTCACGCGGATATCGAGGAGAGTGGGAAAGGACCGGCGGCGTGATCCGGCCGGGAGAAGTTTCTGCCTCTGCGATGAAGTGCGGAGATGAAGCGGCTCTGCTTCATGAGCTTGCGCCGCATGCCTGGATTGGCGTCGGCGCGGATCGCGAACGTCAATTCAAGGCCGTTGAAATGCAATCCGAAAAACCGATCGACCTTGTTATCCTGGATGACGGGTTCCAGCACTGGCGTCTTCACAAGGACCTTGAAATCGTCGCCGTGACATCCGCCTCTGGACGCGAGGTCCTCTTTCGCGAGGCCGAAAGCGCACTCCGTCGAGCGAATCTCGTAGTCTGGACGAAGGGGGATCGGGACCCCGCGGCCCGGGAGGCCGCTTTGCGGCTGAATATCCCGTTTCTTAAATCGCGTTTCGAATTGTCTGTACCGCCTCAGACCGGTTCGCTCTGGCTCATTTCAGGAATTGCGGAAAATTTTGGCTCCGCGGGGTCCGAACTGGAAGCATCGATGCGCAGGGCGGGGCTGTCAATTGCGCGGCATCTTAAGTTCGAGGATCATGCTCGCTATGATTATGGCCAGGCACGTAGTATTCTCGATGAGGCCTCCCGCGCTGGCTGTAGGGTCGCGATCACCGGGAAAGATTGGGTGAAGTGGCGCGAGCTGGGCATCAAACGTTCGGAGTTGATCGTTCTGGAGCCCAGGCTCGTCCTAAATGAAGAGAGGCAGAAACTCTGGAATCACATTTTGTGGGCAAACTGATTTTACCCGTTCTGGCTGGAGCCGGATGGGTCTATTTCGTAACACCATTTTGGCTTCGCAGCATCATGGCAGGCTGCTTGGGATGGTTGCTTTATGCTCTAAAAGTCAGACGGAGCGTCGTACTTCAGAATCTCGAATTAGCTTACCCTTCCGATTCCCCCGAGCAACGTTCGCTACGGGATGAAATTTGCCGGACCAGTTATTCACATTTGGGGGCGCTCGCGCTGGAAATTCTCATGCTGTTCGGTCCGATGAAGAAGTTCGTCGAGAGGTTCGCGGAACTTCGTGGGCTCGAGCACTGGATCGAGGCGAAGCGGGCGGGAAAGGGCGTGATTGTTCTTTCCAGTCATGTCGGCAATTGGGAGGTCATGGCGGCAACGGGCGCCGTTCAGGCCGGAATTGACATCATGATGGTAACGAAGCACCTCAAGCCGGAATGGTTGCACAGGGGGGTTGAACGGGGGAGGCTGCGATGCGGAGTTCGCGCCACCTATGAACCGAGGACTGTTCGGGATATTCTGGCTCATCTCAAAAATAACGGGACTATCGGGTTTGTTCTCGATCAATACGCGGGTCCGCCGGTGGGAGTCAGGGTCCCCGTTTTCGGTGTTCCCGTGAGTACGACAACGGCCGTTGCCGCGCTCGTGAAGCGGACCGGAGCCGTTGTTCTTCCGGTGCTGAATTATCGCGACACGCGGGGGCGATTTGTGGTCGAAATACGACCCCCTGCGGCATGGCTGGAATCGCGAGACTCGAGTTACGAACTCGCGGCTAACACGGCCGCTTACGCCGCACAGCTTGAAAAAGATATTTACGCGCACCCTGATCAGTGGCTCTGGATTCACCGTAGATTCAAAGGTGATCTGTCACCGCTTCGTCCAGGCGAATGGAGCGAGGGACGGGCGCGGAAGTGATCGAAGTTCTAGCTCTCGACTTTCGTATTTTCATCTCCTAAACTGGCTGGGTGCACTCGAGACAAACTCCCCTGAAAGCTCCTATTCTTCTTCTGCTCTGTTCGGCGCTGATCACAGGCTGCGCTGGCGGTTCTCTTGCCAAAGTGGGGGGGACTGACGAGCTTCCGAAGGAGCTTTCAAAAGAGCTGCAGGAAAAATTTGAGATCCGGGATACGAGCGCGATCGGTTCGGGAGATCCGGCAAAATTCTCGGCTACGACGCTGGAGGCGGTGCCCCGGAACGTTACTCCCGTTGTAAAAAGAGCAAAGGGCAAAAAGAAGAAAACGGCCAAAGCCAAAGCGGCGGATGCAGCGGCACCGGGTGCTGAGACCAAGGTTGTCTATCCGGTCAGACGCCCCGGGAAGGAGCCGTTCTGGCTCGGTGAGAGCCATGTTTTCAACATCACGTATTTTGGCATGTCGGGGGGCGATTTTACGTTGGACGTATTGCCTTTCAAAGCCATCGATAACCGGAAAGTCTATCACATCCGGGGGACAGCGATCAGTTCACCGGTTTTCAGCCTCTTTTATCGATTAAATGACGTTGTCGAGACGTTCATCGATTATGAAGGTCTTTTTTCGCATCGATTTCATATCGTGCTCGATGAAACCAAACAGACGCGTGATTCGCTCGAGCTTTACGACAACGAAAAAAAGCAGACCTTTTACTGGAATCGCTGGAATCGGAAAGACCACGGCTACACGGAGACGAAAGAGTTTGCGCCGATTCCGCAGTGGTCTCAGGACACGATGTCGGCTTTGTTCTATCTCAGGACGGTTCCGCTGCCGCAAGGTGCCGTGATCACGATTCCCGTTGTCTCGGAGGGTAAGTTCTGGGAGGCCGTCGTGACCGTGGTCCGTAGAGAAATGATGGACACCCCCCTCGGCCGGATTCAAACGGTCGTCGTTAGACCTGAAATGAAGTTTCAGGGGATCTTGAAAAAGCAGGGTGACAGTTTCATTTGGCTCACTGACGACGATCGAAGGTTTGTCGTCCGTCTGGAAGCCAAAGTACGGATCGGTACGATTATCGCCACTCTGAAAAAGGTCGAGCCGGGAACCCCGCCGGAGCCGTAAGATGGGGTACAGCTATCCATGAAGAAGTCCGCTCAAACCCAAATTCTGGTACGCGCGCCCAATTGGATCGGAGATCAGGTGATGGCGTATCCTTTTTTTCATTACCTGAGGGAGACCTTTCCGAACTCGAGAATCGTTGCAGCCTGCGCGCCCTGGGTCGCATCCATTCAGTTCAGGAATTTGGTCGATGATGTTCTTGTGCTTCCGAAACCGTCAGATCGCACTTGGACGGCGCGAATACAGGCAATCGAAGCCGGAGCCCGTCAAGCCAGAGAGTTGGCTTCTGGTGACCCTTGGGATCTTGGTATTTCACTCCCGAATTCGTTTTCATCGGCTTGGTTTCTTTTCCGGGCGGGTTGTTTGAAGAGGCGGGGCTATCGTGGGGACGCCCGCAGTTTCCTGCTGAACGATGCCCTTCGATGTGAAGACGGCATGCACCGGACCGAAAGCTACGCTCAATTGCTCCCCGCTGGCCCAGACGATGAGTTCGCTCGACGGGTTCCCGCAAAGGAGTTCTGGGGAGTGCCGCCCGAAGCGCCAGAAAATGTCGACGAATCGGCCGAGGGTGCTGAAGAGGGGTCGCTCCTGCCGCTCGACGACGAGGGCATTCCAGGAGTGCTTCGTGAATTCGATGCCGCGCACGCGTGGCTTCCTGAGGTTGAGGCGCTCGCGCCGCCTCAGGAGGCGCGGCAAGGATACGTCGTGTTCGCTCCGGGTTCGGTGGCTGAGTCCCGACGTTGGCCCATTCACAAATTCGCGGCGCTGGCTGACCGGATCATTTCTGAAACGGGCTGGGCCGTGGTTCTGGTGGGGGGGGCGGCTGAAACAGCTTTGGCCGAAGAGTTGATTGCGGAGATCAAAACAGGTCGGAATCGTCGATTCGTGTTCGATATGACGGGGAAAGGTTCCGTCGGTTCATATTGGCGCATTTTTCGAAACGCCAAGATGACGGTGGCCAATGATTCCGGGCTTTCGCACGTCGCAGTGCTTTGCGGCAGTCCCGTTCATGTGATCTGGGGCGCCGGAGAGCCGAAAATCACGGCCCCGCTTGGCCCCGGCAAGGTGAAAATGTCGGTGAGTATCGTCGATTGCTGGCCATGCGAACGCAATGTCTGCTATAAAAGCGGAATCGAAAAGATCGCGTGCCTTCGCGGAATTGATCCTGACGCCGTTTGGAAGGAAATCAATCGTGGACTCCGGCCCTAGAAATTTAACGGACACCAATGTGCTTGTGGACGTTTTGAAGGATCGCCTTCACGTTCTTGTCACTTGCCTTTCGCATTCCTGGGGCGGATTGGAACAGGTTTCTGCGAGCGATGCGGTCGATATCGGTGATCTCGGTTTGGATGTCAGCGTGCTCTGTCTTGAAGGCAGCCCGATTCACGAAGATCTGCTCAATCGCAAAGAAGTCAAAGTCCTGCCTCTCGGATTCCGTCCGCGAAATTATTTCGACTTCAAAATGAGGGCCGAAATGGGTCGCATGTTGGCAAACGGGATCAATCTGGTTCATTGCCACCAGACGTCGATTTTGGGTTCGATCGTCCCCTGGTTGTGGAGCAAACCGAACGTCGCGGTCATCGCAACGCGGCACATGATGAACCAACATAACAAGAACAACCCTTTCCACGGTGCGATTTACAGTCGGTTGGACGCGTTGATCGTTATGAGTGAGACACTTCGCCAAAATGTCCTTGAAACGCATCCGATTCTCGAGCGCAGGGTGAAAGTGGTGAATCTTGGTCTTGATTTCAACCGGTTTAATCCACAATCCGTGAATGGCTTGGCACAGCGGGCGCTCTGGGGCGCCGGCCCTGAGACCGTCGTAATCGGTGTCGTGGGACGGATCGATCCGGCCAAAGGACAGGCAACTTTTATTAAAGCGGCCGCCGGTTTATTGAAGGGCCTGAAAAGCGGAGAGAAACTCAAATTCGTGATCGTAGGTGAAGAAACGCTGGGCAGCGTCAATTCACATCTGGAGTCGTTGAAGGAAATGGTCGCGCAGTTCAGGATGGAAGAATACGTGACATTCGCCGGCTACCAGGAAAATGTCCCCGAAGTGATGAGCGGTTTAGACATCTTTGTCATGCCTTCGAGACAGGAAACGTTCGGTCTCGTGGCCATCGAGGCGATGGCTATGGAACGACCTGTCGTGATTTCCACGGGAGGAAGCGCTCAGGAAATCGTCGGAGCTAACGAGGAGTTTGGCCTTCTCATCCGGCCCGACGACGCTTTCGATTTGCAACGGAGATTGCGCTATCTTCTCGACAACCCGGAGGAGAGAGTACGGATGGGGCAGAAGGCGAGAGGTCACGTATTACGAAATTACGACCGGGTGACGCGCGTCCGTAAAACCCTCGAACTCTATGAACGAGCCCTTCGGCGAAGAGGGAATCCCTGAACTCTGGTTCTGAACGAGCTCTGCAGGAGACGAGTCGAGCCGCGGAGCGTTTCGAACGAATCGCGCCATGAAATCATGAAATCACGTCGCAACTTGCGCGCCTGATCCAACGGCCGGCGCATGGCCCACGAAATGCGGCTTGCGATTGGTCTGTTCTGAACAATGCTGTTTTTGACCGGTTTGCCGTACCTTCGTTCGAGATAGTTTATGATCGAGTCGCTTTCGTAAAGCTTCATCCCGGTTTTATGATCGATCAGGAACGGGATCTGGTCTTTCCCCCCTTTCTGAACGAGGTTTTCATGCTTTTGGACGTCTCCGTCAGGAACACTATGCGCCACATAGTCGAGGCCCAGATCGGTCAGGGCGGTCCGAACGGCGTGGCTATTGCGGCAATCTTCTTTTTGGAAGAGTTCGAGGTGGGCTGGGCTGGGCGCCTCCGTTTTCGGAATGGCCTGTCCTTTTGGAATGGAATGAGTCATCATTTCCGTTTGCGGTTTGTGCTTTTTCGGCCTTCTTTCAAGGCGTTGTTCGTTGCCTCGGTTCGGGCGACGGGTTTTCTGCTTGGGTGCATGTTTACGAGCAGTTGACGATTTCATAGGATGGGCCCCCCTTACTTCCCCGGTTCAGGCCGGGCTCGGTTCGACCAGCCGAAAGTTGCAATGTGAATGCCGAATCCGTCAGCTAAAAGGAGGGTTTTCGCTTTGACAAAGGAGGGTTATCTCTCTATATCTTACTGACTCGCGGTTATTGACCGATGGGCGAGCGTTCGCCTGTGCTGCTTTGCGGTACTGAGCGCCGTCCCTGAGTAAAGAAAGGCCTTTATATTTATTATGGTAGTGAAACAAACCACTGAGGCTGAGATGACCAAGAAGCCTCAGCCGCGTCCTCAAAATCAGAGCTGGATGGATGAGTTCTCGTCTTTTTCGGGAACCGAAGAGTCCATTGAATCCCCGGATCAAAGCGAAGAAAATTTCGCGGAGCTTTTCGAAGCTTCCCAACGACAGCAGGAAATCAAGGAAGGGGAAGTCGTTGACGGAACAGTCGTGGCAGTCGGCTCTGAATATGCGACTGTCGATATCGGATACAAATGTGAAGGCCTGGTGCCGATTCAGGAATTCAAAGATGCGCATGGAGTCGCCCACGTAGCTGTCGGGGACGTCGTGAGTGTCTATCTCGAGCGGATGGAGCTCGAAAACGGGTTCATGTTGCTTTCGAAGGACAAAGCCGAAATCATCAGAGCCTGGGATGAGATTTCCCACGCCTGTGAAAAGGACCAGCTCGTCGAGGGTACCGTCATCGCCAAGGTGAAAGGTGGATTGTCTGTTGATATTGGCGTCAAGGCGTTCCTGCCCGGCAGCCAGATCGATACGAAGCCGGTCAAGAACCTGGACAAGTTCCTGGGCAAGAAGCTCAAATTCAAGATCATCAAGTTCAATAAAAAACGCGGCAATATTGTACTCTCGCGCCGTGCGGTCGTCGCGCAGGAACGCGAGCTGCAGCGGGCTGAAACACTGTCGACCCTCCAGGAAGGAATGATCGTCAGCGGCACTGTGAAAAACATCACTGAATATGGCGCCTTCATCGATTTGGGCGGTATGGACGGTTTGTTACACATTACCGACATGTCTTGGGGCCGGATCAAGCATCCGAGCGAACTTTTCGCCGTAGGCGACGAGATCAAGGTGAAAATCCTGAAGTACGACCGCGAAAAAGAGCGAGTCTCGTTAGGGTTGAAGCAGGTCTCGCCAAATCCGTGGGACGATGTCGAGTATAAGTTTCCGGTTGGCGTGAAGGTCAAAGGTAAAGTGGTCAGCGTGAAAGACTATGGCGCATTCGTGGAACTCGAGGACGGCATCGAAGGGCTCATCCACGTTTCCGAAATGTCGTGGACCGAGCGCGTGAAGCATCCTTCGAAGCTCATCAACGTCGGCGACGAAGTTGAATGTAAAGTTCTTGAAGTCGATCCGAAAAACAAACGGATCAGCCTCGGACTGAAGCAGCTTCAGCAGAATCCGTGGGATGAACTTGAAGTCAAGTTCCCGGTCGGAACCATTATTGAAGAAGGCGAAGTCAAATCAGTTACTGACTTTGGCGTCTTTATTGATATCGGAATGGGAATCGATGGTCTTGTCCATATCAGCGATATTGCGTGGACCAAGAAGTTCGCTCATCCTTCAGAGAAGTACAAAAAAGGTGACAAGCTCCGCGCCGTGGTGCTTGGAATCGACAAGGCGAACGAGAAATTCTCGCTCGGCGTCAAGCAGCTCGAGAGAGATCCTTGGGATAACATCAAGGCTCGCTATCGTCAGGGGCAAGCGATTGATGGCCTCGTGACCAAACTGACCGATTTCGGAGCTTTCGTTGAAATCGAAGAAGGCGTTGAAGGCCTTGTTTATGTCAGCGAGATCGCGGATCACCGAATTGAGAAACCCTCGGACGCGCTGAAAGTTGGCGACAAGGTCCGGGCTGAGATTCTCTCGATTGAGCCGAAGGAACGTCGAATCGGTCTTTCGATCAAGCAGCTGGGTCGCACTGAAGAACGCGCTAACTACGATGCTTACGTAGGTGAGCGTTCGAAGAAGACCTCGATGGGCGACATCCTGGGTGACAAGCTCAAGGCTGCTTTGAACAAAGGCAAAGAAGACGAAAACGGCTAATATCATTGATATGAAAGGCTCGTGACAACGCGCGACCGTCGTTCGCGGGTCACGAGCTTTTTTTTAGGTTCATCTGCAGCCGTCTCCCTACTTGTCTCTGAACAAGGAATAAGGGATGATTCCCGATATGAAACGTT
>MEQK01000210.1:0-35834 GCA_001770175.1 Bdellovibrionales bacterium RIFOXYD1_FULL_55_31 | reverse complement strand
GAACAAGGAATAAGGGATGATTCCCGATATGAAACGTTCTTTGAGCCCTTTGGCGCTGGTGCTGATTCTTTCGGGAGTTTTTTTCGCATTCTTTCTCATTGTTTCGGGGGTGTTGTTCCTGAGCAAAGCGCCCGGGGGAGGCGCCGGACGTTCGGCTATCTTCGGATCAGGAACGGTCGCGGTCATCGAACTCAACGGGGTTATTCTCGATTCCAAGAAAACCTTGGCCCGACTTGAAGCCGCCGAAGATGAGAATTCGATCAGGGCTGTGGTCTTGCGTCTGAACTCCCCCGGAGGGGCGGTTGCGCCCTCCCAGGAAATTTTTGAGGCTGTGAAAAAATTCAAGAAGCCGCTTGTCGTTTCGATGGGGTCAGTGGCCGCAAGCGGTGCGTTCTACATTTCGTGCGGCGCGAAGAAGGTGTTTGCGAATCCCGGCACTATTACTGGTTCGATTGGCGTCATTATGGAATTTCTGGATCTCGGGAAGCTCTATGACTGGGCAAAAATCCATCGTTATGCCCTGAAGACGGGGAAGTTTAAGGGAGCTGGTGCGGAATATCGCGAGCTGACCGCGGAAGAAAAACAACTTCTTCAGGCCATGATCGAGGATGTCCTCGGGCAATTCAAACAGGCTGTCGCAGCCGGACGGAAACTCAGCCCTGCGCAGGTCAATGCTATCGCGGATGGGCGTGTTATGTCGGGTAGCCAGGCTAAAGCACTGAAGCTGGTGGATGAATTGGGTACTGTTCAGGATGCGATCAACGAAGCCGGAAAGATGGCCAAAATCGAGGGTAAGCCCCGCGTCGTGCACATGGACCGCAGCAAACGGCGACTTTTCGATTTCCTCTTCGGAGATCCTCACGATGAGGACTCCGAGGCCTCGTTCGAGAGTTTTGCTTCGCCGCTCGGCAGGCTCGCGGGAGCCATTGAGAAGCTTCTGCATCCCTGGGGAGATGTTGGGGAAAGGACCTCAAGAGTTTCGCCAGGGATTTATTGGCTTTGGAACGGCGCTCGTTAAATGGTGCCACGCGCGCTTGCCGTACGTGTTCTGACACGCGTTCTGAGCGACAAGGAGCCACTCGATCGGGCTCTAGCGGCGGTGATGGGGGAAGTGCCCTCGGGGCAGCGTTCTTGGCTCCAGGAGGTCTGTTCGGGCACGCTCCGATGGAAGGGTCGCCTTGACTTTGTCATCGACGCGAATTCTCTTAAAAAGAAACCTTCGGGGTGGCTTCGCAAGGTTCTGCTCATAGCCGCTTATCAGCTGATTGCGCAGGAACGCACGTCGCCTGGCGCGGTTGTTTCTGAAACGGTGAACGAGATTAAAAGCAGAGAGGGGGCCGCGCCGGCGGGATTCGCCAATGCGCTGCTAAGAAAAATCGCTGATCACGCGGTTGAATGGCGAAATCTGCCGCTAGCTTCGAATGCCTCTTTGTCCGACGCCGCGCAATGGGCCAGCATGCCTGAATGGCTCTGGAAGCGGCTGGTGAATCAGTATGGATTGGAGTGGGCGAGGGCCTATGCTTTAGCCTCTCTGGAGCGTCCCGTGGTCTGGGCGCGCGCTAAACGCGGTGATTGGGTTCCCGAATGGGGAGAGCCTGGTCCGGTAGCTGGTGCCTGGCGAGTGAAGGAGTCCGGAGCGATTCAGGACAAGCTGGGTTTCGGCGAAGGGGAATTCATTATCCAGGATATTTCGAGTCAGCGTTTGATCGAGGATGTCACCGAAAAAGTGAAGTTGATCGGAGCATCCAAAACCGCGTTGGATCTTTGCGCCGCTCCGGGGGGCAAATCAGTTGGAATGAGCTGGAAGGGATTTGACGTCACGGCATCCGACCTCGACGGTCCGCGCATTGAACTGCTCGCGAACACCGTTCGGCGCGTTGGCCCGGGAATTCGTATTGTCCCGTCGTCGGGGTTGGCCAAAGACGTTTTTGATCTGGTCTGGGTAGATGCGCCTTGCAGCGGGACAGGCATTATTCGTCGTCATCCGGACATTCGTTGGCTGCGCCAGGAAAAGGAACTGGCCGCGTTGATCTGGTCTCAACGCGAGTTGCTGCATACGGGCTGGGAACGTGTGCGCGAAGGCGGATATCTCGTATATTCCGTTTGTTCGATTCTGAAAGAAGAGGGGCCGGAGGCAATCGAAACCGCTCATATGGGTAAGCCCATTCACGAGTGGTTTCTTTGCCCTCAGGATGAGCCTCATGGGGACGGCTTCTGGGCCGCGCTCTTTCGGAAATCCCCGAACGTTTGATAAATTCACTCGGCCGTAGAGAGAGGTGGCACTGGACTCGCTTTGTCACCATCGGTTTTGGGCTTTTTGCAATGAGTCTCACATTGCGTTTTCGGAGGTTTGCGCACGTTTACGATCTATCGGGAACTTTTGAACTTGTTTTCGATGAACTTGGCTTGTTTTAGCTAGAAAATCCTTGAGAACCGAAAGAAAAATTAAAAAAATTTTCTAAAAGAAAATCGCGCACCTGAGATCGTGGTTCGTTTTGGGCAGAGTTTGCCGATGATGGTATGTAGACTTTGCAAGCCGCTCCTGGAGCGCGTTTCGGGGTGTTTAGCTAGAAATTTGGAATCCCCAATCAGTGAACGTGATTACCGTGTTCATGGGCGAAAGATAAAAAATGGCACGCCCGGTGCAATAACGTGCTGACAAGACCACTGGTTGCGATAGCACAGCAGAACGTGAGTGGAGGGGCGGCAGGGGTCATCAAAATTTGCTCGGTACTGGTCAGCATTTTCCACATTTGCCCACCTATAGACCGCTGGCTCCCGCAAGGGAGCCAGCCGGATCACTTTTTCGGAACGCGAATGATCTCACCTCGATAAATCGGAGCGGCGCCTTGCGGTTTAGTTCTGATGCGACCGGGTTTTTCGGGTTCACAAATCAGTATGTCGGCGGTTTTTCCCTTTCCGAGTGGATCGCTGATCACGCGACGTGCGCGGGAATCCGGAGAAGGAGCTGGGAAGTCCTTCGAGGCAATCCAGAGATACGAGAACTTAAGCCACTGCCGTTCCGATCCAAGTCCTTTCGAAAATTCGCGGAACCACATTCCAGGAATTTCAGTTGGCACTGAGAAATGGCACCAGTCGCGACCGTCGGCCAGGGGACAGGCTTTGGCATGAAGGCAGGGGCCCCAGATGCGACGGTCATTTTCGAAAATTCGCGAGCTGATCCATTCGTCCCTGAAACGGGAAAGTAGCTGAGACGTTCGGCGGGCAGCGAGGTCGACGATCAGCGTTCCGCCCCCTTCGGCCATTGCGAAAAGGCCCGACCAAAGGTCAATCCAGTTTGCGCGATCGTCTTCTCGTAAAGGCGAAGGACCGCTGGACTCGTTGAGAACGTGTCCAAGGAGCAGAAGGGACGTCTTGCCTTCGATCAATAGGGGGGCTTTCCACCAGGGAGCGACGTGCGTTCTTATTTCAACACGATTTCTGAGACGCGAAAAGCTCTCGCTCAGCTGCTCAACGAGCACCCGCCCGTCTTCAAGTGAATTCCGGTTCGTATCAATCCATTCCAAAACGATCTTCGGTATCTCTTCGCCTGTACGCGTCGATCGTTCCAAAAACATCAGGAGAGCCGCTAGAGAGGCCGTTCCGGGACCAGATCCGAGGTCAGCGATTCTGAGCACGCCCGATTTTTTGG
Source organism: Bdellovibrionales bacterium RIFOXYD1_FULL_55_31 (assembly GCA_001770175.1). Classification (GTDB taxonomy): domain Bacteria; phylum Bdellovibrionota; class UBA1018; order UBA1018; family UBA1018; genus XYD1-FULL-55-31. The sequence continues at coordinate 32,182 of MEQK01000210.1, read as the reverse complement.
CGTGTTCCCATGCCGCCTCGAATGCTGAAGCATGCATCTGGAAAAGGGAAATGAATTTGGCCGCCTGAAGTGGCAAAAAATACAGGATATAGGCGGAACGAAATTTTGGATGCTGAAAATAAGCCGGCATTCCTTTCGGGCGTTCTTCAGTAAAAAACTCTGAAAGTTCTTCGATGCCTTTGAAGAAAAACCGCGCATCCTCTTTGCCGAAGGGCTTGTTTTTCCAGCTCTCACGTGGGCTGTAATGGGTCTTGACAAGCTGTGTCACGGCTTCGTCCATAAGCCAGGTCCATGCGGCCGGAAAGGTAATCAGTTTTGTCTGTTGTTGTTTCTGCATGTAAACGTTCCTTATGCTACACTTGAGATGAAGAGGTCAATGGATGGACCCTCAAAAAAGCTACGATATTTCTCGAGTATCCCCCAAATCGATCTGGCGCGAAAACAAGGCGAAGAGCTACTCGTTTTATTGCCCGCTTTGCAAGTCTCCGCGTAAGGTCCCGCTGCATTCCCGGCCGGGCGGCAAACACGTTCTTCAGATTGTCCTGGCAACGGCGTTTTTCGTTCTTGCGGGTTGGAACTGGTTTGGCTGGAAGGGGGGCGTCGCAATTGTTCCCCTTTGGGCTGTTTTCGAAGTAGTATATCGACTTCAATTTCGGGCGGCCTTACTCTGTCATTACTGCGGGTTTGACCCCTTTCTCTATCTTGTTGATGTGAAACGGGCCCGACGTGAGGTCGAATCACATTGGAGAAAGCGGTTTGAGGAACACGGTATTCCGTTTCCTGAAAAGAATAAGCCAGTTGCAAAGGTTGAGGCCGGGAATGTGGGTCCCGTGATCCCTGAAACCGAATCAGAATCCTCCGACACCGAAGCGTCGCCATAAAGCTTGACGCCACGGTACACAGACGGTAATCGTGGCCTCATGTCAGTCAATAAAGTGATTTTGGTGGGGCGATTGGGGCAAAATCCTGAGGTTCGGTATACTCCGTCAGGGGCGGCCGTTGCAAATTTCAGTGTCGCGACGAATGAGAGCTGGACCGATAAATCGGGCCAGAAGCAGGAGCGCACGGAGTGGCACAAGGTCGTCGTTTGGGGCAAGCTCGCTGAGCTTTGCAATCAGTATCTGGCGAAGGGTCGGCAGGTCTATGTCGAAGGACGGCTGCAGACTCGGCAGTGGCAGGATAAAGACAATCAAACGAAATATACGACGGAGATTCAGGCTCAGACAGTTCAGTTCCTCGGCGGGCCTTCCGCGGGCGCTGGCGACCGTGTTGCTCAGATGCCGCAGATGCCTCAATCTCATATGGACATGAACTCGAGCCAGGCAGGGGCGCCGGGGGCCGGTTCGTTCACAGAAGACGACATTCCGTTTTAAATGCGTTCCCTGATTATCGTACCTACGTATAACGAGATTGAGAATCTTCAGTCTCTTTTGGAGGCAGCTCTTTGCGCCACGCCGCAGGAAACGCACCTTCTCGTTGTCGACGATGGTTCGCCGGACGGGACGGGAAAGCTTGCTGATTCCTTGGCCGCGCAAAACGGGCGGATACACGTTCTTCATCGTCCCAAGAAAATGGGACTCGGAACCGCCTATGTGGCTGGTTTCAGGTGGGGACTCGAACAGGGATTCGATGCTCTTATCGAGATGGACGCCGATTTTTCACATGATCCGAAATATCTGCCGAGGATGCTCGAACTCTTGACCGAGTACGATTTCGTGATCGGCTCGCGATATGTTCCCGGCGGTGGAACCGTGAATTGGGGATTGGGTCGCAAAATTTTGAGTCGTGGCGGGAGTCTTTATTCCCGGATCATTCTTTCGGCTCCGATACGGGATTTCACGGGCGGATTTAACGGCTGGCATCGAGCTGTTCTTGAGGCGGCCGATCTTTCAACTCTTCGATCGGACGGCTATTCCTTTCAGATCGAATTGAAGTACCGTGCCTTTCGTAAGGGATTCCGATGGACAGAATTCCCGATCGTGTTTGAGGATCGGAAGGTCGGAAAATCCAAAATGAGCCGAAAAATTGTGTTGGAAGCTTTGGGAAGGGTTTGGTCCTTTCGGATGAAAGCGCTGAACGAAAAGCAGCCAATCTAGCAGTTCGCTCAACGTTGCTTGACTCGCGATTCGGTCCTCTTTAAAATTGCAGCAATGCGAGTCCGACCTTTGAGTGCTTTTGTTTTCCCGTTGTTCATCGTGGCTTTGTTGGTTCCAATCGCGAATTCAGGCGCCGCTGAGCAGAAACTTCGTCGGACAACGGCAATTCTGGTCGATAAGAAGACAAACACTCTACACCTGGCGGAGTATTTGGACGGTGCTTACAAGGTGCTCAAAACGTACCATGTTACCCTGGGACAGGTGACCGGGGACAAACAGGACGAAGGCGACCTGAAAACCCCGGAGGGGATCTACACGTTTTCTTCACGTTCTGCGCCGCCAGCGCTGAAACCCAAATTCGGAGTGATGGCGTTTTACATGAATTTCCCGAATACGTTCGACCAGCTTGCCGGGCATACGGGTTCGAACATCATGCTCCACGCGACGAACGAGCCGGCGCGGCTTAAGAAAAATTACGACAGCGAAGGCTGCATTGTCGTCGAGAATCAGGAGATCAAGGAAATCGAACCTCATATCCGATTGGGGCTCACGCCCATCCTCGTTTTTTCCGAGCTGACGGACCAGTATCTGAAGCCTGGGCAGGATGAAAATCTCAAGAAATTTTTCACGACCTGGGTGAAAACGTGGGAAACGAAGGATATCGACCGTTACATCGATCACTATCATTCGGACTTTTCGGCCCAGGGAAAGCAGAAATCCGCATGGAAGGCATATAAGGCCGGGCTTAATCGGCGGTACTCGAATATCGAAGTCCGTCCCGAAGACGTGCGGTATTACGTTCACCCGAAATATTCGATGATCACCTTCACGCAAAATTACCGATCCAAGCTCAAGAACGGCGCATGGGGACATCGGTCACGCGGAACCAAAATCCTCTATATTGCCGAAGAAAGCGACCAGCCTAAAATCATCGCGGAAACATACACTACGCTGATGTGGTAGTGCCGCGCGCGAAAACCGCGCGTGGGTCATTCTCCCCGGAAGAACGCGCGTATAATGTGTCCGGCAACTTCCGGGTTTTCTTTTAGCCGGCGGAGCGAATAGCCGTACCAGTCTTTGCCGAACGGAACGTAAACGCGCACACGATGACCTTCCCTGACGATTTCAGCGCGTTTCTGTTCTCGAACTCCCAAGAGCATCTGAAACTCATAACGGCTTTTGTCGATCGAGTGCTTCGCAATGTGCTCTCGCGCGAAGTCGAGCAGAACATCGTCGTGCGTCGCTATCGCCGCGTGCATGCCGCTTTCAAAAAGGATCACGAGAAGCTTCTTGAAGTTCTCTTGCACCTCCGTGCGGCCCTTGAACGCGATGGACTCATCCTCGCGATAGATACCTTTGCAGAGCCGGACCGGGGTTTTAAACGGAGTCAATGAGCGGATGTCATCCTCGCTTCGGCGCATATACGCCTGAATAACGACACCGAGATTGTCGAGCTTTTCGTTTTTGAGGCGCCGATAAAGGTTGAGAGTGCGAGTGGTGTAAGGCGAGTTCTCCATGTCGATTCGGACAAAGCGGTCAATTTCGCGCGCTCTCTCCACCAATGAACGTACGTTCGCGTAACAGAACTCGTCATCGATATCCAACCCGAGGGACGTAAGTTTGACGGAAAGCCCCGATTTCAACGAACTCTTTTGAATCGCTTCGAGAATGGAATGGCTCATCTGCGTTGCTTCAACAGCCTGGCTGCGTTGAGTGACGAATTCGCCGAGGCAATCAATGGTGGCAACAACGCCTTGCGCATTCAGCTGTCTGACCATGTTTGCGGCGTCGTCGATCAATTCGCCCGCGACATAGGGCTTTGAAGCCCAGCGAACGATCGGCTTCGGCACAAAGGGGAGTGTCTTGGCGACGAGTTCGTTGAATATTGAGCTTGGGGACATCGGGTAAATGGAAGCCGACATATTCATTCTCCATGCGCGGTCGTGGGTATTGGGTTTTCTTTCCTTTTCTTATCACGAGATTGGCGGCGCGATTTCCAATTTTTGTCTCGGCCCTTTCTTTTTTTCATACTATTTTAGTCGGTCACTTTGACACCACGCGTTAAGTGGCGAGATTGCTAGGATATTTTTCGATCAGCTCGGCATTCCGTTTGCTTATAGGACGTTCGGAGGCTTCAATTTATGGTGGAGATGTCGGCGCTTTTTGCTGTTTCAATATTGCTGTGCGTGGTGTTCTTCGGCGCTTGAGGGTTGCCGCGGAATATCGTGATTCATCTCGAACAAATTTCGAGTTGTCTTGACCGCGTGTGTACGGAAAGAGAAAGTGAAAGGACCTTTTCGGTACTCACATCATGGATGACTCAAGAGATTTGATTCTAGATGAACTCGCTTTTTCTGAATTTCCCAAAACGCATGAAATGTTGCGCGCCGGGTTGTCGGAGGGCACTGCTCCTGGAATCGTCGCGGGCTACTGGGATTTCCGGCAGAAAAATAGGATCAGAGCACTGGGGCTCGGAGTTCGGCGCGTCGGCGGAGCCCCGATCGATGTGGAGACGTTTTTTGATCTCTCATCCGTTACCAAGGTTTTCGCAACAGCCACTCTGGCTGCCGTACTTGTCGACCGAGGTTGGATTTCATGGGATACCCCTCTTCGTAGTATTCTCCCCGAATATCCGCATTCCGGAATAGAATTGAGGCATTTGCTTTCTCACACGGCTGGACTGCCGGCTTGGGAACCCTTTTGGGAGAAGCTGCGCTCACGATTCACCCCGCGTGAGCTGTACCGCGTTTCCATTCGCGAGCGGCAAAGCGCGATGAGAGAGCTTGTTTTTTCCGTTCCTCCGGGCGCGAGCCCCGGTGAGCGCGCGGTTTATTCGGATCTTTCGTTTTTGTTGCTTGGTTTTGCGCTCGAACAGGTCACGGGGATGCCTTTGGATCAAGCAGTCAGGAAATTCGTCTGGGATCCGATGGGGGTTCGCGATGCCTTTTATCGAAGGGTCAATCGGCGCGCTGAATCAGCTGTTCTTGAGCAGGTTGCAGCGACGGAGAATTGCCCTTGGAGGGGGGCGATTCAGGGCCAAGTTCACGATGATAACTGCTGGGCGATGGGAGGATACGGCGGGCACGCAGGCGCTTTCGCGAAAATCCGAGACTTGCTTCAATTTGCCAGGTCGCTTATGACCGGCTTTCTCAGCAGTGAGACTCGGCGTGCAGCCTGGTCCAGAGTAAGTTCGCCGGCTGGTTGTTTACGAACGCTCGGCTGGGACACTCCAGGTGCGGTAGAAACCTCTGCACGCGGACTGTCAGACCGTTCAGTCGGCCATTTGGGATTTACCGGTACCTCGCTGTGGATAGATCCGGAGCGGGGCCTCGCCATCGCGCTACTCACAAATCGTGTTCACCCGACGCGCGAAAATATTAAAATCAGAGCCTTTCGGCCGCGCTTTCATGAGGTTCTCGTTCAGGAGATCCTTGCGCTGAAATAGCTTTGACTCAGGCCTTTGGTTTAAGCCAAACTGAAGAAATGGCAGACCCTAGAAAACTTCCAAATTTCGACACCATCAAACGAGTTCACATTATCGGCGTATGCGGGACCTTGATGGGTGCCTTTGCCGCCTACCTGAAGCGCAGAGGTATTGAAGTGAGTGGGAGCGACCAGAACGTCTATCCTCCGATGAGTGACGTGCTGAGCGAGGCCGGCGTTCAGCTGTATCTTGGGTACAAGCCGGAAAATATTCTCGAGATGAAGTTTCGTCCGGATCTGGTTGTCATCGGAAACGTCATCCCCAGGGTCAATCCTGAAGCGCGTGCCGCGATCGATGGAGGCTACGCCTATACGTCTCTTCCGGAAGCCATGGAACAGCTCCTTCTGCCCTTGACGCGCAACCTGGTCGTTTCGGGCACGCACGGAAAAACAACGACGTCCTCGATGCTGGCGCATGTCCTCGCGGGGTGCGGCCAGGACCCAAGCTATTTTATCGGAGGTGTTTCGAAGGATTTGCCGTTCAGTTTTCATGTTTCGGATCTCGCGCACGGGAAATTGTTCGTGCTCGAAGGGGATGAATACGACACGGCTTTTTGGGATAAGGTTCCGAAGTTCAATCACTACCTCCCCGACCACGCCATCCTGACTTCCGTGGAATACGACCATGCCGACATTTACCCGGACTTCGCTTCCGTGATCCGCGCCTTTGAAGGACTGGTTTCGCGGGTACGCCCCGGGGGGCACTTGATCGCCTGTTGTGATTTTCCCGTGATTCAGGAACTCGCGACGAAAGCAAGAGTGCCGGTGATCAGTTACGGGACTGATCCTCTATCCGGCGCCCGATTCACTCCGGGAAGATTTCGGATGGATGGCGAGTTGACGCGATTCGATGTTTTGGATCAGGGTGTTGCCAAAGACGAGATCTCGCTGAGGATCCCTGGTCGTCACAACGTGTTGAATGCACTCGCCGTATGGATCGAATGCCGGGAACTTGGTTTGCCTCCTCAGGAGGTTGCCGCGGGTCTGGCGTCGTTTCAGGGTGTGAAACGCAGGCAAGAAGTGAGGGGGGAAGTCGGCGGGGTGATCGTGATTGATGACTTTGCGCATCATCCGACCGCTGTGCGGGAGACTCTCCGGGCCCTACGGCTAAAATATTCTGGGCGCCGACTGATTGCGGTCTTTGAACCCCGGAGTGCCACATCACGACGTAAGATCTTTCAGAGGGAGTACGGGCAGGCTTTTCAGGAGGCAGACCAGATTTTCATTTCAAACCCCTATGATCAGAGCAAAATTCCCGCGGATGAGCAGTTTTCGAGTGAGCAGTTAGTCGACGATCTGCGGGCGACTGGAAAGCCTGCCATTCTGATGGACACGGTTGAAAGTGGAGTTTCAAGGTGTGCCGCGGCATGTCATACTGGCGATGTCGTAGTGGTACTCTCGAATGGGGGGTTTGGGGGCTTTATACCCAAGCTTCTCGAGACCTTGCGGGCATCTCGTGGCGTTTAACTTAACGCAATGATTCGAAAAATATCCTTCAGCTTTTGAATTCCAGAGCCGAAAAGTTTCTTGGGAGATACCCGGATGGGGAAAGAAGTTCTTAAGAAATTCGGCAGATATTTTTTGCTCGACCAGATCGCGCAAGGCGGAATGGCCGAGATCTACCGTGCTCGCTTTGCGTCCGCGGATGCTGCCGGTCGCCTCATCGTGATCAAGCGCATTCAGTCGGGCTACGGCGGGAACACCGAATTTCTTCAGATGTTCAAATCCGAAATCAAGGTCACCATGGGGTTCAATCACCCCAATATTGTCCAGCTTTACGATTTCGGCGAGGAAATGAACCAGCCGTATATCGCGATGGAGTTCGTGGACGGGCGGAATCTCCGACAATTCATCACGCGATCGGCCGATGCCAAGCAGCCCTTCCCGATCGAGCACGCCGCCTACATTATCGAGCAGGCCGCATGTGGTCTCCATTACGCCCACAGTTTTAAAGACAAAATCACGGGGCAGCACCTCAACATCATTCATCGGGACATCAGCCCCCAAAACGTGCTGATTTCCTATGATGGAAGCGTGAAGGTCATTGATTTCGGTATCGCTAAAGCGACAACGAACAGCGAAGCCACGCGCGCAGGTGTCATCAAGGGTAAGCCAAGTTACCTTTCGCCCGAGCAGATCAGCGGTGATACCCTGGACGCCCGATGCGATATATTCGCGCTTGGAGCAGTCCTTTGGGAGCTCCTTGCCGGGAAAAAACTTTTCGCGGGTGAAAACGATCTAGCCATCCTGAAGCTCATCGAAAGCTGCCAAACCTATGTGAAACCTCCTTCGACCCAGAACTCAAGGGTGCCGAAGGAGCTGGATTACATCGTCCTGAAAGCTCTCGCCAAGCAGCGCGAAAAACGCTACCAGACGGCCGAGGAATTTCAGCGGGCGCTACATCGGTTTCTCTATACCTACGCAAATGAGTTCAACCCCGCGGACCTGTCCTATTTCGCGAAAGATCTTTTCAAGTCTGAAATCGTCGATGATAGAAAGCGCATTCAGCAGCTGAATGACCGGGCTGAACAGTTGTTGTCCTTTGAGATCCGGGAATCCACTCCCGCGGTCGTCGAACGGGGCTACCTCCCGTCCCAAGAAGACACCGCAACCGTCAGAATGCGGGGACCGATTTCGACCGGATCGCGCGATGCTTTCGAAGAAGTCGGGGGTGGCGTAAAAATCGAATCGGGCATTCCAGGTTCTTCACCGTTCAAGACCTCGGGCGAACTTGCGAAAATGCGCGAGGCGAAGAGAGCCCAAGTACCGGCGCAGAAACGTCACTTTCGTTCTGGCCAGAAGTGGCGGATCAAGAACCTGATCTTGACGGCTGCGGCAGCTGTGGTCGTCGCATCAGTTCTTGGTCCCGAAATCGGAATCAGAATTCCGGTTATTTCGGATCTCCTGGAGCAGGGGACGGCTGGCAACCTCGCCACGCTCGTCTTGGAAGGCGATTCCAGGGAGGTCGTTGTCACGGTCAACAACGAAACAATGGCCCGGTCACTTCCGGCAAGCCTGAAAAAACTGCCCGTAGGCAAGCCCCTGCGCATTGCCGTAAAGACGAGCACTGAGACGTTTGAACGCGAAATTACGCTGAAAAAAGGCGAAAACCGCGTCATGTCGGTCGTCTTTGAGTCAGTTCTTCCGACCTCCGAAAAAAGAGATCGCCTTCCGGCCGCGGCAAAAGCAGTTCTTCTTCATCTCAATATCGCGCCAGGCGGAGGGGGGGGCACGATCGCGGTGAACGGAATTTCGATTAATCCCAATAACCCGGTTGTGCAGGTTCCGTTGGATTCCGCTCTGGAGCTTTCGATCGAGAGGTCTGGCTTCAGGTCGTTCAGGCGGGAATTCGTGATTTCCTCGCAGGAGGTCGGCAATCAAACGGATGTTCCCATGGACATACAGCTCGATCCGGTCAGTTTCGGGTTCCTGACGGTCCGGTCAACGCCCAATGGCGAGGCGACGATCGTAGTGCAAAAAGCGGCTCCAGGGCTCGACCTGAAACCATGGGTGAAAAAGACGCCGTTTGAGAATGAGCGGCTTCCCGCGGGATCTTACATCATCAAATTGAGAAATCTCGTTCTCGGAATGAAAAAAGATATTCCCATCACGGTTCAGGAAAATAAAATCATCAATATCGATACCCAGCTGGAGCTAGAGGAATAAGACTTATTTCTCGTATTTGTATCCGACGCCGTAGATGGAGATCACATGCTTCGTGAGCGGCGGAATTTTCCTGCGCAGCGCGCGAATATGCACGTCGATCGTCCGGTCATTTGTTTTCGAGGATTCTTCGCGCCAGACGTCCTTCAGGATGTCGTCGCGGGAAACTACCGTTCCTGCCCGTGAGGCGAGACAGCGAAGAATGTCGAATTCAGTCAGCGTAAGTTGGATCTTTTTCCCGGCAAACGTCACTTCCCGGTTTCCTGGATCGATTTTCAAATCGCCCAGCTGAATGGGCTGGATGCTGGTTTCCATGCTTTTGCGCAGCCGCGCGCGGATACGGGCCAGGAGTTCCTTGTAATCGAAGGGCTTCGGAATGTAATCATCAGCCCCGACGCTGAGGCCCTGGGTGATGTCGGGAACACTGTTTTTCGCGGATAAAAAGACGATGGGTATCCGTTTAGTTTTTTCGTCCTTCTTCAGCAGGCTGCAGGCATCGTAGCCGCTTAGAATCGGCAGCATGATATCGAGCAGAATCAGGTCGGGGGAGCGATTTCGGGCGTAATCGATGCCGATGATGCCGTTTTCGGCGCTGATGACGTCAAATTCCTTTCCGAGCATGGCTTCTAGGAATTTGCGGGTGTCTGTATTGTCTTCAATGATCAGGATTCGATGTTTTTCCATATTTCTTGTGCGATGTTCGCTTTCTTGAAGTAGTCAACAGCAGCACGGCGAAGGACCTCGTAATTCAAATCGGCCTCGTCTGGTTGCCTGGGTTTTCGGTAATCAACTAGCAGGGCGTAAAGAGCTTTTTTTAGTGCGGCCACACGGACTTTCATCTGTTCGTTTTCGGTCTGGAGCTTGTTGAGCGTCAGCGGGTCGCGATTGGCAAGTCTTCCCGCATTCGTCCGAAGGTCCTGCTTCAGTTGATTGATTTTCGCCTGAAGCTCTGCAATTCGAGCGTTGGCTTCGGCTTCGGGACTTGCTGGCGCTTTTTGAGGCGAAGCTTCGGGTTTCTTGGCGGGGGCGGGTCTTTGATCCTTTGTCATTTCATCTTCACCGCCAAAGAGCCTTCCTGCTCGAGAATAGTCAGGAGTAGGTCTTTCAAGGTCTCGCTCTTCAGCTTCATGGCGCCGGAATCGTGCGGATTCGAGCGCTTCGCGAGGTAGCGTTGGATATTTTCCTCGAGGGTGGTGATGACTCTTCTGAGATCGGAATTTTCCCGACGGAGGACTTTGGGATCAGGTCCGCCGGCTTTCCCGCCGATTTTTTGAACGATATCATTCTTTTGCTGCTCGAGAATCTTCACCTGGGCTTGAAGCCGAGTCTCCAGACTGAGCAGTCTGCCGATCGGCGACTTCAGGGTTTTTACTGCCTCGTCCCGGGTAGGGGTTCCTCCCAATTCGCTGACGGAACTGATAACGATGACTTGGGCGGCGCAATCCTGAGCCCATTTCGGTAGGGCCACGATCTCGTGCACGATTTCGGGTTTCTTCAGGCATGTTGGTTCGGCGGCATTGAGATCCAGGAGGATGACTTTTTTTTCTGATGAAAAGAGCTTCTTGAGGCCGGCCTTGAGAATGGCGAAATGAGACAGTTCAACCGATTCGGAAACGGTGAGGATCGTGACGTCATCGTCCGCTTCCATTTTCAGTTTCAAAACCGCCTCCGTTCTCAGTCTAAAGTTGCCGAAGTAGTATTAAGTTTAGCACGGTTTTATGACATCGTGTCAAGGAGCGGGTTCTTGATGTTTTCTTGTGTTTCTGAAAAAGATCTTTAGACTTTTCATTATGCAGCCCATGAGGGTCAAATGGCGGTAGATAAACCGCCTCAATCGCCTCCGTCATCTGGGGCAAGTCGCCCCGCAGCAACGCCAAAGCAGGCACCGAGCGGCGCTTCACAACCGGCAGCCGCTCAGAAGCCCGCGGTTAAGCTGGGGGCGCCGGCTCCGGCGACAGGCGCCACCCGTCCGGGAATTCCCCTGCGCGGCCAGAATCCCCAACGACCACAGCAAGTTCCCTCGAGTCGAGTCACCCTTTCAAAAGGGCGGACGAAGGTCGGAGTGAGCTTCAAATCGCAGGACAAAATCGAAGAGGAACGAAAGGAAGTCGAACAGAAGCTCGTCCAGGTCCCGATCGAGGAACGTGTTTTTGAAATTCCCGGAATGAAAGAAGTCGCGGAATCGCCTCTGTTCACCGATTTCCACGAAAAGATTGCGCCGAAAATCAAGCTGGCCGAGACGAGCTGGACGATTCTCGAAGCCTTTTCGAATATCGATGTCACTGCCGAAAAGGTCAGTCAGGCGATCAAGGGGAATCCCTATTACGAATATCTTTTCCAAAAGGTCATCGAAGGCATGGCGAAACGCGAGGAGATGCCGAGCATCGAGGGCTCGATTGTTCTTCTCGGGATGCAGAATTTTCGTAATCTGATTATTGCGCTTCAGGCTTCCCGCTCGGTGATGGGCACACATGCCGAATGGGACAAAGACGGCAAACTCAAAATCGCTCCGAATGACGTTTTGAAGTACGCGGTCAAGACCGAGGAAATCCTGATCAACAGCAAGAGCGAGTATTCCGACACGGCATACGCCGCCGGATTACTGTTCGATGTTCTCGGGATGATCGCCGGTGTGGTTTGCCAGGATAAAAAGCGAGCGGCAGCATTTTTGGACACGGTCTATGCACACGGGTTGAGGAGCGCTCAGATCGCCCTGGAAATGGCGAAGCTTCTGCCGGATTTCGGGTTTAAGAAGTACGTATTTTCAGCCTGTTTGATTCACGACATCGGCAAGATCTGTCTGGCGATTCTGAATCCCGACTACATCACCTTTTACGAAGATGCGAAGAAAAAAGAGTGGCCCCGACCCGTTCGCCAGTTCGCTGAACTGGAGAAGTTCGGGGTCGACCACTCTGTAATCGGGAACCAGGTGTGTTACCTGTTCAAGATATTCCGTCCCCTTGAGAAGGTCGTTTTGTTTCATCATTCGCCGCACTTGCTGAAGAGTCGTAATGCCAACCTGTTTCAGATCGCCTGTATCGTTGATCTGGCGACGAACATCGCCAACAACTTCAAGAAAATCGAGAAACTCGACGATCCGATTCTCTCGACCTGGAAGGGTCTTGAGCTTCGGGATTTCAGAATCGAGTTCAAGATTCTAGCCGATGCGGTCGCAAGAGTTCAGATATAGCCAGCCGCCGTTCAGGCGGCTTTTCGGAATTCGAACGGCATCGCTTTCTCGAGCAAATCTTCCGAAACCGGTTCCCAATGCGGGTGACACTCGACAAAGATCTGAACCAATTGGGGGTCAAATTGAAGACCCGCGAATTTGATCAGTTCTGAGTAGGCGATTTCGTTCGAGAGGCCTTTGCGGTAAGGGCGGGTCGTCGTCATGGCATCGTAGGTATCGGCAATGAGGATGACTCTCGCGGACAGGGGAATGGCGTCACCTTTTATCCCCGAAGGATATCCTAAACCGTCGATCCGTTCGTGGTGATGAAGAATACCGGACAACGTGTTTTGAAAAAAAGGCACGTGGGCGAGGGGGCTCATGATTTCGTGGCTGCGCACGGGGTGTTCGCGCATGATCGCCTCTTCTTCCCGCGTCAGGCGTCCGGGTTTCAGGAGAACGCTATCGGGTGTCCCGATTTTTCCGAGATCATGAAACAGGCTCGCGAACTCGATCATCTCCTGTTCCTTCGCATCGAGGCCGGCCGCTTTTGCGAGCATTTTGGCCTGATGGGCGACTCGGTACGAATGGCCGGAAGTATACGGGTCGCGTGCTTTGAGGGCGAGGAGCAACATCTCGGTTACTGCATGCGCCCAATCCGGGATATTGTCCCAAAGCATTTTGAAAGGTCTCCTCATGGCTGTTTCGAGCCTAAGAACTTCTCGGCAGAATTTCGGAAGTACTCAACGTTTAGGGTCGAGGAACTCCGAAAAAATTTATCTAACTAGAATCGTTGGGTATTCGGGTCGGGAAAAGTCGATTCAGCTATGAACTCGCCCTCTTTTTGCCGATACGAAGTCATGGTGACAGTTAAGTTTTCTTTAATGGGTGCCTTGATTCTGATCTTCGGGACTTTGGGCAGCTTCTTTGCCGGCAGCGCCTGGGCACGTCAGGATATCGTTCCAGGATCACGATATACTTCAGCTCGCGCCGCCGCGATGAGCGACGCTTATCTCCCGCTGGGTGACGATGGTCCCTCCGGACTCTTCTATAATCCAGCGACTCTGGGAAGGATTCGCAACCCACAATTTGAAGGTCTCAATCTCAGCCTCTACGCCAACTCGGGATACGCGGGAATGTTCAACATCGATTTTTACAACGTCGCGAGCCTGAGCGGCTATTTGAAAACGCTTGAGAAAAACCCCGGGACCTTCGCGGGCGCTGGCTTTAGCGTTATTCCAAGCGCTTACATGCGGGGATTCGCTTTTGGCGTGCTTCTCCAAAGTCATCTCGGCGCCGTCGCAAACGGCGACGGTACCGTGCGCTATCGAAGCGTTTACCAATTCGTCCCAACCGTTGGGACGGGAATTCGGCTGGCGGGGGGCATTGTTCGACTGGGTTATTCTCTTCAATGGGTGAATCAGGCCAGCGGTGATTTTACGGTCCTGACCTCGGATACACCTCTTGGCTACAACCAGGGTTTGGCCCAAGGCTCGGGCATTTCTCACAATCTGGGTTTTTCGTTGACGTTGCCCATTGCGTATCTTCCATCCTTGAACCTGGTCGGGCGTAATCTTTTCGGAGTGCGCTTTGGAACCTTCAGCCTGCTGCCGCTCGCGAGAAATTCGATCGGTGCGCCGGCGAATGAGCCGGCAAGCTATGATGCCTCATTCAGTATTCAGCCCAAAGTGGGCGGAGGCAGCTACTTCAATTTTGTTTTGGAGTACCGGGACATTTTCAACCAGTCCAAAGTGAGCGCTCTCGGACGGGCGGTCTTCGGTGCGGAGCTTTCGCTGAAGGATCATTTCTATCTTCGCGGAGGTTGGGGGAGCGGTTATCCTTCGGCAGGAATCGGGCTGAAACGCAAGGGCGGTGAATTCGCATTGAGCTGGTACAGTGAAGAACTCGGGATAGGGTATCATTCGTTGCGAGACGTTCGTTATATGCTTCAGTACCAGGTGCGGGCGTTTTAAATCGGCGAAATTCAACAGCTAGGAGATGTTTGCGATGTTCCACCTCACTGTTTTGGCGAATGATGCGCGGACCGAAGAGGCTTTGGTTCAGGAACTTACGGCCGCTGCTAGCGGAGTGGCGGAAGTTACGGTGACAGCCGCTTCGCGATGCAAGGACCCGGCTCAATATGGTCAGATTCTCTTTTTGGATTCTCAGGTTCCGATATCGGCTTTGGACAGTATTGATCGTGCCGGCCGCGCGGTTTTTCTGATCCTGCCGGAAGGTGTGCCGGTGCCCTCGGCCTTCGGCGATGGAAAATTTGACGACGTACTCGTGCGGCCGTTCCGGCCCGCTGAGGTCATCAGTAAGATTTTTCGTTATCAGCAGATTCTGATGTGGGACGAAGTATCCAGGCTGAATGCGTCGTTTTCAGAACTCCTGACGCGTCTTAAGGACGATGTTCAGCTCGCGGAACGCTTGCAGCGAGGCAAACTCCCGATTCGTTTTCCGGATATTAAGGGTTTTAAGGTAACGAGCCGCTATTTAGCCGGAATGCGCGCCGGCGGGGACCATTTTGATCTCGCCGAGTCGACCGACAAAAACGTGATTTCAATGGTCCTCTCGGATTCCTCGAGTTACGGCCTTTCCAGCGCCGTTCTTTCGGTGTTGATGCGGGTTGCGATGAAACTCTCGTCGGATGAGGCGCGTTCGAGCCTCGAGACGGTCCGGAAGATACGGCAGGAACTTCTGCTCACGTTAAGTGAAAAGGACCGACTTTCACTCTTTTACGGCGTGGTTTCCCGCAAGGATTACGTTCTCAGGTATGTCAACTTCGGGAGCTCCTGTGCGTTTTACGCACCACCTCAGGGTCTCTTTCAGGCTTTGCCCTCAAGTGGCGAGTCCATCTCCCGGGCCAGTGAGCACGAAATCGAAGGGCAGCTCGAAACAGTTCTCGGCCCCGGGGGGCGTCTGGCCCTGCTTTCGGATGGATTCGTCGAGGGAGCCGGCGGGAGCATCGCGGCCTTGGAGCTTCTCAACGGGTACCGTGAGCGCGAGGCGGTCGAAGCGGTGAATGAGCTCACTTTTCGGATCAAATCAAAGTTCACCGAAGAGGACGATATGCCCTCTCAGGATTGCACTGCCGCCATCTTCGATCTCGACTCCCGGCTGATGCGACTCGCGCCTACCCAAGCGCCTGCGCGAGATCAGCCTTAAGATCGGCGATATCCTCGATACCGACACTGATTCGGATCAGGTTGTCATGAATCCCGAGAGCTTTTCGGGTTTCGGAGGGGACACTCGCGTGCGTCATGATCGCGGGATGCTCGATGAGCGATTCGACTCCGCCGAGACTTTCGGCCAAGGAGAAAACACGGACCTTCTCGAGAAAGGCGCGCGCTTCATTCACGCCGCCCTTGATGAAGAACGTGATCATGCCGCCAAAGCCGCTCATCTGTTTGCGTGCGAGGGCATATTGCGGGTGGGACTCAAGCCCTGGGTAGATCACGCGGTCGACCTGCGGGTGCTTTTCGAGATAGCGCGCGATTTCGATCGCGTTCTGCGCGTGTCGTTCCATGCGAACATGAAGCGTCTTCAGGCCACGCATGACGAGAAAGCAATCCATCGGCCCTGGAACGGCACCCACGGCGTTTTGGAAGAATTTAATGCGCTCCCAAAGCGGAGTGTCGTTCGTCGCGAGGATTCCGCCGATAACGTCGCTGTGACCGTTCATGTATTTGGTGATGCTGTGCATGACTAGGTCGGCGCCGAGTTGAAGCGGTTGTTGGAAATAGGGGCTCATGAAAGTGTTGTCGACCACCGAAGTCGCGTTCTTCGCCTTGGCGATGGCGCTGATCGCGGCAATATCGAGCACTTTGAGCATGGGGTTGGTTGGGGTCTCGATCCAGACGAGTTTCGTGGTCGGCCGAAACGCGGCTTCCGCGTTTTTCAGGTCCGAAAGATCGACGTATGAGAACTCGAGGCCGTGGTTCCTGAAGACTTTGTCGAAGATTCTGAAGGTTCCGCCGTATACATCGTCTGAGCAGATGACATGATCGCCGCTCGTCAGCGTGTGCAGTATCGCGTCGATCGTCGCGAGCCCGGACGAAAAAGCGAGCGCGTGTTTCGCTCCTTCGAGGGCGGCGACACAAGCCTGGTAAGCGGTGCGGGTTGGGTTATCCGTCCGGGAGTACTCGTAACCGCGGTGTTTGCCGGGGGAGAATTGGGCATAGGTACTGGTCTGGTAAATCGGCGTCATCACGGCCCCTGTTTGGGGGTCGGGGTCCTGCCCGGCATGGATAGCCATCGTTCCGAATTTGTAAGTTTGCGCTTTTTTCATGAGCGTTTCTCCGCGTTTTCGAGGTGATCGGGAGCCGGTTGGTCGAGAAAACCGGCTTCGTACATCCAACCGTCGTTGAAGACTTTCGATTGATACCTGTTTCCGCTGTCGGGCAGGATGACCAGGATGTTCTTGCCCTGGACCTTCTCCCCTTGTGATCGCGCCCATTTCACGGCGCCTACCACGCCCGCTCCGGACGAAAGTCCGCAGTAAATTCCTTCCTTCGTGAGCAGCGCGCGAGTCATCAGGAATGATTCCTTGTCTTCGATCTGCACGACTTCATCGACGAGCGAAAAGTCGAAATTCTTCGTTATGAAATCCTCTCCGATTCCTTCCATCTTGTAGGGACGCGCCGGGCCGTGTTTACCGCTCTTGAAGTGGTCGTAGATGATCGAGCCGATCGGGTCGACGACAATGACTTGAACGGAGGATTTCCTTTCTTTCAGGTAACGAGCGGTTCCGCAGATCGTGCCCCCCGTCCCCATTCCGCCGACCAGGACGTCGATTTCCGGCATCTGCTTCAGGATCTCGGGCCCGGTCGTCCTGTAGTGGACTTCGCGGTTGGAGAGATTGTCATACTGATTCAGATAAACGGCGTTCTCCGTCTCCCGGGCAAGGCGGCGCGCGGTGGAATAATGGCTTCGAGGGTCCTCGGGCTCCGCGGCAGAAGGAGTGATGACCACCGTAGCGCCGAATGAGCGGAGATTCTGGACTTTTTCAGTGCAAACCTTGTCCGGAAGTACGAAAACACATTTGTAACCTTTAATGGCCGCGGCGAGCGCGAGGCCGACGCCGGTGTTGCCACTCGTCGCTTCGATGATCGTTCCGCCTGGTTTGATAACGCCCCGTGTTTCGGCATCCTCGATCATGGCGAGGCCGATTCGGTCTTTGACGGAACCGCCCGGGTTCATGAATTCGAGCTTTGCGTGAAACCGAGCGGGCAAGCCTGCGGTGACCTGGTTAAGACGAACGATGGGGGTATTGCCGATCACCTTCAGGATATTTTCGTGAATCATTGTCTTTGCATACCGTCATTGTGAACGATAGGCAATCGTCAGTAGCGGTTTCGCTTTGCCGACCAGTCGCGCTGATATGATTCGAGCTCCGAGGCAAGTCCGCGGTGGACGCCCTTTGGCCGATAGATCACGGACACGTTCTCGAAACACCGCATTAAGTCCTGCTTCACGTTCGCGAATTCCGCTGACTTGAGTTCAGAATTGAAAATGAGCGCTCGTTTCAGGGCGATTACGTCGGAAACAAGGAGTCCCCGTGGGGATTCGGTGAGCTTGCGCTTCGCCTCGAGCCAGGGACTCGTGATTTCGCAATCCAGGGACTCGTTTCCGACTTTCTCGATATTCACATACTCGGTCTCGCGGCGGAGAAGCTCGGGTTGGCCGAGAAACAGATCGCTCACGCGGTTTTCAAGGCGGAGATCCGTGGCGCTCTGAATAAAGTTGCCCGGAAGCACCAGTGCATGGCCGGCTGACGTTTGATAGCTTCCCTCCGACGTGAACGACACTCCGTAGCTGATGTCCTGCACGAGTCGCGATGATAAGTCGCCGGTCGTTACCTTCCAGTCTTGCACTCTTTTCGTACTGGTGACGGTGTTCAGCAAGCGATGGTGCAACGAATCCTTTGATTGGCGAAGGTCGGCCCCGGTAAGCGAAAGAGCTTCCGTCCCGGATAACCGGACGGAAATCTCGTTTGAGAAGCGCGCATCACCCTCATGGCGGATCTGGCGTGCGATGAACGTTTGCCCGTTCTCGGACGAGTTCGGCGGAATCTGTTCGAGCCTGGGTTCCGGGAGATAGACGAGGGAACGACGGCCGGAAATGTCCGGAAAGATGCCTTGCGCGAAACTGACGAAGTTCGTCGGATCAATCCAATAGTCTCTGTTGTCCGTATAGACGCGCACGATTGCGTGATTGAAGAGCGAGAGGCGCGGCAAGTCGTCGGCCTTCTCGTACTGGTAATCGTTTCCGCGATTCACGATCGCGGCGTATGCCTTGAAACCGAGTTTTCGCAGAATCGCGATCGTCGCCGCGGAAAAATCTTTGCAGTCGCCCTGCCGGGATTCCGCGATTTTGGAAAGGGGTCGCGGAATATATCTGCCGCGAATCGTCCTCCAGTCACCGAGGTACGTCATGGTCGCGGCGAGCTCAGATGTAACGGTGTTGAATTTCTCGACATCCGTCTGCTTGGATTTTGCTTGGTTCAGGATCTTTTGGAAGCTGTCAGGCAATGGCTCGGAAAGGACTTTCTCCCATGCCGGGACCAGAGGCTTCTCGAGCTCGGACCAATTCTTCGCGCTTGAGACGATGAACCCGGGTCTCGCATCGGGGTCAAGGCGCCCGTGTTCCTCTTCGCGGACAACTCGGTAGACCGGTCGAATAGTCCGGGCATGAACAACGTGAAGACCGTTACGTTTTTCGTTCGAGATGGAGAGGTCGTGCCCTGGATCGCTTACGCGAACGCGGAGAGGGATGGACGAAATAATTCGGACACTCGCCTTTTTGACGGGTTCGGTTCCGAAAACCGCGCGGCTCGAGTAGAGTCCCGGGACCGTGGCCTTTTCCTTGCGTTCAAATTTCAGGTAAATCTGCGCGCCGATCTCGACTTTCGGATAGCCGATCAGGACCTGCCGGATCTCGTCAAAGGCGCTGCTGCTGCTCGCAACCGCTTTGTCTTCGATTTCGGTTTTCCTGACTGGATATTCCTGGCCGCGGAGGATTGTTTTTGCTTCAAGTATTTTGATCCTGCCGATATTTGGGTTGTAGTAGAGTTTTCCAATTCCCACATGTCTGCGGGCATCTTCCTTGAGGATCTTGCGTTGAATCTCCGCGACCTCGGTCCACGAGCCGTCACGCTCCACCGTGATTTCGACCTTCTCGAATTCGACTTCGGATTGAGCGTCCTCAGGGGTCGCCCAGCGTGCCGAAACACCGGGACAAAGCGTCAGCTGGGCCACGGCCGCGAGAAAGGCTGGAATCGTGTAATTGGACACGATCTTCATCCTCATCTTTTCGGAAGAGCGGAGCAGGAAGTTAAGTCAATTCCGTGGCGATGTAAACTCCGTGGCGAACGTCTCTTCTGGAGGTGCCGTCATAGGGGCGGAGTCGTGCTAGATTCCATAACCGACGCTGAATGATATCGACTGGCTGGACATTTTTACGATAGGGCTCGAAAAAAAATCCATTTTTGAAAAGTCGAGGTTTAACCCGAGCGAGCCTGAACTGAAATGATGCGACCAGCCTAGTCCGGCCGCCATTTCGCACTCAGTAAGGGCGGTGATCGGCACGTACTTAACGTAAACAAAGGCGCTTTCCCGTTCAGAAAGCTTTCTACTCAAGGTGGGGTAGAGTTGCGGATACGCCATGGGCCCATAACCAAACCGGTTATTCGTGACGAACATCTGGCTGTAATAGACGCCGGCCATAAGTGAAAGAGTCCAAGGCGTGCTTGGGAGCAGAACAAAACCGATTCTGAGGTTTACACCAAGAACTTGGGCGTTCACTCCCGGAAAGTTGCTGCTGAGCGGGAGGAAATTGAAAAAGGCATTCGCGCCAAGATTCCACCGGGGCGAAAGAGAGAGAAGATAAGAGAGCTTTCCCGTTAGAGCGATTTCGGAGAAATCGGCCACGCTTGCCTGGTCCGCGACGTTGACCTCTGCGAAGGTATAGTATGTCGGTCCAACGCTCACCATCAGGGAAGATCCTGCATTTGCCGAACGTCCCGATTGTGACGATTTGACTGCCTCGGCTTTGAGTACCGGCAATTCATTGAAAATGATCAAAAACGACTGTTCCTCGATTTCGCCTCTGGGGCCGACCGCGCGAAAGCGAACCGTCGTGTTTTGCGCTTTCAGGGTCACCGGGAACGTGAAAGCGCCAGACGCAATGACGGTCTCGGTTGACGACTTGCGTTTGATGTTCGTGCTGATCAGGACGGATGGCTCGTTTTCCATTCCCTCCTGGTGCAGCAGGCTCCAGTTATTACGTTCAAAGACGCCCGTCAGTATGGCTCGTATTTCGAAGTCTCCTGGAATTCCTGTTGCCTGGACTTCGACGCGAGGAGTTAGGGAAGACCATTTTAAACCCTGAATCGTCTCGCCGGCGACGCTGGCGCGGTACAACTTGGCTCGATATTCCGAAGCCTGAACGGATGATATAAAAATGCACGAAAGCGCGAAGAAGCCAAACACGCGAACAAAACGTTTTGCGGTTATGTTCATGATTCCAATATTTTACAGTAGAGCGTCCGAAACTAAAACCTATTTCGGAATAACCTCTGCTCTGACCTGACGCTTACCTCGGGCGCGCGCAACGGAATCCAATCGACCAATTCGTTACGGATGCATGATAGCCGAGGAACAGATGGTGTATCCCGCCGCTGTGGCTGCTGTTCCAGTATCCACCTCGAATCGGAGCCGCGGGTGCGCCGTTCACCAGGACCGTGGTTTTCAAAGTTGCATCCCAGACATAGGCCTGGCCGTTCAGGTTCCAGGTTGTGGCGTAGTTATCGCCGGGGACCTTGAACACGTTTTGGACATAAGGACCAAAAGTTCCGCCGTTCGCGCCTGCTTGCATCACGCCTGTTCCTGTCCACTCAGAAAGATTGCCGATCATGTCCTCGACTCCAAAACGACTCATGCACGAGTTGGTTCCTCCCGGGGTGCTGCCGGCGTGTGCGGTCTTCCGTACTTTACTGTTCGGATCCGTCCAGTTGCCACGGCCGTCTTCGTCCTCTTTGCCAGCACAGCCCAGGTCTGGATTGACGCAAGGTGCCCACTTGTTACATCGAGCGGCCACGGCATCCGTCACTGATCCACCGTTGTATCCGCCCCCTCCGACCGGATCGGGTTTGATCGTTCCAATCGCGGCGAGGACCCAAACTTCATCTGGAATGAGGACCTTTCCGCTATTCGCGCACGCCACAGCCGCTTGATACCAGGTTACGGCGCGAGCCGGGATGACGTCAGGCGTGGATACCGCAAACACCGGGCTCGAACCGGCGCCATCTCGGCCGAAGCTGGCCGGGAGATGGGCGGCGTCCGGATAGGCTTGATCGCCGATGACGCCGTCGTAAAAATAGAATGTGCCCGAACCATCCGGCGCACTATTGATGCTGGACTCGTATTTGTCGACGCACCAGGCGCCAACCGGTACCATCACGTCGCGAGGATTGCCGGTATTACAGCTGCGAGTCGTCGGGATGTTCAGTTCCTTCCAGGTTGGAGTGGTGCCGGACATTTGAAGAACCTGCCCGTCGGCACCCCCTGCCAGTTTCGTTGGCGCGATCGCGGCTGTTGCGCTGATGTGCGTATTTGTGATCGATCCGCTGGCGATTTTGGACCCATTCACCGCGCCTGTCGCGATCGTCACCGTGGTGACCTCGTTGGCCTGAACGGCGGCTTGGGGTTCCCATTGGGTGCCATTCCAGCGCAGAGCCTGGCCGGCTTCGGGCGCGGTTGCGGCTACCGTGCGATTTTGAATTTTTGCAACCGTGGGATTCGGATAGGTTCCGCTTAAATCGCCGCCTGCTTCTCCAGTCGCGGGCCGCGGCGCACTGAAGCGCGGGTCATCGCCGGCTGCGACTGTTCCGGCCGCTGTTCCGATTGCGATGCTGATTTGCGGAGTTGTCGTGCCATTCGCGACGGATATCGGGCCGAGGCCGCTGACGGAGGTTACGGTTCCGGAGCTGCTCCCCGATCCGGGAGTGAAGGGGACCCATTTGTTCGCGGAGGAACTCCATTTTAAAGACTGGCCGTCGGCGAGGGTTGCCAGATCGAGTGTGCGATTGCCGAGGCGTGAATCACAATAATTCTTCGTGGCGGCATCTTGGGCGAGAATTGGGTCAAGCAAGGTTCCGATATTGTGGTTTCCCATCTGGATCGGGCCTAACATGGTTCCGCCGCTGAGAGGGAGATAGGCTCCGCTGGTCCCGCCTGAGCTGGGCGTGTAGGGGACCCAGCGCGAGGTCGAACTATTCCAAACGACGGATTGGCCGTTTTGCAACCCCGTGAGGTCCAGCGTACGGCCGCCGAAGCGGCTATCCGAATAGTTCTTCGTCGAAGCGTCCTGCGGGAGAGTGGGGTCGATCATATTCTTGACGCCGAAACTGATTTCGCCATTTCCCATCTGGATGTTGCCAAGCATCAGGCCACCCGTAATTTCGAGGAATGCTCGATCGAGTCTTGAAGGAGTGATGGATCCCGCAGCGATGTGGCTCGCGTTGATCGCGCCCGGGGCGACGTTTGTAGAAGTAACTGACGCGTTCGCGAGCTGGGTGGTGCCGATCGCGCCTGCCGCGATCGAAGTGCTCGAGGTATTCTGCGGTTCCCATTGGTTCGTGAGGCCGTTCCAGGCCAAGACCTGGCCAGCAATAGGTGCAGTCGCCGCAATGGGGCGCCCTTGAATTTTTGAAACTATCGGATTCGGGAAGCTGCTGCCCAGATCTCCACCAGCCGCGCCGATCGGCATTCTGCCGTCACTGAATCGCGGATCATTTCCCTGTGCGACGGTATTGGCCTGGTTGCCAAAAACGAGGCTGATTTCAGGAATTGTTTCGGAAC
Source organism: Bdellovibrionales bacterium RIFOXYD1_FULL_55_31 (assembly GCA_001770175.1). Taxonomy (GTDB): domain Bacteria; phylum Bdellovibrionota; class UBA1018; order UBA1018; family UBA1018; genus XYD1-FULL-55-31. The sequence continues at coordinate 8,909 of MEQK01000210.1, read as the reverse complement.
TCGTGACCTGAACCGGCCCGACTCCGACGACGGAGGTGACCGTTCCGGCCCCGCTGGGCACGAAAGGAACCCACTTGGATTGATAGGAATCCCATCGAATCGACTCGCCGTTTTGGATGCCTGAGAGTTCGAGCTGATTGCCTCCCAGTTGGGAATCACAGTAATTCTTGGTAGCGGCATCCTGCGGGAGGATGGGATCAAGTACATTCGTAATATTGTAGTTGATTACTCCGTCTCCCATCTGGAGAGGGCCGGTCGAGCCGGATTTCTCGACATAAGCGCGATCGAGTTTTTCGGGCGTAATTGAGCCGTCCGGGATTCCTCCCACAAAGGCGGCGTCGTCCAGTGTTGCCGGGGATCGACTGCTCAGAGGATCCCCTCCCTGTTTGCAACCGCTCAGCCCCAAAAGAACGGTTGCCAACACAAACACGTATGTTCCAGCCCCCAACCGGTAACCAAGAAATGTACACATGCTTAGATTATCGTATATCTGAGTTTTTTAGTCAAGAAAGCGACCCCTTATTCGCGCCTAACGCTTCGATTTCGTGGGGGACTGTCTAAAAGAAGGACAGTTTTCTGGGACTAAAGGCCAGGAATATTGGAATTTTTTAAGCGTTCTTAATTAAATGAGATCGGTTGCAAGAGGTATCTTTTTGCGGCGTTGTAGCCGCACATGCCGTGTACTCCTGGCCCGGGGGGCGTTGAGGCTGAGCAGAGGTACCAGTTTTTTCCCGGGATTGAATAAGGACACAATCGGCGAACGGGTCTGAAAAGCATCTGTCTGAGATCAAGTACGCCGCCTGTGATATCGCCGCCGGTGTAATTAGGATTGTAGCGCTGGAGATCCAGGGGCAGGCTCACGTTTCGGGCTAGAATCAGATCTCTGAATCCGGGCGCGAAACGTTCGATCTGCGCTTCGAGCTTCTCCGTCATGTTGATCGAAGAGCCGCGCGGGACGTGACAATACGCCCAGGCGATATGCTTTCCCCGCGGCGCGCGCGTTTCGTCGAAAAGAGTAGGCTGTGAAAGCAGGATGAACGGCCTGTTCGGATGAATACCCCGCCAGACTTCCCGTTCGGCTCTCACGATGTCTTCCATTGATCCGCCGAGGTGAACCGTGCCGGCGCGGCTGCATTCGGGAGCTTTCCAGGGAATAGGGCCGGAGAGCGCCCAATCCATTTTGAATATTCCTGGACCGAGCCGAATCTGTTCGAGTTGGTGGCGATAATCTTGGGGGAGGCGATCACCTCCGATTCTGATGAGTTCGGCGGGGCTGAGATCAAAAAGGTAAGCGCGCGCCGGAGGCAATTCACTGCAATCGTGAACGGGATAGTTCAGGAGGACTTCGCCACCGAGCGCCGAATAATGGGCAGCAAGAGCGTCCGTGATTTTTTGTGCGCCTCCCCTCGGAATGGGCCAGCCCAGGCCGTGCCCAGCGATGGTCAACACGAGAGCCGTGGCGAATGAGCCGGCCTCATTCAGTTCGAGACCTGAGTGCGCGGCCAGTCCCGTCAATAAAGCTCTCGCTTCTCTCGTCGTAAAGTGCGTGTCAACGATGCTGGCTGCCGATTGGACTGCCCGGTGCGCGAAACGCATCATGAGAATCGGATGTCGAGGGACGGGTAGGGAGTTTAGAATATCTTCGAGCAACGTATTTCCGCTTCGGGCGAGAGGGCCAAAAAGCCGGGAATATGCCTTTTGATCTTCGCCGAGCTCTCGCGCTGTTTCGTCGACCGAGCGAAGAAGAATGGCGAGTCCACCGTCTTCAAAGGGGTGAGCGATTTGGATGGGCGGCTCTATCCATTCCAATCCATAGGATTTAAGGGGAAGAGTTTTGAAAAAAGGGGACGAGATTGCCAGAGGATGAACGGCCGAACAGACATCATGAGTGAACCCTTTGAGTGTGAGGGCAGCGGATCGAGAGCCGCCTCCCAGTGTCGCCTTCGATTCAACGAGCAGCACCGATCGGCCCGCTTGTGCAATCGTGATCGCCGCAGCCAAACCGTTCGGCCCTGAACCGAGAACGACCGCGTCATGGATGTTCGGTGCCACGATTCCAAGCGAGCAAGTCCGGTGCCCGCGAATTTAGAGCGGCGCGTAGTTGCTCACCTGCTTCTGGCTGACGGGAAGTTCTATTGTAAAAGTGGAGCCAGCACCTGGCTTGCTTTTGACGTGAACTCTACCCCCGTGCGCTCCGATGATGCTTCGGACTATGAAAAGGCCGATACCCAGTCCGCTGATGCTCGTTGGGGGGACGGCGCGCTCGAATAGGTCGAAAATCGCGGCTTGCCGCTCCTCGGGAATGCCGATCCCGTGGTCGCGGATTTTCAACAGGCCTTTCTCGGATTGCTTATACACCTCGATGATGATCTCCTTGCCTTGGCCATACTTAATGGCGTTCGAAACCAGATTCGAAATAGCCTGTTCAAGTCGGAACGCATCCCATTGCCCGTTCACGTTCGGCTCCGCTCTGACGGAAACGGTGCTCCCGGACGTCTTTATCTCCATTGAGAATCGTTCCATGACTTCGAGCACCAGTTTCGCGAGGTTGACTGGCTGCCGCGCCAGAACTAATGGTGCTGACCCCAACTTCGAGATTTCGAGCATGTCATTGACGAGTTGATCGAGGCGTGCGATCTGGCGAGAGGCAATCCGGATGAGCCGGTCGAGGAGCGATGGAACAACCTTTTCGTAACCCTCCTTTTGACCGATACGAATAAGAAGATCGAGCTGCAACTTGAGCGAAGTCACGGGAGTCTTGAGTTCGTGAGAAGCGATGGATAAAAAATCATTGCGAATGCTGAGAGAGCGTCTCAGCTCTTCTTCGGTCTTTCGCAGCGTCTCTTCGGCAGCTTTTCTGGCTGTGATATCCTGGACAACTCCGATCATCCGCACCGGGTGACCCTGCTCGTCTCTTAATATTTTCCCGACTTCATGAACCCAGCGAACTGAACCGTCCGGTCGCAGGATTCGATGCTCAAGGTCGTAGGGCTTTTGTTCTTGGATAGCGTTCTGGCTGGCCTTGATCACGCGATCACGATCCAAGGGGTGAACGAGCCCGAAGAACGTCTCGACCCTGCCGTCGAAATCGTGGGCCTGCTCGGACAAACCGAAAATTCGGTAAACCTCCTTTGACCATTGCAGACTGCCCTCCTGTGAAGCGGAGGATATCCAGCTTCCCAGCTCGGCAATTTCTTGTGCTTTTTCCAAGAACCATTCGTTTTCTTGCAGCTGCGTACGGCTCTGTTGCAGATTGTGAGTTCGCTCTCGAACCCTTTGTTCGAGAGTTTCCCTGATTTCGGCCAGCTGTTCGGTGGCACGCCGCAGCTCCGTGTTATCGGTGGCGACATAGGAGAAAAATGAGTGATTCTCTGTTCGTGAAATGAAATTCAGCGATACGTCGATAAATTTCGAATCGGTGCCGACCGGATGCCAGTATTCGAATCGAACGGGCCTGCCCAGGCGCTCGGCTTCTCGACCATGCTTAAGCCAGCGCATGACCGTAGCGGCGTCGAAGTCGAGTTCAGAGACCGACCGGTCGTGCATTTGTGCCGGTTCCGAGTGGCCAAAAAGAACAGCTGCGGCTGGGCTAGTCGCGAGACGGCGGAGCGTATCACCCTCGATTTCGACCAAGCCCAGTATGGCCGAGGGCGATTCGAGCAGGCTTTTTAGCACTCGTTCGGGCTGAAATCCGATACCAGAGGTCATGTATTCCCGTCCCTACGAGATACACGACGGATACCAATGAGAGTAACTTTGCATTTTTAGAGTGCGTGGCCGACGCAGCGGATCGGGTAAACCGTTGATCGTGTGGCGTTCATTTGCTCGCCCGTTTGCCCGATGAACGTCCAGGCATTCGCTCTCGCCGAGGCCCGTACGGTTGCGGTCCAAAAATTATAGTGCATATTCGGGAGCACGAACCGGATTCCATCGATATCGGCTTGTTTGTAATCGTAAATCGTGGGAAGCCGCCACACGACCGATGGAGTGCTGGCGCGTCCCATTCCGCCTTTCGATGCCGTGTACGCTGCATTCGTTGTCAGCCATGTGGGATCTTCGAAACACTCGCTCTCGGGGGTGGTTTGATTTTGGTAGGCAACGGCGTCGCATATATCGACGGGATCGTCTTCAGCGTAAGGTGAGCCGCTCCTGTTTGAACTTCCGCTTGCCTTACACCAGTTAAATACCGTGGACGGGGTCCCGAGGTAGTCGCTCCAGAGTAAACCGGTTTTTTCATCGCGCCAGACTTCTTTTGCGTCCGCCGTTCGGGTGACGAGCTTCCATAGGTCCTGGCCTGCGTTGCCATTCGTACCGCCATCCCAGTTTGCATTCGCGCCGTTCAGGGACGCGCAATCGGAAATCCGCTGCTCGACGGTCGGCTGAGTAATTCCGCAAACGCTTCCCGGTCGGGGTGCGAAAGTAATGCTCGTAGAAGCGCTGTTGCCTTCATCAGATGACGAAACTTGGGGGACGAAGCGATAGATCGCGGGTGGCCAGGAGTTCGCCAGCTCTTCCCGGAGTGTCAGTCGTAGTGCGCCTTTGGTTCGATAGGCATTTGACCAGACAAAATCGGGAAAAGCTGCCGTTCCGGCAACTCCCAAAATCGTCTGGCCTGAAACGATTTGGGAACTGACGGGCAGACTGCTGATGCCGCTGTAATAGCCTGCTCCCGGAAATGAGGCCTGCGCGTTCAGCGAGCCTCCGTTCGCCATGGTGCCCGTGATCACGCTGCCGCTTCCGTCGAATGTTTGAAAGCCAGCCAGAAGATTTGGCGGGCCCGCCGGCGACGTCAGTGTTCCGGTCGCGCACACGGCTGTTCCGGGGGAACCCATCAAGGAATAGCCGCCGCAAATGCTGCTTGCGCTCAGAGTCGTCGAGACATTGCTATAGTAGCCAGCTCCGGGAAATCCGGAGCTGTCGATATTCCAACTCCCGCGATTCAACAGAGTCCCGGTGAGTTTCGTTCCTGTTGAATTCCAGGCTTCTTTACCGCTCAAAATGTCGGCCGCGGCAGCCCCGCTTGCCGTGGTACCGCTCTGGCATACGGCGGTTCCAGCTGATCCGAGCACGGTTGTGGTGCTGCAAACTTCTGCCGCGGTCAGGCCTGAGGCTGAACTGTAAACTCCCTCACCCGCGAAGGCGGCGCGAAGGTCGAAATTGCCCTTCAGGGCATACGAGCAGCTTCCCGCGCAATTCGCCGTTCCGCTCATTCCAAGGATCATTGATCCCGAGCAGATGTTCGCTCCGGTAATACTGGGCGCGATAATGCGTTGGTAAAAACCGGACGTCAGTTGCGAGGCAGCAGTTGTTTCGAGATCAACTTCAAAAAATTTCGTCGCGATTCCGGTGATGGGAACTCCGTCCAGTCCATAAGCGGCTTTTCCCGCGACGATGTCCTCGGGTCCCGCAAGGCTCATGGTACGTGTCCCGTCCTCGGCGACGACTTTGGTGTAGTCACAGCCGTTGAGCGCCGCCAGAAGGGTTGCTGAAAGAGCAACAAGTAAGGTGATCTTAGTTCCACGCATATCCCACCCCGAAATTGACGACTCTGAGCCGAATCAGCTCATCGGCTTTGTAGTATTTGTCCATAGACGACCAGTCAAAATTCAGCGAAAGCCTGCTCGCATCCGAAGGACCGATCAGCAGCGAAAGGCCTACGGCGCGCTCACTGTTTTCGAACGCGATCCGGTTCGAAATGAAGGGAACGAATTTCCCGTAAACCGAAACCGCAAGTTTTTGCGTCAGCGTCGCGTAAAAACTCGGATAGATTTGCGCCGAGAGGCTGGAGTATCCGAATTGTTGCGCGCTTTCCATAAGGCTCGAATAATAGAGGCCGCCCTGGAGCAGGAATCGGTAGTGCCGTGAACGGTACAGGTGGGTTCCCACTCGCGCGTTCAGGCCGAGGAATCTCGGGTCGATATCCGCGCGGCTTCGCGACAGATTCACCCCCGTGATGAAGCCCCCGAAAGAAGCGTCAAGCCACCAGAGCGGGCGCCAGGTCAGCAAAGCCTTGGGCGTTAAGGCGATGGTTTTTACTCGGTAGATCGATTCCCTATAGTCGGCGAAACTGACGCCGGCGCTCCCCGAGAGCTCGATCGCGGGTAACTGATCGACGCGGTCCCCGAAGTCGAACTTCGCCGAGCGGAGCACATTGCCCTCGTCATCGAAGAGCTGCATTTCACCATCCGCAATGCCGGAAGTGAAATGCCCGGTTCTCGTCAACCGGCCATTTTGACCGTAGAAGCGGATGAGTCCATGAAATTCCCCGTTACGGAGAGTCCCGCAGCTTTTGATTTCGCCGTTTTCATGCCACGTAGCGAATGGACCGGTTCCTTTGCCGTCTCGATGACATGCCGCTTCGCTGAGGTCGCCATTTTCATAATTCTTTCGTTCTTCCCCATCAGACTGTTGATCGCATTTGAGACTTGTGAACTTCGTCCTCGCAACGCATGGATCAGACGGGACCGGTGCGTCCGCTGCTTCCGCAAACGTGCTGATTCCCGCGGTCATCGTCATGCCGAAGATCGTCACCGAAAGAATGAATGTCGGAATATAACCCGGGACCCTGTAGGGGGGCATCTCTTAATTGATCGGGAAAATTTCTTGCCTCTTGAGGGCGCCAAAATCCTGACGCTATTCCCTGATTCTGCGCTCGATTTTTTCCCGGAGTTCGAGGGGAAGTGTCTTGAAGCCGGAGAAATCGGGATCTGCGAGCCGATGACAGCGCTCCGGGCTAAAGCGGAGTACGCAATGGTAAACCGTGAGGTTTTGGCTCACCTGGGTCGTAATCGAGGTGAATCCGTCGATGATGGGGAATGCCGCGATCGTGAGCAGTATCCAGAGCGGGATGAAGAGGAACTTGATCCAGCGGCGCCCGCGGCGTTTTCGGACTGTCAGGTAATGCCATAGGGAGACCAAGAAGGTGATGATCCCCCAAATCACGGCAGCTTTGATCGTGATCAGGAAACCCGAATTGGGTAAGCCCTGATTCAGGGCACCGAACCAGGCCAGAGCACCGAAAATCGCGACGAAGATCGCCGTGAAACCGGCCGCTACCGCACCCGTCGAAGAGTCCCATCCCTTCAGATGCGTGAACTCATGGATCTGAAGATCTCGGTAAGTTTTCGGGTTCAGGAGAATTAAAGTCTTCTTGGTGATGATTCGGGTGATCTGGCTTGTGAGAGAGCCGTCAGATTTCCGTCGCGCCTGATAAGAAAATTCAGGTGACAGGCGGTCTTGAATATTTGCCGGAGGGAACTGCTTTTGATGGGTCAGGATGAGTCTGCGCTTGCCCAATTCGATCACGTCATTGATTTGGAGGCGCCGGTCTTTGCCGGGTTGCAGCTCAAGGGAGTTCACGCGCGTCCGATTTGTTGAGTTGAGATCTCGGATCGTGACGACCTGCCCTTGTACCGAAAACAGGCAATGCTTGCGGCTCAATAGTGTGTCCTCTGGGAATTGCAGATCACCTTCCGTTCGGCCACAAATCAAATCATGTTGAAGCGGAATAAATTTTCGATCAACATTGTCGTAAAGGTAAAAAGCGATCCGCAGCTTGGACATTCCATCATTGTACACCGGACATCCGGGAAAGTAGAGGCCCTGCACCCATGCCTTACAGGCTGATCACCTTTCTTCTCGTAGTTTTCATCGGATATAAGGGCTATGGCCTCTATCAGGCGGAAGACGCCCGAAAAGCGGGCGCGGAAATCGTTTTGAAAGGGCGAGTCACCGTTTACGGCGCGAAGAATGAGTCCAGTACCCTTCTGCTTATGGAGAAGCTGCGGCTTCGCGGGGTCAGACCCGAGTTCCGGCCAATCGATGATCAGGGAGCCGCCACCGAGCTCGCGCGACGGTTTAGAAAAGCAGTTTTGACTTTGCCATCTCTCGAGCTGAACGGCGATTTGCTCACGACCGAGAAAGTGAACTTGCTTCTGCAAACCATGACGGCGCACATCCAGCCGCTCAAGTCCGAGCCCTATGTCTACGTCTATGGTCCGAATCCGTGTTCGAAGACCTCGCGTAAGCTCGAAGAATATAGAATGAAAGGACTCCCCGCGGAATACCGAAACGTGAATGATCCGGTTTACGGAGCCGAAATCATGAGCCGGATGGATGCCGTGAAGCTGGCCAAACCGGACTGGCCCCTTGTCGACGTGAACGGCAAAATCATGGCCGCGCCGACCGCGGTGGAAGTCCTGGCGGCTTATAAACCGGGAGACATTTAAAGCGTCATTTTACCGGTTGCGTTTTCGTATCGGTTACCGGAATCTTCGAACCCGCCGGAATCAGTCGTGTTGATTGCAGCTGTGCCTGTCGGAAGTAATCTATTGACTCCCCGAGCACTCGCGATGCTTCCTGTGGAGCGTGAAAGCCCATCGAGTTCTCTGCCGCGATGAAATCGAGCCGCCATTGGGCTTTGCGATGGAGTTCCGCGATCGATTGCAGTTCGGGGGTCTTGGCGACGTGCTCGGCCCAGAGCGCGTTGAGTGCCGCGGCCGTCCCCTCTTCAAGCTTCTTTGTAAGCTCGGCACCCGAAAGGCCGGCGTTAGCCGGATCGGCGGCGAGCTTCTCGCGGGCTTTCTGCTCCGCGAGCGTCCGGTTCTTGGTATCGAAGGGAGCCCTAATTATTTTGAAAGTGTCCAGAAAATCCGTGAGTGCCTGTCCGGAGCGCATGAGAAGCGCGAAATTCCGATTCTGGATCCCGGTCACCCGTTCCTTCAGATCGGCCTCAGTCCAGGCATGGCATTGCTGGCATGATCCGCTCACCATGAGAAGCGGCGAGCGCACGTGATGATCGGAAATCTTGATAGCGCCTTGTCGCATGTAGGGCATGTGGCAATCGGCGCAGGTCACGCCTGAACGGGCATGAATCCCCTGATTCCAGAGTTCGAATTCGGGGTGTTGCG
>MEQK01000209.1:2618-6802 GCA_001770175.1 Bdellovibrionales bacterium RIFOXYD1_FULL_55_31 | reverse complement strand
AACGTCGTCGATGAAATCTCCGCTCCATTCGCGTTCACCGGAACGCGATAATCGGCTTGCGTCACGAGCGCGACGGAATCGGATAGCGGGACGTCGAAGGCAAGTCCCCCGCCGATGAAGAAGTTCTTCTGAGACATATCCATCGTCAGGGCTCCGGTCGGCGAGTTCACGACGAGGTTCATTTTCAGGAATTCGTATTTGTAGGACATCTGCGGACGAAACCACCAAAGCTGGTATCCGATGCTGACGTCGATGCCCCACGCGGTCGGCTTGAGGGATTCAGAAATCTGGAATCCCTTATAAAGAAATTCGTAATTGACCGCGTCATAGGACTGACCATAGAAAGCGATCCGAGTTAGGAGATTTCTGACTTTCTCAGTTAGGCCCACTTGGAATCCTCCGGCCTGGCTTTTGATGTGAGTCGGGTCACCCGAGAGTGTCGTCACCGGCGACCCGAGCTCTCGGGACAACGATGTCGCGAGACTTTCAGCGGGTTTTTCGCTGTAAGACTCGTAACGCGCACCGGCTTCGAGCTGATAAGTTCGTGGAACCGTAGAGCACCCGCCCAGAGTGATGGAAAATACGAGAACCAGGAGTGAACCGAAAATTTTCGCCATTCTCAAAGGGTACTTTGAGTATTCCTTTTTGCATATAAATTTTGCGCGCGGTTTTCGAGCCAGTGCTCTTTAGGGCTGAACGGGGAGGGGGATCTGCGTCGGATTTTCAAGCTTCTTAAAGTGATTGATCGTTGCCCAGCTATAGAAGAGGCCTGTTCTCGGGTCGCGATATAACCCAGTCGTTTGATTGTAGTCGAGCGTAGTCACCCATACGGCTGCCCAACTGTGCGATAGACCTGTTTTCGGATCGCGGTATTTCCCCGTCGTTTTATTATATTCAAGTGTATCCGCCCATTTCGTCGGGTTTGAAGACTGAGCGCGATTTGCGGCATTTCCCCATTCCGCAGATTGAGATTTCAGGCGGACCCGAGAGGCCGCCTTGTCCAGGTCATCGATGTAGTTGATCGCCATTGAGTAGTAGCGTTTCCCTGGTTTGTCGGACGGCAAAAATTGGAGAGTTTCGTTGCCGTCGGGGTCACGGACTGATGAGTATTTCAATTCCCGAGTTTTCGCGTGATAATTTGGGTCCATGATCTTCATCGTGTTTGAACTCGTATCTATGGATTGTACGATGACAAAATGCGATGTCCGGCTCCCATCTTCCTCGTACCAATAGGCAAGAATGCTCGTTCGGTTCGGCGGAGTCAGGTCAGAGATTCGAATGGGCGTAGCCTTTTTTAATAATCCTATTTGAACGTCAATTCCGGCTTCCTTGAATCTGGTTGCAAGATATTCATTGAGCAACTCGGGCGTAAGCCCAATGCGGACATTTGCTTTATTCTTGAGCAGCTCAATGATGTAATCGACTTCGCGCGCGATTTCGAACTCGTGACGAAGCGGCAAGCCGAGTTTTGATCTGAGCGCCTCGAGAAGATTGAACGCGCAGGTCGGGCCACAAAGGCGGCTGCCCGTCACTGGAATATGTCCTGAAGCTTGCAGCGAGGGCCAGTTTTGATGTCGCGTGCCACCCTCATTCATGAGGTCCATTAATGCTTCGCTGACGCACGCGACCGGGGACGCGGCGGATTTGGGAATAGCGACAAAAACCTGAAACAGAATCGTCGCAATTAGAAGGCAAAATCGAATCACTTGCGGCATCCATACTATTGTCGCACGTTGCTAGCTTCTTGAGAAGTTGTTGCGGGGCTCGATTTAAGTGCGGCAAACGTAAATCTGCTTCATAGACGCGGAGGTGAACTTGCCCTTCTTGAAGTCGCCGAAGGAGAAATGGCAAAAAGTTGTGGATTTGAGGTTTTGAAGCATAGCGGCGTAACCTCGTTTGGTCTCGAAACCAAATAACCGCCCCTTGCCGGGGGCGAGAAGGAAACGCCGCTATGCTGAACCCGATTACCGAAAGCAACGATGAACGCCAAGGATTCGTTTTGACCCTCGATGAGATTGCTCGCGAGGGCGCCCGCAAGATGCTGGTCGAAGCAATCCGGGCGGAGGCTGACGAATGCATTCAGCGCCACAAGGAAGTTCGAGATGACAATGGTCGGGCCCTGATCGTCGGCAATGGCCAGGCCCGGCCAAGAAACATCACCGTCGGATCTGGAACGATCACGATGAAGACCCCGAGAGTCAACGACCGGCGCCCCGGTGCAAAGTTCACGTCCAAGCTTCTGCCGCCGTACATGAGAAAATCTCCAAAGGTGGAGAATCTGTTGCCGCTGCTTTACTTGAAGGGTCTCTCCACCAGTGACTTCAAATCCGCTCTGACAGAATTCTTCGGTGAAGGCACCGCTGGCCTGTCGGCCAGCGCGATCGTCGCCCTCAAGCGATCATGGGAGGCGGAGTTTGACGAATGGAAGCGGAGGAGACTGGCGAAGCAATACGTTTATCTCGGGGCCGACGGAATTCATGTCAGCATTCGACTGGGCGAAGATCGCAAACTTTTCTGCTCGTAATCATTGGCACAGACTTGCTGAAGCCGGTCCACTTTAGGTCAAGGTTTTTTTAAGGAAAATCCAATACAAAGCCACGAGGAATCACTATTTCTCTATTTTGAGTTGGCCCCATCAGGGAGTACCTCCAAGTTGCCAATCCAAATCTCTGCGTCGCCATCGGGAAACCTGACAAAAGCAAAATCTACGTGTGATGAGACAATCTGCCCTGTTTCTCTGGTTGTTTTCACCTTCACGCGATCATTTGGTTTTAGCGCAATGGGTGGCTGGCAAAATCTTTCGAAGATGGATTCAACTTCTTGAAGAGTCTTTGCATTCCAGACCGTACGAGCTAACACTTTGGATAAGCGTTGGGTTCTGCGGAGACTTATTTGCCCCGTCTTTATGGCACGCCACTTGGTGCGCTTCTGCCAACCGGGATGTTTTTTTAGGTTCCAAGAAATTCGAAAAAACATCATTTCGTAAGCTGCGTACAGTGCGAACAGATAGAGTGCCGGAATAAAAAGGACGGTCAGCAAGCTCGGTACCAATAGTTGCCGCGCGGACGCGACAGAGAAGATGGCGGGATCAGCAATCGTAGCCCGAATCGTATGGTACAAAGCATACACGACAAAGAGTCCTAGTGCGGAGCTAAGTATCTTTGCTGTAAGCCGATGTTCCGGAGTTTTCTCCGCGATGTGTGCAGTGATAGCGATGAGGGACACCACAGGAACGAGGAGCAGTTCAGTTGGAAGGCTGAATGTATAAAAGTTAACGATGAACTCGAAGATGACAAGGGCGCACAAGGTTTCTTTCAATAGGGCACCGAAAGCGATCTGATTGCTTTCCGTTGGTGGAATGTATTTCAGGAAGATTGCGAGGGCAGAAAATAGAAACCAAACGTATGTATCCTTGAGGTGGGTTCTATCCCAAATACCGATTTGTTCGAGAAGCCATACTTCCCAACAGACATAGACGAAGAGTAAAGACAGAGTGATGAGTATGGCTCTTCCTGCGAGTACTTTGATGAATTCTGCCAAGGATTTTCGGCCTTTGCTGGTAGAGCAAAGAGCAGCTGGGAAAATCAACAGTGCCCAAATGCCGGTAGCAAGCTCACGATTGGAAAACGACTCAAACATTCGGTTCTTTTTTCACAAAGAAGTGCTTAAGTACATTAAGCAAACGCCCCCGACCAAGAAAGCCGCTAACTACAAATGACTGCAAATGGGGTTATTTCCCATGATTTCGGGTGAGGTTCGGGATTCCTTCGGCAAGCTGCTTCTCAGTAAGTTATTGTTATTGCTAGAAACGAAAAAAACCCCGCTGAGAGAACCCAGCGAGGTTGAAATTTGGAGGTGACGGTCAGACACATTTCACATTTTCCCTTCGGGGAAGGTGTCCTTCGATTCCGCCCAAGCCACCTCCTCAAAATTCAAAAGCCCTCGAATCTTTCGACTCGAAGGCTTTTGAATGGAGGTGACGGTCAGAATCGAACTGACACAAAACGGTTTTGCAAACCGTCCCATTAGCCATTTTGGTACGTCACCCCAATTTCATGGCTAGCAAGTGCTGGTCCCGTTTGTCAACGCCTCTCTGCGATCGTCAGACGCCTGTCTTATCTGGCCCCCAGATCACCTTATGGAGTTGAACCTGAAACCGTACGGGCAGGCGGTCCTCGAGTATC
>MEQK01000209.1:0-2605 GCA_001770175.1 Bdellovibrionales bacterium RIFOXYD1_FULL_55_31 | reverse complement strand
GTATCCGTTCGGCGAGCCATTGCGGTTGAACGCCGGGAAAGCCGCTATTCCCCGCGCCTGGCGTTGCGGCGCAAAGAAGAATTTCCCGCGTTGGCAGGCACCCGCTATTGATGAGGTCGCGAGCCCAAGAGTAGTCCTCGGCGGAGGTAATTACGAATTTGATTTCATCGTGTGGCTTCAGCCATTTTAGATTTTCTTTGAAACCTTCCCGGCACATGCCACTTCCGGGGGTTTTGATGTCCATGATCACGCGCGCAAGATCCTTGATTGGCTCTATCGAGATTTCACCGTGTGTTTCAATGCTGACGAGATATCCTTTTTTGACGAGTTCGGCGCATAATTCGGGCGTGTTCTTCTGCAGAATCGGTTCTCCTCCCGTGATCAGCACGTGGGAAGTGTGAAACGGTTCAAGCGTTTGAACGATTTCATCGACACTCATACGAGTTCCGCCGCTGAAAGCGTATTGAGTATCGCAGTAGCTGCACCGCAGATCGCAGCCCGTCAGCCGAATGAATGAAAAAGGAACGCCTACCAGTGAAGTTTCGCCCTGCAGGCTGTGAAAGATCTCTGTCACGAGCAGCTCTCGGCCGGTCTTCTGCAAACCTAAGGTGTTCGTCACGATTTTGCGGATCCTTTCCTCTTCCCGTGTCCCCTGAAATTTACCGAAAAAGAGTTACGACTTCATATCACAAATAGGCAAGGCCCAGGTCGCTTTCCTGCAACCCAGGCCTTGAAGATGAAGAGGGAGTCCATTTTGGGGGGACCCCCCTTTGAAAGTTTTTGTGACCATTTATGGTCTGTTCGCTTCCTCCTTTGGTAGCCCGGCTAACATGAGCTGTCGGGGTTCAGCTCGAAGTCCCGTGGCTTTGCGTCCTGGTCTTTCAACCAGTTTGCCCTTTTCAAAGGGGGTTAGGGTTAAACCCGCCTCTTCAGCGGCCCGTCATGGGCCATGTGAAAGCCAAATGCCCAAGTCAGTGACTTATTCATTTGGCCTAACCCTGTTAAATCATCTAAAAATAGATTAGCGCATGGCGTTACAAAATGCAAGTCCCTTGTGTAATGCATCGGTTTCAAATGATAATCAGCTCTGGATTCGAATCTGGATTTTTCTTCAGTTTGCACCGAAATAGATGTCAGCTGAGGTTTTGGGAAGGCGAAAATGCAACGGATCGGCTTTTTGATGCTGCTAGTTCTCTCGTTTGTTGCACCCGCCTATTCCGCTGAATTTCACGAAGAGGTCGAACGGGATTTTCCGCTGAGATCTATCGGACAACTGAATCTCACGAATATGCGCGGAGATCTTACGATACAGGGTTGGGCACTCGACAAAATTCGGGTGAAAGCCAGGAGGACGGCGATTGCAGAGACGGCCGAAGAAGCAAAGCAGCTTTTTTCCGCGGTGGATTTTCGTTATCGGATGCTGGATCGTGACATTGAACTTTCTGCTGAATACGGTCGCGGCTTAAGTATCGAGGCACGTTTGAAAGAGCGCGAGCATCCAAAGACCGGGATGCAGATGACGGTCTATGCGCCAGCAAACCTGAAGCTCCGCGTTTGGGCTGTGGACGGCAAGGCAACGGTGAAATCGTGGAACGCTCCCGTTGAGATCCGAACGGCGGCGGGTCCCATATCAATCGAGAATATAAAAGCCGATCACGTGTCGCTTCTTTGTCCGACTTGTCCCATGGTTGTAAAATCCGTGCGCGGATCTGTCCGTTGTATGGGCGGTACCGGCGATATAGCGCTCGACCAGGTGGCGGGTGCGCATATTTACGTTGAGAGTAGCTCCGGGGCCTTGCGCTTGAATGGCGTGAAGGGCGAGCAGTTATATGTCTCCAAGTCTGGTGCGGTTACTGGTCGTGTTTTGGATGGACGAATGGAGTTTCACACGCAGCAGGCTTCCGTTGAATTATATGATGCTTCGGGTTTTCTGAGTGGTCGAACGGAAACGGGGGATATATCCGTGAAAATGCGCCGCTGGAATTTTTCGGATAAAGCGCTCGTTGAATCCATTCAAGGAAATATTTCTCTCCATCTGCCGTTCACGTTTTCCGGCGATGTCGATATCTGGAGTCAGCAAGGAAAAACCGACGTCACTTTTCCTGTTCGAAAAAACCAGGAAAAAACCTCGTTCGGTCCGGAACCCATGGGCCGCGTGCTCGGAAAAGTGGGAGATGGTGGCGAGTTGCTCAAGATTTATTCCGAAAAAGGCGATGTTCGGGTATCTCGTGGGTCGCTTGATTGATTTGTAGTGAACAAAATAGACTTTTGCGGCCGTCTTTTTACGCGTAAATCGCGCAAATTGCCAAGAAGCTGTCATGATTGAAAAAAAACGTGAGATTCGAAATTTTCCGTTGCATGGGGCGAATAATGGCGCTATACAAAACAACACTCTTACAGTGAGTCCACTGTTGTCGCTTCTCTGAGTGCTTTAAAACGGAGAAGACACAAATGGAATTGCGTGAGAGACTGACTGGCCAATGGCCGCTCAGTGGTCCTGTTCAGGGCTAAGAGTTCTTTGACAATTTAGGATGAATTTTTTGAAAGAGAAAGTGGGGGCGAAAGGCAGCCTACTTAAGTTCGAGAGGTGAAGGTTATCCTTCGG
>MEQK01000208.1 GCA_001770175.1 Bdellovibrionales bacterium RIFOXYD1_FULL_55_31 | reverse complement strand
CCTCCATGAGCCTGAGACTTCGTTTTGGAATTGAATCCCGGAAGAAAGAGTTGATTCTGTTGTCTTTTTGATCTCATAGGCGGGCACAAATTTGATGGGGCAATGGTTTATACGGATATATACCTGAAGCAATAAAATGAACAAGACCTCTTATCGGATTAAGAACTGGGAGCAATACAATCGTGGCTTGATTAATCGAGGTAGTCACACCCTTCGGTTTTCTGAGAAAAAAGAGAGCGGTTGGTATGCAAAGGCGAACAGCAACCGGATGCCTGGACGCCCGCCATTCTACAGTTGCATTGAGGTGGCACTCACAACTGCGCAGCCTGTTCGGTTCCCGCTGCGTGCAACCCAGGGTTTTGAGAAGCATTGGTTTACATGCTTAAGTTCGAGTTGAAAGTTCCCATTACAGCCGACTTTATCGCGAGGGAGAATGGTAGATGCGTACACATGAAAAACAGAAACGGAGAACCTGGCGTAAACTTCATATCACGATTAATCCCGCCGGAATCCAGATAGTTGTCGTCGAACTAACGGAAGCCAATACTCACGACGATTCGGTCGTGCCAGCGCTCCTCCAAAATCAGACAATTACAGGAAAGGTTCATGCTGACGGCGCCGATATCTCGAAAACTTGCTTCGATGCCATCGTCGGAAAAGCCGGCTTTTTACCAATCAGGTTGTTGAGGCGAAATCAAAACCTTGATCCTGAACACCATGAATCGCGTTGGTATGCCGCAGTCCTATGCACTCAAACAGACAATCGCCGCCATGCCCATCGCTTTCTTTAGCGATCTCTTGGAATATTTATGAAGTGCACTTCGGATTGCAAAGCCTATAAAGACTCGCACGTGGTGATCAGCGAGCGCGCTGATTTGCGGAATAGACTCAGGAGCTAGATCAAGTGCGGCCTGACTCTGCCGCAGCGATCCCATCGCGATCGCATAAAACCGCTGCTGATCGCGGGCGCTGGGCTTGCCCGAGCCCTCGGCTAAACCTTACGGCATGTACCTGAAACTCACGAAAACCTTTTTACCCGCTTCGACCTGAACGGTTTTTTCGGGAAGAGGCCCCGCCCCGACTGGCAGCACCTTCAGGGTGTGCGTGCCCGGCGGGACGACAAGGCGGGCGATTTGAAGATCCTTCGGCAGAAGATTCCAAGACCGGAGGTCGGCCTGGTCGCTTGAGTAAAATGCCACTCGGGTCAGAAAACCTAGGAGCGGGCTATTCGTGTGCTTTTCGACCTGATCAGCGACAACTTCCTTGGCCACGATACCCGCGATTTTTTTGGCGATGAGGCCGCCGTACTTTTCGTCGAGATTCTGGATCGCGGTTGCCTCGATATTATGAAGCCGCGAAGTTTGTCCCGAGAGCTTCCCATCCACTTCGACATCAGCGTACAGGACGGGATTCGGACGTGGATAAAATTTCGGCAAAACTCTCCATTGCGGGTTCGGCCTTTTGACCGGCGAAATACCATTCTGATAAATCACGATGATCTCGCCCATTCCGGATTTGGGAGCTTTCAACATGGCGTCTTTGTGATCATCCGGCGTGAGCTTAAATTCCGCGTCCCACCTCTCCATCTCGTCACGCATTCTGAGAAGAGTGGCCATTCGCCAGAGGTCCTTGCCGAGATGGGGCAGCTCCGGTTCGAGTTCCCAGGTTTTTTTGTAGTCGATGTACGCGTCATTGTAATTGCGTTCAGCTTCGTAGATGACGGCTGACAGATAGCGGGCAAAAGCGTTCTGCTGATATTTGCGCTGCCCTTCGGTGACCATGAGGTAAAGCTTGCGATTAACCCGACGTGCCTCGACAAGAGCGTTTTCGTAATCTCCCATCAAGGCGAAGTTAATGGCCAGATAGGTATTGATGAGGACCTTTTCAAAATCCTCTCCTTTATAGTCCCTGATGTTGTCGCCGGTCAGAAACGACGAGCCCTCGGTCACGAGACTCGTGTAATCCTTGATCTCCGCGATCTTGTCGGCTTCAAGAAATACCTTGTTGCTCTCGTCAAGTTTGCCTGCCGCATGCAGAGAAAGTCCGAGATCCAGCAGGTAAAGCAGCTGATCACGACCGTTTTCGCCTTGCTTCGCAAGCCCCTCGCGCAGATTGCTTGCAGCCTGTTCATAATGCCCGTCGCGAAAGAGTCGAGTCGATTCGCGATCAGATATCCTCGCCGAAACGCACCCTACAAGAGAAAGCAGCGCGATGCTGAAAAGGAGCAGCCTCCCAAGCATCAAAGCCCGACGCTGCGTTTACGGAATTTCTTGCGAATCTCCCGTTCCTCGGTGCAATCAATGGTTGATTGCTCCATGTTCGTCAAATTCATGGTCAGCTTGTAATAAATGAACTTGTCATCTCCGACCTGCTGAATGTTGGTGGCCAGCGCGCCGCTCAGAATGTAATCCGCGCCGATTTGTTTGCCGCGCTTCTTGGCGGTCGGACCGGCGACATTCCCGGCACTTTCGGAGTTGTAATCGTATTCCTCGCTGAGTGTCGCGCGTTCTTCCTTATTCACGAAGCGCACCTTGCCCGATTTGATGAGGGCTGTCCGGATTTTGTCCGTCATCGACACCGTGTCGATATGCTCTTCCGTGCGATTCTGAACCCGTTCCACGATCACGACAGGAGCTTTCGGAGCTTTGGAAACATAATCACACGCGACCATCGCTTTGATGACCGTATCGGCCATTTGTTGCATATCGGCTTCATTGAATTTGTCGTCCAGGAGCTCGACGCGCGTCGGATCGTCGTACTCACCTTTCGTGAAGGCCCGCGGACCGCAACCCGAGGCGATCATCGCGAGCACGGCAAGGATTCCAAGAAGATTTACGGTCAGTGAATGTCTGTTCATGCGCATTGTGTCATATCCTTTCTATCAGCTTCGAGCGAAGTACCCTGAGTTTAAGACCGCTGCGTCTAAAAGCAAGTTCCTATATCCAAAAGTTGAAAGCCGTCCCCTAATGTGGTTTCTTCACCTCGGAGGCAAAGCCATGCGCGTTCTGCTCGTCTTGTCAGTCCTATTCGGTACAACCCACGCCTGGTCAGCCCCAGCCCCTCATCAGAAGATTCATGAGACTTTTGTTTTTTCCGGCACCCCGACACCCGACTTGATCGCTCAGTGGTCAGCTCTTCCAGGGTCAAGAAGCTACTTGTTTCAGTTGACCAACCCCTCGCCAGAAGAACTTCGGACTTTGACGGTCTTGCGCGGAGCTGACTTATTCCAAATCGAAGCATCCTCTTATCCTGATCGCGACACTTTGGATTCCTGGAAATTACTCGCTCGCCGGGAGGTCCAGTTCATTGCCCTCGATCTCCAGCTTCCGACCGCCGAACAGGTTGAACTCCTGAACGAGATCGGATTTTCGCGCCTCATCTTTCTTCTGTCCTACATTCCGGACCTGGACGAGTCCGCGCGGCTCGCCGAGCTGAGGGCGCCGGTTTCAATCACCTTTGCCGGGGCGAGTTATCCTCGCTACGACGACAAGATCTTTCTTCTCGCGATTTCGAAAACCGTTCCGCTCACGTTCGCCGCGAGTTACTGGCCCTGGTACAGCCACATGGATCTTTTCAACATGCTTCCCCACGCTCAAAAACTTCAGATCATCGGAGCTTTTCCCTCGGAGGATCACCTGCCTTACCTTCAAAATATCCACGGGCTCCGGGAGATCGTCGTCGAAACGGATTTTGAGCCCTCCGATCCCGAGATATGGAAAAAGATGGCGAGGGGTTCCGATCGGACAATGAACCGGACCATCAAATGGATCAGTAAAGACCACGTACCCACCAAACAAGCCCTCGATGCGTTTGCGCAGGGCGGTTCCGTTCGTCTGACCATTGATCAAGATTACGACCTCAGTGAAGAAGACCGGACACGACTGGCGAAATCGACAATTCCGGTGGAATGGGTTCATGCCGCTCCCGGTTTCTATTTGAAAGCATTCTGATGACCAAAGGACGACCCGAGCCCGCATTCACAGCCGCACAAGTCTCGGGCATTTTGCGACGAAAGCTCGTTTTCGTTTCCGGAAAGGGCGGGGTCGGCAAAACCGCGGTTTCACAAGGCATCGCCCGCGCGCTCGCCGAAACGGGGCTCCGAACGCTCTGGGTCTGTTTTGAAGATCCCCTCCAGGAGCCCGGGGTCATACGCCAACACGGCTCGAAACTCTGGTATCTCAACTGCTCGGCCGAACTCGCTTTTAACGAATACGCCAGCCTCAAGATCGGTTCCGGGCCGTTATCGAAGGTCTTCCTGAAGAACAAACTCGTCCAATACCTCGCAAAAGCCGCTCCCGGAATTCACGAGCTCGTTCTCCTGGGCAAGGTCTGGTACGAACGGACCCATTACGACCGGATCGTCGTGGACCTTCCATCCACGGGTCACGGGCTCGCGATGTTTCAGAGCACGAAAAACTTTTCGGTTCTCTTTACCGGCGGACCGGTCCACCGCGACGCCGAAAGCATGATTGAGACGTTTGGCAACCCCGCTGAATCGGGACACCTCATCCTCGCGCTGCCGGAAGAAATGCCCCTCCAGGAGGCCCTTGAACTCAGCGGATTTCTTCACGACCTCTTTCCGGAGAACCCTCCCGGATTTCTCGTGAATCGCCTTTTTCCCGGAGTTGAACAAACCAGGCAAAGTGAGTCCGAAGCCGATCAGCCCGATTCCTGGCCGACACCGCTCGCGAAATCGGCCGCTGATTATCTGCACAAGCGAATGATCCTCGAGAACTACAACCTGCGCCTCTGGCGGGACCGCAAGATCCCGTTCGGCGTGCTGGAGTTCGTGCCGCCGCCCGATCTCTCTCATTCCAAAGAATCAGTATCGGACGTTCTTTCTGAAGAACTGAAACGAAGGGGCTATTTGTGAACTGGCGGCATATCGACGAGATACTGGACGAACGCCGGATCATCATCACCTGTGGAACGGGGGGCGTCGGCAAGACTACTCTCAGCGCCGCCATCGGAGTGCGAGCCGCGCTCCAGGGCAGGCGTACGGCCGTGATCACGATCGATCCTGCCAAACGGCTGGCAACGTCTCTCGGCCTGGAGGAGTTGGGCGATCGCCCCGCGAATATTACGTCGGAGATTATTTCCGCGTTCAGGAAGGCGAAAGCAGCCGGAATGACCATTCCCGCCCAGTTCAAAGAACCGAAGATCGGCCGGTTCGATGCGATCATGCCGGATGCGCGGAGCAACTTCAGGGACTTTCTTCGGGATCTCGCGCCCTCCGCGGAAATCGTCGAACGCGTGATGAGCAACCCGATTTTCCAGATCTTCACAAAAGAGTTTTCGGGCGCGAACGAATACATGGCATTGGAACGACTCCAAGCCATCGACAGCATGCGCGAGTATGATTGCATTATTCTGGACACCCCGCCGAGCCGCAACGCACTCGCGTTTCTCGCCGCGCCCAAGCTTCTGTCCCAGTTTTTCGATGAACGGCTCATTCGTTGGCTCGTGCTTCCCGCGAATTCGCTCGTCGCCTCAGGAATGAAAAAGGCGCTTTCAATCCTGGAACGACTGACCGGGACGGGTTTCATGACGAACCTTTTCGATTTCGCGTCGACCGTGTTCGCGGTGCGCGTCCGATTTCTCGCAAATCTTGAAAAAACCATGGACTTGCTCGAATCACCCGATGTCGGGTTCATCATGGTTGCCACACCGACGCCTGAAACCGCGCCTGAGGTTCGGCACTTTATCGACATACTCTCCAAACATCGTTTCAACTTTGACGGAGTGGCCGTCAACAGGACTCTCGGTTATCTCGAGCCGGTCCCGAGCGCGGCCAAGTCACCCAAACAGCAACGCCCGTACGAAGTCTTAACCGCCCTGATCTCCCGCGAAGAGAAGGCGCTTTCCGGAGTAGGCTCCGGGGCGACCCCGCTTTGCGCCAAATTGCCTGAGCTGGCCAGAGATGTTCATTCAGTGGAGGATTTATTTTATGTCGCGATGGCCCTTGATCCTGATTATCGCCTTTAGCGCAATCAGCAACTTTCCAGCGTATGCCGCCGACACGAGCACCGGCCCGGCAGCCCCGGCCGACGCCGAGCTTCTCTGGAAGGACGGCAAGGCTGCCTTCGAAAAAGGCGATTTCGAAACCGCCGCCTATGCGCTGAAGAGAATTGTCGATCGTTACCCCGGGTACTCGGGTTACCTCGAAGCACACCGACTTCTTGGCGAATCCTTTCTCAGGCTCGACAAGCCGAAAGAAGCCATTGCTCCGCTCAAGTACTACATTTCCGGAACAAGAGATTCTCAAAGCGCCTCCCGTACCCGGCTCAGCCTCGGCGAGGCCTATCTCGCCATGAAACAGTTCCGGGAAGCGTACCTCACGGCGTTGGAAATTGAGAAGAGCCCGACTCCCCTCCCCGAAGGACAGCTTCTTCGCGCGCAAGCCAATATCGGCCTGAATCGGGACGCGGAAGCATTACGAATCGTGAGTTCAGTGCGAAAGTCCCTCCCTTCTTCAGCCATACCGCGCGCGTCTTGGATCGAGCTTCGCCTGAAAACCCGGGCCTGCTCACGGCTCGCGAGTCGTTCTCCGATGGAAGAGGGTTACGTTCTCGAGCAGATGGACCGACGTTCGACCTGCCTTCTCGAAGCAATGCTTCTTTTTCAAAAGACGCTGGAGCTGGAAAACCCGGACTTTGCGGAAAAAGCGCGGACCGAAATGTTGTCGGCGTACGAACTTTATTCTCAAGCATGTCTCAACCCGCCTCGGCCGCCGGGTAAAAAACGGTCTCAAATCGAATTGAAGCGTTACCGGATCGAACTCTCCACCCTGCTTAGAAAAAAATGCAATCGTCACTATCAGGAGGCGAGCGCGCTCCTTGAAGGCTGGGCGCCGCCCGAACCGGCGCTCAAGACCGCTGCCGAACCCGTTCTGAAACGCCTCCGGACTCTCGCGGAATAGCAATGCACTCGTTGAAAAAAATCATCGTCGAGCGCCTCCAGCAAAACCGACGAAAGATCTGGGAGTGGTCGACGGAGCAATGCAAAATCGCGCCGCCCCCTTTCTATTGCTCGATCGATCTGCGGGATTCTGGCCACAAAGTGGTCCCGGTGGACTGCAATCTTTATCCG
>MEQK01000207.1 GCA_001770175.1 Bdellovibrionales bacterium RIFOXYD1_FULL_55_31 | reverse complement strand
GCCGCGCCGCCGTGAGTCCGTTCCTGCCGATCTGGCTACCGCCAGGGGTCTAACCCAGGGAGATACCAGGCAAAAAAGATGCGAGCAGCGCGTGGATATGCGGGGGTCTAGCCTGAACGCGCCAATATTTCCGAGATAGAACGCGCGAAAAGCCCGAAGATCGCGAGAAGCGCAGCCGTTCTTAAACGAAACAAGAACGTATTGTAACTGCAAGAATCGTCGAGCACGCCGTGAGATTTGGGATTTTTGCGCCTTTCGCGGTTTTAGCCCGGAAATATTGGCGCGTTCAGGCGCTGCTCTCGTTGTCGGAGGCCAGAGCGCAACCAGAACGAGTTCGCAGAGCGGCGGAAAAGCTAGCTTCCCCTAAGGAGAAACAGCGGACCAAGTAGGCGAAGGTTCACGGAATTATTCTCATCTAAACGGAGGCTTGGGTCCTAACCGCAAGTTCGGGTTTATGAGCGAATGCCAATTATGCCAGCTCAGAATGAATCTCGGCTTTTCCCGGTTTCGCCAATTGCGCTGAATCGCTGAAGAGAGCTATTGGCAATAGCCGTCCCCCGTGTTACTCGGCGCCTTCGTAGGAGATCGTTTATGAAGAATTTTGCTTTTGGACTATTTTGTATTTTGATGCTTTCAACCGCTTCGTATGCGGAATCCTGCCCCATAAACTCAGGCGATTACGCGCTGGAAAAGTGCTCGAACACGTCTCATTGGATGACGAACTACGACCATTTAATGGTTTCCAACGATTGTTTTGAAAAACCGCCTTATATTAATGTTGTTTGGAATAATAGCAGCAACGAATACAAAGAACGAATTCGCTGGTATTTCAACACATCTGGCAAGCGGTTTAAGCGCAGCCGAAACCTGGGATACTATCCATGTGGTGACGACTCGATCGTTGGAGAATGTTTCTTTAAAGTAGAATACACCGCTACTGGGATAGCAACTTCGGATGGCATTCGGGGAAAGACCAGTCGCATTTTGAAAAAATACGACCCGTTCACTACGGTGCTGGGTGATTTTTTTGGTAGTTGGAAAATAGTAACGGATGGTCACACTTACAGCGAAAAATATTCTATTCACGTATCAGAGGGCGCAATTACTTTCAATATCACCGACGAGTCGGGGACAAACGTTTGCACCTATTTGAAAAAATAGCTAGCAGGCAATAACTCATTATCAATAATGCCCCTCATGCATTGATATGCAATAAGCACTGACTAATGCCCAGTGCAGTGCAGAAACGCGCCGAGGTTTTTCACAATCCTTATAAGACAAACAGAGTGATTGTGACGGTCGTGCAAATAAACAGCACCACGGTTCCATCATTTCGGTCGAACCGATCCGGGTCCGCGATAGAACAGATACCCAAGCTCCACGCCGATTCCCAGGGTTGGTACGACTAGGCTTTATTCCCTGCTCCTCCTGATAGTTCTCCTGGGCCTTTCGAAAATCCAGCTCCTCACAACCCGATCCCAAGTGACCCGAGTGGAAACGCTCGAAAGCCGGCCGTAGCCCGACATAACCGCGCCGCCCGATTCAGGTGCAAACCCAGAGTTGGCAAAAGCGAGTCTTGCCGCTATACGCCCCCTGGGGCACCTCAAATTTTTGCCCAAAGGCCGATGAAACAACAAGCGACCGCTTCTGTTCACAAAGAAAAATGTCGGCAATTCCGCCTCAGATGACGAATATTTTCAGGGCGCGAAGCGAAGCTCTAGCCGCGCGAAACCAACCCTAGCACGCGAAACGAAATCCGAGCCAGGTCAGGACACCAGCCTGAACTCGCCAATATTTCCGAGATAAACGCGCAAAAATCCCGAAGATCGCGAGAAGCGCGGCCGTTCTTAAACGGAACGATACTGAATAGCGGCGCGTTCAGGCTGGCTCAGGTCAGCACAAGCTCAGAACGCCAGTGCCAAAGCCAATCCGGGGGCCAATCTTCCTGAGCCGGGCTCGGCGAAAACCGTCGCGCTCGCGACGGGCGCGTAAATTCGTTTTTTGTAATCACGCTGCTCTTCGGCAACGTCGATCCAATGGTATCTGAAAAAAAGCGGCGCGACCGCGAAAGCGATAGTCGCCCCATCCACTACTTTCGAAAAACTTCCCGGCTCGGCGTTCGAATTCATATAAATCGCGGCGCCCGCGTTGGTCAGAACCGAGAGCCACTGGATCTTTCTCCCCAGTCTCGCAGCGGCGTTGATCCGTTCCTCGGCAATTCGTTCCCGAGTGAGCTGTTCGCGCTGACTCTTTCTCGGAAGGGCGCTCACATCCTGCTGCGCCGACCCATATGGCTGATAGTTCGTCGCCATGAGCGCGGTCGCGGCGAGCCAGCCACCTCCGACCAGAATTCCAGCCCAGCCAGCCCTTTTGTCCGGATCCTTTACCAGATCAGTACTGCCAAACTGCAGAACCCCCGCCGTAAGTGTCGCTAAAGCCGAGACTTGAATAGGAATATGGGTCGTCCAGCGCTTCTGAGTTTCCTTGGCAGCCTCCATTTCCAGGCGATCGCTGGCCCTTGGAGTGACCGATAACTCGGGATACTCGAACTCGGCTCCCGAAACATTTGCCGAGCTAAACACTAGGATAAACACAATGTACTTAAAAATAGCCGGGGCCTTTTTTGTCAGCTGCACAGTAGAAGATCTCCTTGTATTCTTTTATACTCTAACGATCCGAGCTGATTAAACAAGCTGCAATTTGCTCAACTTGCTCAACTTGCCCAACTTGGTATGATTGGAGATTCACATGCACCGCCGCATCGCCAGCACGCGCCTCGTCGCAATCGCTCTTTTCTCGATTTCAATTCCATCCATCAGCTTTGCCGGAGCGCAAGTCGGAACCCTCACTCAAATCGAGGGAGAAGTCGTGGTCTTTTCGAATCCCTCTAAAAGCCTCCAGGCGGAAAGCGATTCCAGGCCGCACGCCCTTTTCGAGGGTGAATACTATTTCTACAACAAAGCGAAAATCGGCGATCGCGTGGAGCAAGGCAACATCCTCAGAACAGCGCTCCAGGGCAAAGCCCGCGTCGTCTTCGATAACGGCGATCAATTCAATGTCGGACCGGGGACTTCCTACCGGGTGTTCTGGAACAAGGATTCGAAAGACGCGAACACCAAAGTCAAACTCATGTACGGAAAACTTCGAGGAATCATCGAAAAGGGCGGCCCAAGAAGCCGGCTTCAGGTCCGAACGAAGGCTGCCACGATGGGCGTGCGGGGAACTGATTTCTACATCGCCGATAACGGGGTCGACGGCGAAACAGAGATTTCGATCATGCGTGGTTCGGTCGAAGTCAAAGCCGATACCCCCGCAGCAAAACCGATTGAAGTGAAATCCGGCTATTCCGCCACCATCGTACCTCCCAAGCCGGTCGAGAAACCTGCCGCCCAACCCGCGGGTGTACAGCCGGTATCCGCCGCCGTCACGCCGTCCGTAGCTGCCGCGCCTTCCGTTGCTGCCGCGGCTCCCGCCCCGCTTGCGCCCGCGGTCGAGCTTCGCAGGACAACCCAGGAAGATCTTCTCGGAGTCCAGAAGGCCTCGTACATGAAGAAAGCCGAATTAACTCCGGCTGCCGCGGAAGCTCTCCCGAAAGAAGTCCTGTTGAAGGTCAAGGACCTCGAAGTCAAAGCGGTTGAAACGACGTTGAATGACGTAAAAACCCACGACCCGAAATTGTACGCGCAGCTTCAGGAACAGAAGGTTCAGGATACGGAACAAATCAATACAAGAGCCGTGGAAGTTCTCTTTAAGGAAGCGCCCAAAGCTCCTCCACGACGCAAGCCTTCCCCGAGCGACCTGGAAGATCTGGAGCGCGGGGCTTATGAGAAATACTTCAGGATCCTTGAATAACTCGGAAAATAACGCGAGTAGCGCGCTCAAGTTATTGATCGCCGATTTTCTGGAATCGCGGCGCATCGATCGCGGTGCCGCGGATAAGACCGTCGAAGCCTATCAACGGGATCTCCATCAGTTCGCGAGCACCCTGCCACCGGCACTCGAGCTCACTGCCATAACTCCGGACCATATCAGCGAGTTCGTCCGGCGTCTGACGGCAGAAGGCCAAAAGCCGTCTTCTATCGCCAGAAAAATCAGCGCGTTCCGGCAGTTTTTCAAATTCTGCTGCCTGGAGCGCGGATTACGCGAGAATCCGGCCGAGAGCCTCAAGGCCCCTTCCCAGATCAAGCGGCTGCCGAAATTTCTGACGAACGAGCAGACTTCCGCCTTGCTCCAAGCAGCCGAAGCCGGGCTGCCCTACCCGACCGCGGGCGGCGAACATCTCCGCTCGCGCGACCGGGCGATGATTTACCTCCTTTACGCCACCGGACTCCGTGTTTCAGAACTCGTGGGACTGACCACCCACCAGCTTGACATAGAAGCCGGCTATGTCCGCGTTACCGGCAAGGGCAATAAGCAGAGGATCACGCCCTTCGCGCCGATTGCCGGCGAACGCGTCGCTGGCTACGTTCGCGAACACCGGGCGGCACTCAATCCGATCGACGACCATCTTTTCGTGAACCGCAGGGGGTTCGCACTGACCCGGCAGGCTTTCTGGAAAACGCTCAAAGCGCTCGCGATCGCAGCGAAAATTCCGATCGCGATTTCTCCCCACGGCATTCGCCATTCCTTCGCGACGCACCTCCTACAGTCGGGGATGAATCTGCGTTCGCTTCAAATGCTTCTCGGCCATTCCGACCTTTCGACGACCCAGATTTACGCCCACGTCACACCGGAGCATCTCAAATCGGCTCACCGCAAGTTTCACCCCCGGGGTGAATAAACTTGTGATACGGACAGAGTAATGGAATCAATCGCCGAGCGCATCCAATTGCTGTCTGTTCAGCTGGTGCCTTTCATCATGGCTGTCGTCTTTCACGAGTTCGCGCATGGTTTTGTCGCTCATCGCTGGGGCGATTCAACCGCCAAGGACGCGGGCCGCCTCACACTGAACCCGGTTCCGCATATGGATCCGATCGGGACGGTTCTTTTCCCCATGATCAACATGCTCTCGGGCATGAACCTGCTCTTCGGCTGGGCAAGACCGGTACCGATCAGTCCCAATCGCTTCAAAAAATACCGGCACGGACTTTTCTGGGTTTCACTCGCGGGTCCCGGGATGAACTTCGCCCTGGCGATCCTCTCGGCGATCGCCTTCTGCATCATTCACCTCACCGTTCCAGAAACGTTTTATCTTTATGATCCGCTTGTATCGATGGCTTTTGTTTCGGTATCCCTGAACTACGCTTTGGGAATTTTCAACCTGATCCCGCTCCCCCCGCTCGACGGGAGCAAGATCATTGAATCGTTCCTCCCCTACGAAGCCGCCCGGAAATATGAATCCATCGCCCAATACAGCTTTTTTATTCTCATGGCGCTTCTCCTGACGGGAACTCTTTCGATTCTCGGATATCCCATCGAATTTCTCTCGAAACTGACGATTTACGTTTTCGCGCGACTCTTCAATTTACCCGGAGCCTCCTGATGACTGAATCAAAGAAAACGATGCTTTCGGCAGTAGCACCCTCCAACCGTCTCACGGTCGGAAACTATATCGGGGCATTGCGCAATTGGGTGAAACTTCAAGACCAGTACGATTGCTGGTTTTTTTCCGTAAACCTTCACGCAATCACCGTAAGACAAGACCCCACGGAATTGCTGGAGCAAACCTATCGCGCGGTGGCCTGCTATATCGCGGCTGGAATCGATCCCAAAAAGGCGACGCTGTTTATTCAATCGCAAGTTCCGCAGCACGCCGAACTCGCCTGGGTCCTGAACTGCTTCACCTACATGGGCGAACTGAGCCGGATGACCCAGTACAAAGACAAGAGCTTGAAGCAGGGACAGAACATTCCGGCCGGGCTTTTTAACTACCCCGTCCTGATGGCGGCCGACATCCTCCTCTATCAGACCGCGCTCGTCCCGGTCGGCGAAGATCAAAAACAACACGTCGAGATCACCCGCGACATCGCCTTACGGATGAACAATCTTTACGGAAAGGACCTGTTCCGAATCCCCGAGGCTTATATCCCGCCCGTCGGCGCGCGAATCATGAGCCTTCAAAATCCTCTCGCGAAAATGTCCAAATCCGACCCGGACCCCAACGGCGCGGTTTATCTCACGGATACGAACGACCAGATTCTAAAGAAGGTGAAGCGCGCCGTGACCGACTCCGGAACCGAAATCACCTATGAAGAGACGAAACCCGGAATCAATAACCTGCTCACGATTCAGGCCGCGATTACCGGGAAAACGATCCCCGAAATCGTGAATTCCTATATCGGTAAGCAGTACGGCCATCTCAAGGTCGACACCGCGAATCTGCTCGTCGAGACCCTCGGCCCCATCCGTGACAAAACGGACGAACTGATGAAGGATCGATCGTATCTACTCCAGGTCCTCGAAGACGGGGCTGAACGGGCGCGTGAGCGGGCGGGGCAGACGCTCAAGGAAGTCTATCGCCGCATTGGTCTTGTTTAACCGGAGTCATGCATGTCCCCGCGATCTTTTCTCGCCCTCGACTTTGAAACCGCCGATATCCGAGCCGAAAGCGCGTGCGCGATCGGACTGGTCAAGGTCACCGATCACCGGATCGTCGGCCGCGAACATTTCCTGATCAAACCGCCGTCAGGGAAATCGGGCCAACGATCAAAAAAGCCTGACTTCATGTTCACCTACATTCACGGGATCACGCGCGCACACGTCGCCGCGCAGCCTTGCTTCGGGGAACTCTGGCCAAAGGTAGCCGGCTACTTCGAGGATATCGACTTCGTCGCCGCCCACAATGCGAGCTTTGATCGCCGGGTGCTGCTGGCTTGCTGCGATCAGTACGGAATCACCCCGCCGAAAGTTCCTTTTTTGTGCACAGTCCAGCTCGCACGCGCGACGTGGGAAATTTATCCGACCAAGCTCCCGAACGTCTGTGAGCACCTCGGCATCGAGCTGAAGCATCATGAGGCTCTCTCCGATGCCGAAGCGTGCGCCCGGATCGTGATCCATGCGCATAAAAAAGCGGAAGCACCGGCTTTCCCGATGCCCCCGCAATAGATACTCAGGTGTTATTCTTTAGGCGCCGCGCGCTGTGCCTTACGTTCCGTTTCTCTTTGCTCGCGCAGTGCCTTACGTTCCGTTTCCATTTTTTCGCGAAACGCCTTACGTTCGGCTTCCATTTTCTGCCGGAAAGCTTTTCGTTCAGCATCCCTGGTCGCGCGTTGCTCGTTCCGTTTCGTACGCCAGACCTTTTCCTGTTCCCGCCTGCTATTCTGGAGAGCTTCCCGGGCGCTCGGATCAGAGGCGTTCTGCAGATCGGCTTCGTACTTCAGTTCGAATTCCCGGCGTTCCTTTTGTAGTTGATCCTGAAACTGACGTTCCTGATTCATCAGATTATCTTCAAATTCCCAACGTTGCTGGCGCTGCTGCTTTTCAAATTCCATTCGCGCATCTTTGAACGCATTGCCGGCTTTTCGTTCATCGGGCTGCTCATCGCCAAAAGCTATGCCCGAGCTCAAAACTATAGCGAAGACAGCCGTCAGAGCAGTCGTTCCAATCAGGCCAATCAGGTGTTTCATTGCGAATCTCTCCCTCGTTAAGATTAATTCATAGTAAGCTGCCCCCTCCGATTCGTGAAATGATTTTCAAATTAATTCGGTGCGTCAAAATAAATCCGAGCACCCGGCTTGCCTTATCGTTTCTCTTGGCTATGATCGGGGGGTTCAACACAGATCAACCGCAGGAGTACTGAATTGGCCACACGTGTTCCCATCACCGTTCGTCTGGACACCTTCGAAGGCCCGCTCGATTTATTGCTTTATTTGATTCAGAGCCATGAGCTAGATGTCTCCAAGGTATCGATCTCGAAGATCACCGATCAGTACCTCTCGTACGTGCGGCTCATGCAGGAACTCAATTTCGACACCGCGAGTGAATTTCTGGTGATGGCGGCCACCCTCCTCCATTGGAAAAGCAAAGTTCTCCTTCCGCAGGAAGGAAAAACCGACGCAAATGGACAGCCGCTTGAGGACGAAGAATTATCCCAAGAAGACCTGGTCAGGCAATTGATCGAGCATCAGCGCTTTCTCGCCGCGGGCGAAAGCCTGGCGCAGCTGCCGCTCCTGGGGGAAGACGTTTTTGTCCGCCAAAACCGTAAACCTCCCGTTGAAAGAGTCTGGAAGGAAATGGACGTCAGCACCCTGACTCTGACCTATCAGGACCTCCTGGTTCGGGCGAGAAAACGCAAGCAGGTCCTGAAAAAGGAAACTGTTTCGCTGACCGACAAAATTGTCGAATTCGGTCACCGGCTCCAAATCGGAAAGCTCACTGAATTGCGAACTCTTCTTTCAGCCGCGCCTTCCCGTCCCGAGATCGTGGTCACCTTTCTGGCCTCACTCGAGCTCGCGCGGCTTAAGAAAGCAAAACTCTATCAGGAAGAAGTTTACCGGGAAATTTATCTCGAATTGCTCGAAAACCTGGCAAACTTCAATGTTCAGCTCGCATCCGGGTTCGAAGCCCCGAAACCCACCGATAGTCCGATGCACGAGGAAATCACGCCATGACCGATCAGAAAATCGTTACTTTCGTACAGGATCCTTTCGGCTTACCGACACTCGAGGTGGCTAAAGCGCAGGAAAGTTCCGAAGACGCTTCCATTCTCGACGAGGAACTCACCGAGGCCGCCGAGCTTCACGCCTGTTCAGAGGAGAGCGCCCAAGAAAACGCGGAGGAGAGCGAAGACGAAATCGACGAAGAGCCACTCACTCTCTCGGACGATACCGTTGAATTCGAGCGGATCGCGCAAGCCCTGAGCGAAGCCGAGGCGGAGACGGCCAAAGCAGCCGCTGACGACCAGGCGTCATCCGCGCCCGCCGAAGAAGAAGACCAGGCCGCGCGTTTAGCCGCCGAAATCGCC
Source organism: Bdellovibrionales bacterium RIFOXYD1_FULL_55_31 (assembly GCA_001770175.1). GTDB lineage: Bacteria > Bdellovibrionota > UBA1018 > UBA1018 > UBA1018 > XYD1-FULL-55-31. Next base: position 2,082 of record MEQK01000207.1, on the reverse strand, counting down.
GAAGATCGCGCCCTCCAGGAATCCCTGCAATCGGAGGAATCGATGGACGGCGCCCCTGAAATCGACGAAGAACTTCTCGCGGCGCTCCCCAAAAACCCCGCCACTCTCGAACAGGACGAAACGGGTGCTCTCGATCTTCGCGAGCTTGAATCCTGTCTTGAAGCGCTTCTTTTCATGACGGACAAACCGGTTTCGCTCGAACGGCTCCAGGAGCTGCTCGGACCTGATTTTTCGACCGCCTTTTTTCAGGAAGCCATGACATCGCTACGAGACCGCTATAGAGCGCCTCACCACGGGATCGAAATCGTGGAAGTGGCGGGTGGCCTGCAGTTCCGGACGAAGCCCGGCCGAGCCGCGCTGGCAAAGAAACTCGCCAAGGTCACGACTCAGCGCCTTTCAAGCGGCGCGATGCAGACGCTTGCGATCATTGCCTATCGCCAGCCCGCGATGAAAGAAGACGTCGATAAGATTCGCGGCGTCGATTCCTCCTACTTTATCCGGGGACTCCTCGAAAGGAAGTTGATCCAGATTTCCGGGCGCTCAGAGCTGCCGGGACGTCCGATGCTTTACACGACGACCCCCGAATTCCTCGAGCTTTTCGGACTCAAAGATCTGGCGGCGATGCCGTCGCTTCATGAAATCGAAAAAATGATCCCGAGTTCCCAGTCTTCGAATCCGGATTCACCGGATTATGAAGACCCGCGGGTCAAGGAAATGCGCCGGCTGGTCGGACAAATGAAGTCCGACACCAGCACGACGATTCACTACAATCCCCGCGAAGACGAGAAGATCCTTCGCGAGATTCGGGAACGCATCAATTCCATTCCGACCTCGACGCCTTACCTTGAGGAACAGAAGGCAAAAGAGAAGCAGGAAGCCGAGCTGGCGGCAGACAAGCTCGTCGACGAAGCGCCGGTCGAACTGATTCCCGCGGTGCCGCCCGCCGAAGTTTCACAACCAGCCACTGAGCTGAGCAATTGAGTACCGAATGAAAGAACGCGTTCAAAAGATCCTTGCGAAAGCAGGACTCGCCTCCCGCCGAAAAGCCGAAGAACTGATCCAGGAAGGCCTCGTCACGATCAACGGCAAGGTCGCCCAACTCGGGGACAAGGCCGAAATGGGCAAAGATTCCATCAAGGTCAAAGGCAAGTTGCTCCAGCAGCTCGAGCCTCCGGTTTACCTGGCCTTCAACAAGCCAAAAGGCGTGATCTCGATGCTCTCTGACCCGCAGGGCCGCTCGACTTTGGCTGATTTCTTGTCGAAGGTTCACGCTCGGGTCTTCCCGATCGGACGTCTCGACTTCAACAGCGAAGGGCTGCTCCTTCTCACAAACGACGGAAAATTCGCGCAGGACCTGCAGCAGCGCGATACGGTTCCGCGGGTTTATCAGGCCAAGGTGAAAGGTCATCCCGAGCCCGAAGCCCTCGACCGGTTGAGCCGCGGGATGCGGCTTGGGCATCGCCACATTAAACCCCACTCCGTCCGGCTGGTGAATGATTTGGCGAACAAAGCCGTCGTCGAGCTCGTATTCCTGGATTCGGGCGCGATTGACGTAAAAACCCTGCTCGAGACCAAAGGCTTTCTCGTGGACCGGATCGTGCGGACCGCGATCGGACACATCACGCTGAAGGGGCTCCTTCCGGGGCGTTTCAAGTACCTGAAATCGACGCAAACGCAGGCGCTTTTGGACCAGCCTGAGCTCGGGATGCGACGCCTCAAACAGGAAGCTGAAGAAGCCAAGCCAGTCGTTCGTCCCCGTGGGCCGAAACCCGGCGGGCCCAAAAGACCTCCCGTGAAACCGTTGTCTAAGCCATCGGTAAAATAAGCAGAATTTTAAATTGACTTCTCCTCAGGTTCCAGCGTAGATAACTCAACATTATGTCGCGGGGTGGAGCAGCCCGGTAGCTCGTTGGGCTCATAACCCAAAGGTCGTAGGTTCAAATCCTGCCCCCGCTACCATTCGAGAACGCCTGAAGCTAGTCTTCAGGCGTTTTTTTTTGCCCGTTCTCGAATGGTAGCGGGGGCTTTCTCATGCCGCGAGCAGGATGCGAGCGTACCTGAATGATTCGACTCTCGCGCAGG
>MEQK01000206.1 GCA_001770175.1 Bdellovibrionales bacterium RIFOXYD1_FULL_55_31 | reverse complement strand
CGGGCTCGAGTTCGGAATCGGCTTCAGCCCCTATGAAATTTATCTCTCATTCGATGATGAGGCCCGCAAGCAGCTCCTCGCAAGGATTGAGACCTTTAACCGGCTTGGGCTCGATCGTCTCGCCATCCTTTTTGACGACATGAAAGGGGGGCTTCCCGGACTCGCGCGGATGCAGGTCGACATTGCCCACCTCGTCCGAGACCACGCGCGCGCACGTCACTTCGCGATCTGCCCGACTTATTACTCCTACGATCCGGTGTTGGACCAGATCTTCGGCAAGCGGCCCGCCGCTTATCTCGAAGAACTCGGTCAAAAGCTCGACCCGAAAATCGACATCTTCTGGACCGGAGAAGTGACCTGCTCCAAGAGTTATCCACCGGAACACCTCCGCGAGGTGAGTGATCTGATTGCGCGGAAGCCACTCCTTTGGGACAACTATCCTGTGAACGACGGGCCAAAAATGTGCAAATTCCTTCATCTCCGCGCATTCGAGGGAAGACCGCGGGAGCTTGCAGATCTCCTCTCCGGACATGCCGTAAACCCGATGAATCAGCCGGTTCTTTCACGAATTCCGATGCTGACACTGGCCGAAATTTACCGTGCAACCAGCTCCTATTCACCCGCTGCGGCATTCCGCCGGGCGGCCGAGAATGTTGGCACTCACGAGTTTGCCGTCCGACTCGCCGCTGATATCGACGTCTTCGCGACGCGGGGGTTTGAACGGCTCTCTCATGCCGAAAAGCAGGATCTTGTCCGAATTTATAGCGAGTTCTTGAACACAAAGGCCGGCCCCGCGGCATCCGAAATTATCGATTGGCTGAATGGACGATCGATTGTCGGGCGCGAAGTTTTTCTGACGCAATAGGCTGACGCTTTGAGCTGCTGCACGTGACCTCGCGAAATATTTCAATTTGCCCTAAGTTGATCGTGCGAACTGAAACTTTTCGAGGAATGATATGAACGAGATCGACCCGTTATTGCGGAAAGCAATCAAAATGCTCCTTTTGCAACTTGCGGCCCGCACCGAGAATCCCGCACATCACCTGGATCATGTTCTCCGCGAGGTCATTCAGGAACTCTATGTCGAGAGCAAAAATGCACTCGAGGAAAAAAAGAGCCATCTTCGTCTTGTTACTCCGGCCATCGCCGCAGAAGGTTGAAAATTTAATTTGCGGTGATCTATTCCGCCGCCTAAAATCGGAACTCACCTCAACAGGAGATTTCTGATGTCGGAATCGGTCACGCAGGGAGTCGCTCAAGGAGACCTCACAGTATCTTCAATTTCGAAAGAGCGTCAGCTCACCGCGCGTGCCGCGGCGGCCGGCATGCTTCTCGGCGGCTTTATGAGCCTCTCGAATCTCTATGTGTCGCTGAAGACGGGATGGAGCTTCGGCGTTTCCATCACGGCGGGAATTTTGGCGTTCGCGATCTTCGCGGTTCTCGTCCGGGTTCGCCTTGCCAAGACTCACTTCGGAATGCTCGAAAACAACGCCATGCAATCGGTGGCGAGCGCTGCCGGATATATGACCGGCGGCGGAACCGTCGCGGCTATTCCGGCGCTCATGATGATCACCGGTCAATCCATGGGTGGCTGGCAGATGTTCGCTTGGATTACGACGATCGCGATGCTGGGCGTCGTTATGGCGATTCCGATGAAACAGCAGATGATCAACGTCGAACAGCTCCGGTTTCCGACCGGCATCGCCGCCGCCGAAACACTCCGAGCGCTCCACGGCGCGGGCGCGAGCGGACAGGCAAAGGCACGACTCCTTGCCTGGAGCGGGCTTATCGGCGGAATTGTCGCTTTTTTTCGTGACGCGAAAGGAAGCCTCATACCCTGGAACCTTCCGGAGAGGATCGCGATTCCGTTCGCCACCCTGCGGGGCAGGCCTCTGGCTGATTACACGCTCTCGTTTGAAGGAAGTCTCATCATGATCGGCGCCGGTGCGATCATGGGCTTCCGCGCCGCGTGGAGCATGCTCTTGGGCGCCGTGATCAATTTCGGCATCCTGGCGCCCTGGCTTTATTCGCAAGGGATCATCAACCCAAAACTCGGCTACAAGCACATCGTCGCCTGGAGTGTCTGGTTCGGATCGTCGATGATTCTTACGAGCGGCCTTCTTTCGTTCGCGTTCCAGTGGCGGACGGTCGTTCGCGCGGTCAAGAGCGTGAGCGCCGCGTTCGGAGGCCCGCAAACAGCCGAAGAACTCGCCGAAGTGCCCATGCCTTGGTTTTTCATCGGCATGCTCATCTTGTCGCCGATCGTGATCTTTCTGGAATATTTTCTTTTCGGAATCAAGATCTGGATGGGCGTCATTTCCGTCTTTCTCGGCTTTTTCATCGCGATCGTCGCCTGCCGGGCTACAGGCGAAACCGACACGACTCCAACGGGAGCGCTCGGAAAAATCACCCAGCTCACCTTCGGCGCGCTTGATCCCGGCAACACGACCACCAATCTTATGACCGCGAACGTCACCGGTGGCGTTGGCCTTCATTCCGCTGATCTTCTTACCGACCTGAAAAGCGGCTATCTTCTCAAAGCCGATCCCCGTCAGCAGTTCTGGGCGCAATTTTTCGGCGTTCTTGCGGGATCGCTTTTCGTCGTCCCCGCCTACAACCTGCTCATCCCGACGGCCGATGTGCTGGGTTCGGCAAAATGGCCCGCTCCCGGCGCGCAGACCTGGAAGGGGGTTGCCGAGCTCCTCGCAAAGGGATTCCACATGCTTCATCCCACCGCGCAGATCGCGATCGCGGTGGGTGGTATTCTGGGCATTGCCCTTGTTCTTCTCGAGAAGTGGATCCCGAAATACCGCCGATATATTCCGTCGCCGACGGGCCTAGGCCTCGCATTTACGACTCCGGCGAACAATACGATCTCGATGTTCCTTGGGGCCCTGATCGCGCTCATGCTCGAAAGGCGAAAACCGACGCTCGCTGAAGAAACCATCGTTCCCGTGAGTTCGGGCTTCATCGCAGGCGAAAGTCTCATGGGGGTTCTCATCGCAGTCCTCGTGGTGCTCGGAATTCTGCAGTCATAACGCGGCGCCAAAACCATGACGCACATTGTGATTGTTTTTTAATATTTAGTGCGCCGTTCGATAAACCTCTGTTATTTATAGTGGTTTTATATACGACTTTTGCCGTCGTGTTTGGTTCTATGAGAGTTTTGATGCGCAGCCGCATGGGACTGCGCTAGAATCTAGGAAGGGGGTTCTGTATGAGAAGTCTAAAACCCGGTTCAGTTGCATTGATTCTCCTGTCGATCTCGACGATCGCATTCGCCGTGGAGGTTCAGAAGAAGGAGAGCGAACCAGCCCAGACCCAAGCTCAGGTCCAAGACACGAACCGCAATCCAGCGCAGACTGTCGAAAAGAAGAGCGTGAAGCCCGCGGAGGAGGAAAGTGATTTCGCCTCCAGAGCAGAACGCTTCATGATGCGCAAGCATTGATAAGCCGCAACGCTGAACACACCCCTTCGGCTTCAAAGCGCCCCGGGTGCGTGTCAAACCGCGACTCTAAAACGGCCAAGCCGCCCCGAATGTGATGAATTCGTGGCTGACTTCGCCGCGCACGGCGAATCCGAGATTCGTCATCCTCAACACTCCGACTCCGAAGCGCGGAAACAGGAGGAAGCGGCTACCTAGCGCCTCGCCGGTGATGTGACCCGCAAGCCCGCCCAAGGCGTAGAAGGTCCAGAGGGGATCTTTCACAAAATCCCACCTGAGGTGGGTGCTGTATGCAAAAGCGGTTTCTCCGGAAATGAAGAGCGGTCCCATCTGAAGTTCGACTGAAACAGAATTATTGATATCGGGCGCGAAACCGCGCTGAACGATCTTTTTGCTCGCGGTTCCCAGAACGGAAAAACCGCCCGTCGAATCAAGAACCCCCAGACCCATCAGGGCGCCGAACATGACCTCTGAAGTGTCCGCCTCACCTTTCCAATTTTCCGGACTCGCGGCCGGACTTGCGGCATCGCCTTGCGCGGCTGAAGCAACGGAGACGGAAAACGACGCAAACACTAGAAGGGTTGAGACCCTCACCAACGATGATCGGATATTCATGTCATTAATCTAACCCAACTACGTCAGACGATCGAGAAGGTTCTTGAGAATCGCGCCTGTCGCCCCCCAGATCCGTTGACCATGTACCTGGTAAACGTGAATCGGGTAGCGCCGCTGTCCGGCGGACAATTCTTCCTTCTTATAAATTCCGGGTTTCGAAAAGAGTGAAAGCGGGACCCAGAATGTCTCAGCGATTTCGTCCTGGCTGATTTTCAATGGGACGGACTCGACGGGCGAATTCAAAATCCCGACCGCTGGCTCAATGGTATAGCCGGTTAAGGTGAAGAGAGCAGGCAAGGTCCCCAAGACCTCGAGCGCGACGGCATCGACCCCTACCTCTTCCCTGGTTTCCCTGAGCGCTGCGGCAATCGGGTTCGCATCCTCGGGCTCAATCACCCCTCCGGGGAAGGCCATCTGTCCTTTATGCGTTTCGACGAATTCCGTTCTCCGCGTGATCAAAACAGCCGGCTCAGTGGCGCCCGTCTGCTCAGCGGCGGTCATCCACCCGAGAAGAACCAGAACCGCGGCAGGAATCGGACGGATGTCCTTCCCGGGCTTCAGTCGCTCCGCGTAGGGCAACGGCAATGTCAGGGCCCGGCTCACTTGATTACGAAACGCGAGTTTATGATCCATTTCAGGCACACCTGAGGTGAGTGGGTGCAGTCTCATTTTCCGCGCAGGTCAATTCCGTACCGCTGCGCCTTTCGATAAAGGGTCGCACGGTCGATACCGAGGACATCCGATGCCCTGGATTTGTTGAAATTAACGTCCTGGAGAACTTTTATGATATGCGCGCGCTCCATGTCTTCGAGGGAGCTTGAAATCCCGGAACTCATTCCTTCAGCCGACTCTGAAGCAGGAAGCGAGCCCCTGATCACCTCGGGCGGAAAATCCTCGGGGAACAAGATCGACGTATTCGTCATGGCGACGGCACGCTCAATGGCATGTTCCAGTTCACGAATATTGCCCGGCCACGCGTAGCTCTTCAAAAGAGCCATTCCGTCGTCGGAAACGTGAGAAACCGGTTTTTTATTTTTTCCCGCGAATTTCGCGAGGAAGTGGCCGACCAGATCGGGAAGGTCCTCGATGCGCTCCCTGAGCGGGGGAAGTTCGATCGAAATCACCTTCAGCCGGTAGTAGAGATCTTCCCGGAACTTTCCTGTTCTTACAAGAAGCTCCAGGTCGCGGTGAGTTGCTGCAATCACCCGCACGTCGACCTTTCGGGTTTCGGAAGAACCCACCGGCTTCAGCTCGTTTTCCTGAAGGACTCGCAGAAGCTTGATCTGAAGCGCTGGTGTGATATCCCCGATTTCGTCCAAAAACAGCGTCCCGCCGTTCGCTTCTTCGATCAGCCCCTTTTTATCAGATAGCGCGCCCGTAAATGAACCCTTCACGTGCCCGAAAAGTTCTGATTCGAGGAGGGTTTCGGCAAGCGCGCCACAATTAACGGCGACGAAATTTTTGCTCCGTTTCTGGCTGTTCTCGTGAATGGCCTTCGCCACGAGCTCCTTGCCCGTGCCGCTTTCACCTATGACAAGAACGTTGCTCATGGACAACGCGGCGCGGGCAAGCGTCTTGTAAACTTCCAGCATCGTCGGTGATTTCCCGATCAGGCCTTTTGTGCTGACCTCAATTCTTTGTGGCGAGGCCGCCGAAATGTCGCCGTGAATCGATTCCCAGTGTTTTGCCGCACGCGAGATCACCGCTTTAAGGTTATCGATTTTGAAAGGTTTGCTGACGTAATCGAACGCCCCCTCCTGAATGGCCTCGATCGCCCCCTCCATGCTCCCAAAGCCCGTCATGAGTATGCTTACCGAACCCGCGCCCGTTTTTTTGGCTTCGCGCAGGACCGCCATTCCGTCCAGCTCAAACATCCGAATGTCGGAAAGGATGATCGGGAACATCTCCCTTCGGATCATCCTCACGGCCTCTTCCCCGCTCGCGGCAAGCTGAACACGATATCCCTCGCGCTCGAGGACCTCACGGAGGAGCTTACGCGTGACCTCATCGTCATCCACGACCAGAATTCGTATTTTTGAATGATCGTCGCTCATGCTAGTTCCTTGCCGATGCCCAATTCGTGATACGGCAATCGCAAAATCACCTTCGTCCAGGCGCCCTCTTTTGAATCGATGTCGAAAGTCCCGCCGTACTTGTGAACCAACTGCTGGCAAATCGTAAGCCCAAGCCCGGTACCCTCTCCGGGCCTCTTCGTCGTGAAAAAGGGTTTCAGAACGTTGTTCAGATCCGCCCGCCGTATCCCTTCACCCGTATCATAAACGCTCAGCTGCGCCCAGTGCTTGCCCTCGAACTCCTCTAGCTTCGTGCTCACCTCGAGGAGGAGGCGGCTCTTTTCCCGAATATGGCTTTTTGCCCTCAGCCCATCAAGCGAGTTGTTCAGAAGATTTAATATGACCTGTTCCATGTCCAGCGGCACCAGGCGAAGCGGCCCCATGTCGCGATCAAACGTGCGACGCACTTCAACCCTGAGGCTGTCGACCCGCGGCTTGAGAATACCGAGCGTACGATCGACCAACCGATTCAGATCGACAAGCTGCCGTTGCGAAACAGGCTTTGCCGTGCTGTGCAAAAACCCTTTGACGATCTCTTCGATTTTCGAGAGCTGGCCATTGATGATCTCGATTCGTCCAGCCGTTCCCTTCCTGGTCGCATCTCCGGAGGCCCCGAGTTCCTCTTGCAACAGCTGAAGATGACCGCCGATCGCGTTGAGCGGGGTCCCGATCTCATGTGCAAAGCTCGCTGTCAGCTGACCCATGACCGCGAGCTTCTCGGTGTTCATCAACTGTCTTTGTGTGTCGTGTAACTGCTCGGCAAGCTGCAGGTTGTGGCTCTCGGCTTCTCGGAGCCGGCGATCGTTCGCGATCGCCTTTCTCAGAAAATACCCTAGCGCCAGAATCAGTGTCACCACGCTGAACGCCGCCGCGGTGGCCGTTGTCTTCCAGAGCGTGTTGACAATCCTCGCGACGAGCTTCGTCGAGATCACGACGTGGACGGCGCCGAGAAGCTTTCGAGGTCCGTGCTGATCCCGGCTTTTCTGCTCGATTGGAACCTGAATTTCCCAGAAACCCATTCCCGTATCATCCAGCCGAAACTCACTGGTGACCACGTCAACGAGCGGGAATGTCGGCTGCGGTGCTCCGGGCTCTTCCTCGATATTGGAACCCACAACTTTGGGCAGCCCCGAGGCGTCCCTGGCGATGACATCGATGCGGACAATGTTCGGCTGCGAATAGAGAAGATCCTGAAGACGCGCCTCGACCATGGGCGTGGGGTTCGGCAAAGAAAGAAGGCGCGAGCTGACGATTTCGGATGCGAGGTTTTTGCCCGAGGTAATGCCGATTTGCCGGATCTCCTCCTCCAGAATCGGCTGCATGACTTTATTTTCGGCAATTGTAAAGATGAGAAACGTCGGAATGATGACCGCCACCAGAACAAGGCTGACTTTCGCCTGAAGATCGAGATGGTGCCGCATCGGTTTCATAGTTCTTGTATTAGCTGAATTTTCCGCTTTCCGTAAAAAAAAAGCCGGGGAGCGTCAGCGTCCCCGGCTAAAATGATTTCAAATCGCTCAGTATTTTACTGGGCGGCGCCTTCTGCCGGAGCGGCTGGCTCGGCCGGCGCAACTGGCTCGGCTGGCGCAGGGGCGGCTTCAGCCTGTTTCTTGGCTTTCTTGCCCTTGCTCTTCTTAACCTTCTTTTTCTTCGCCTTCTGGATGACCGTCTTCGAGGTCGTGGTCATGTTATCATTGGTTGTATTGGTGTTCGTCGTGTTCGTCGTCGTATCAGTCGCAAAGGCTGAAAGGGCGAACAGCGCGGCGATTAAAGTGATCATGGTCTTCATTCTTTTTCTCCTAAAAAGGGTTGATTGAGAATACTCGCCGATGAGAAAAGCAAGCAGGGTGCCACAATGATCGTTCGTCTTTTCAGGGACTTACAAAGCAGCTCCGGCCCATCTTGTCGCTTCTTGCGACAGTGATCTAACGACTACTGGGGGAGGGTGCGACAGCCCGAATTCCTCTTGCCTACTCCCGCTGAGCGTGTCACCCCTGAGCGCAATATGGCACACGGGCGATGTATATTCGTGGATCCGACAGCTCGCAAAATCGTCCTTTGGAGCGAAGCCGGAAAGCGAGAGTACGAGATCAGCGATGCTTCGAACGTGCGACTCGGCGATGTTGTAGAAGTGAACGACCAAACCGCGACCGTGCTGACGCCCAATCGATCGCGAAAAGGCGATCCCGGATTGAAATGGATTTCCCGAATTCTGGACCCAAGACGAATCCGGGCCACCCGGGTACGCTCTGAAATAGAGGCTGGCATTCGCGAATTTTTCATATCACGCAAATTTGCCGAAACGCGAACGCCACTTCTCGTGCCATGCCCCGGAATGGAGCCGCACATCCGTCCCTTTCGCGTTGCTGACCCGACTCACTCACCCGTCGCGTATCTTCCCACCTCGCCCGAGTTCGCCATGAAGCGACTCCTTGTGGGCGGACTTGAGCGAATTTTTCAGCTCTGTCCCGCCTTCCGCGACGAGCCCCGCTCCAGAACACATTCTCCGGAGTTCACCATGCTCGAATGGTATCGGGCTTATGCAGGTTACAACGAGATCATGCGAGATACCGAGCAGCTGATTTCGTTTCTCGCCCAAAAACTTTTCGGTGAGCAAAAAATCCGCTACCAGGGACGGGAAATCTCAGTCGCCGCCCCCTGGTCTCGGCTTCGCGTCCGCGACCTGTTCATGGAACACGCCCAGCTCGACCTTGTTACACAGGGATCGGAAGAGCAGCTGTCGGACGCTTGCCGGCGCCTGGATCTCAAGATCATGAATGGAGAAACCGCGGACGACCTCTATTTCAAGATCTGGCTCAACTGCATCGAACCGAAGCTGCCGGAAGACCGGGCTGTTTTCGTCGTCGATTATCCGGCCTCGCAAGCGGCGCTTTCCGTAATCAAAACCGAACCTGATGGCTCGCGCTGGGCAAAACGCTTCGAGGTCTACGCGGGAGGGCTGGAACTCGGAAACGCCTTCGAGGAACTGACGGACCCCATCGAACAGCGAAAGCGCTTCGTCGAGGACATGGCCCTTCGAGAGCGGGTTTACGGGTCCTCTCTTCCAAAAAACCCGAGCGACGAAGAATTTCTAGAAGCCCTGGAAGAGGGGATGCCCCCCTCGGGAGGCAACGCGATGGGCGTCGATAGAATCGTGATGCTCTTTGCGGACGAGCCGGATATAGACTACACCCGCTGGCTCGGGTGAGTCGGGCGCCCCCTCAACTCTTGAGTGCTTCAAGACACTTCAGAAAGTCTTCGGGTAAAGGGCTTTCGATCGAGATCTCCTCTTTTGTGATCGGATGGGGAAGAGTGAGGCGGGCAGCGTGCAGCATGATCCTGGTGGAAACAACTCGGGACGGGCGATAGCCGTAAAAAGAATCACCCAGGATCGGCATTCCCGCTTCCGCAAGATGGACTCTGATTTGGTGGGTCCGACCCGTTCGAGGTTGCGCCTGCACAAGGAGTGCGTCGTTAAACTCGTCCAGAAGAACGAAATCCGTGTGCGCGAAATCGCCGCCCGAACGGACGGAGGTGAAGCGCGCCTTCTTTCCAGGCCCGGGCGCTTTTCCGAGATGGTTTTTCACGGTCCAGTGAGCGGGGACATGCACGAAGCCACTGCCAGCCGCGAATCGCGGCCGTATCGTCAAAGCGTAATAAGTCTTCACGGCCGTGTGTTTCGAGAATGCCTCGGCCAGCCCTGCGTTAGCCGCAACTTGCTTTGTGAAACATACCACTCCGGAGGTATCACGGTCGAGTCGGTGATGGAGGCCCACGTAAGGTGACACAGCGCCCGCGTCGCGTTTCGCGAGAAACTGTTTTACGGCGGCGAAAAGGTTGTTCCTGGACTCGTCAAGGGTCGGCTGTGTGGGAAGCCCCGCCGGCTTATTGATCGCGATCAAAAATTCGTCTTCATAGAGAACCCGATCCGGAGTAACCGAGAAGGACACATCATTTCCAGGACCGTCACGATCAACCTTGCCGAGGTCAACGAAGACCTCGAGGCGCGCTCCCGGCAAAATCGCCTTGGAGGCTATCCGTATCCTTTTTCCATTAAGGTAAACGGCCCCGGCAACGATCAGCTTGCGGGTTTTCCCCTTGGAAAGGGGGCGGGACAATGCTCCCGGAAGCCACTCCGCCAGAATATGGTCGAGACGTTTACCGCGATCTTTTTCGGTGACCTTGAGTGCGAACTTTTTGAGCGCCATCGGTGTTCTCTACTATGCTACACTCGGCTCATGGCTCAAGATCCAAAAAGACCAGCCCCCAAAAAAAACGAGGTCGACCTCGAAGACCCGACCGATCCCGGGATAGAGTTGCCACTCGACGAAAATCCAAGACTCGGAGGGCCGCTGGAAGCCCTGATGAAAGACCCCGCGATCACCGAAATCATGATCAACGACGTCCGGAACGTCATGGTGGAGCGGGACGGAAAAATTTCCACTTCCGGGTTTACCTACTCTTCGACCAAAGACTTGAACGATCTCGTTCGAAAACTCCTGCAGGCGAACGGAAAAGTGATTTCTCCGGACAGTCCTTACGTCGATATCGCACTTCCTGATGGCTCGCGCGTGAATATCGTTGCCCCGCCACTCACGACCGGAGGTCCCTGTCTTACCATTCGCAAATTTCCGACACGGCGACTTTCGGTCGAAGATCTGGTCAGCAACAACTCCCTTGACCGGCGTATCGCTGTTTTCCTGAATGCCTGCGTCGCCGGAAGAATGAACATTCTGATCTCCGGCGGGACTGGAAGCGGAAAGTCGACTCTTCTGAACGCCCTGACGGCGTTTATTCCGAAATCCGAACGCATCATCACGATCGAAGATATTCCCGAGCTCTGTCTCTCTCATGCGAACAGTGTCCGTCTCCAGACGAAGCCGCAGTCTCCGGGAAGTCCTCCGATCACCGCCCGAGACCTGGTCGCCAACGCGCTTCGAATGAGACCGGACAGGATCATTGTGGGCGAGTGCCGAAGGGGCGAGGCTTTCGATATGCTCCAGGCCATGAACACGGGGCACGCGGGTTCAATGACGACGATTCACGCCAATTCACCGAGAGATGCCCTGAGCAGGCTTGAAACCCTTTGCATGCTGTCAGATGTCGAGCTCCCTCTGATTGCCGTGCGAAAGCAGATCGCAAACGCCCTGGACCTGGTTGTACAAGTAAAACGATTTAGAACGGGAAACCGCCATGTGGTTGCGATCGCCGAGGTCACGGGCATCGAAAGCGACACCCTTACTCTTCAGGATGTTTTCAAATACGAACTGGCGACCAAGGCCAGCAACTCGGACGCGGAGCGAGGAACCTTCCGGTGCACGGGGCTGGTGCCGACATTTATCGACCGCCTCAAAGACCATGGGGTTGAGCTCCCTCAGAACTTCTTCGCCTAATTGTAACTAGTTGAAACTCCATATCTTTCTGGTGAATAACAACCGCTGTCGCGATTGACTATTCCTGACTATTTTGGTACAGATATTCCCGCTTTAGCTCCGCGCGTTGGCGCGGATAAACGACAGGAGTCTCTTGTGAACTTAAATCACGTCTCCAGTTCCCTTCGTCTCTCGGCCGGCGTGTTGGTCCTCTTCTTCGCGACAGCCTCTGCTCCCGCAGCCTGGTCGAGCTCCTGGATCGAGGCCGAGCCCTGGGAATCGGTGCTGGATGGCCGGACGATTCGGGAAGTCGACCGTGTCGGAACCCGGATGTCAGACGCGCTATTTGACGTTATCGAAGATATTCCCTTTTATAAAACATCGAGTGAACTTTTCAGCTTTAACGTTTCCGGGCAACGACGTGTTTTCGACAACGCGGACATTCTAAATAGCTGGACTGTGGTCGACAAATTCAACTTAGCTGGCAATTTCCCGATTTTTAAGGATGGTTTTGGCGATCTCTCGACGGGAGCGGTCGGCTTCTCGATTGGCGGGGGAATCGGCCTCGATTTCATCAATATTCGTCAGGTCACGGCCAAAGGTTACGGTTCATTCCCTTCCATTCAAAAACGACAAGAAGAGATGGAGAAAGAAGCCTGGTATGAGGAATTCACGAAAATGCGCGCCGAATCCGCGGCCGCAGCCGAGTCCGATTCGGCCGAACAATTCGAGCCCGTCTGGGTCGAGGAGCAGCAGGAAGACGGCAAGGTCAAGAAAATCCTGAATTACACATTGAAGGACCCGGAAGAAAACGCCAGGTATTCAAAATTCTGGAACGTTGTCACGTTTCCGTTTCGCCTGCCTCTCAAGGCAACCGCGCTTCGTCATCTTGAAAGCGGTGAAATCATCTCCTACCTCGGCACGGGGTTGGTCGAAGTGGGTGCGAATGTCGGATGGAACCTCGATCCCACCGGGATCACCGGACTCGCTCAGGCCGGAGTTTCGTACAGAACTTACATCAGCGGTACATTCAGAATTTCCGTCCTCAAAGAAAACGACCGGTTCGTGAAGGTCAAATTGACCCGAGTCGGAACACTCGGCCACGGAACCGCTATCGGCACGGATTACAAACCGACCGTTCTCGATGGCGTTGTTTTGGTTAAAAGCCTTCAAAGCAGCGCGAAGCTGATTCCCTTCAAATTGAACATTGATCAAAGCGCAAGTAAATCGTTTGACGTTGGCTATCGTTACGACATCACCAACCTGAAGGGCAGAAGAGCCTATGAGCGTGCCGTCTTCGGGCTCATGGCGCGCTCTGAGGAGCTTGCGTCGCACGAAGATGGTCCCGCCGTTACGGGAGTGGAACACGCCTTCAAACGAACTATGAATTCCACGTTACGGTCGACGAGCGCCAGAATGAAGCTTGCGTTTATTTTCAGACACGACGCCAGCAATTCAGTCGTCCACGCCGACGCGCACGTCACGTTCCCCGACGGGTCCCACCATGTTTTCACTTCAACTGCCGCGAATGGGAGCTCATGGCGTGCGATCTGGGGCGTTCACGAGAGTACTCAACATAACTTTACCGTCAGCATGGATGTCGATCACTACGTGAAGGCGGCTCGAGATGATTCGTTCAACCTGCTGGTCGAAGGAAGCATCAATGACAGCAACGCCAGCGAAGGTGAGCTGCTCCGCTATATTCTCGCAGTCGAGGATTCAGTCGGCAAAGTGAACATTTTCAGGCGCCCGGACACGTTCCCGGAGGAGTTTCGAAAGACCCCGGGTAAGTGCAGCTTCTATTTTCAGCTCGGGATCAATAACTCCCAAATTCACAGGTTCATAGATACCCCGGCCTCCGAGATGTGGCCGGCGCTGGAGAAGGCGTTCGACATGGAAACAGGCGCCTGGTCGACGAAAGCGAACAGATTACGATACGCGGCCAAATGGTCGGGGATCACGCTTTTGAACGGGATCCTCTACACGGCTGGCTACGGACTTCCGGCCGGATCGAAGCTGATCGCCGCCAAGCGCATCCATCGTCGCTGGACCGCCCTACAAAAGATTGAAGACCCCGTAAAAAGGGCCGAAACTCTGGGCAAGATGTTCCTCGAGAAAAGCTTCGGCTATGAGCTGGTCCGCCTTATTCGCGCGGTACTTTCTGGCGAAACAGTTTCGTACTACGCCACTGGAAACAATTCCCTTTTCGGTCGGGTCGTAGACCAAGGCGGCACAACGCTCGATTTCGATAACATCGCGACCCGGGCACAACGCCGGGTCGAATTTGATCAGGAAGGACGTCGCATTCAGGATTCGGACAAGATGGCCGTCGTTCACGACCTGGATATCGAGGTTCTGAACGACAACAAGCTTCGGCTCAGCTTTGTTCTCAGCAAAACCCCGCTGCAACTCTTTATCCAGTTAAGGGTCGACAATTGGTGGCGCCTCTTCCACGGTGGCGAGCAGTCGGCGCTGCTGATCGATAACAAAGGAGAGTACAAAGAAGGCGTGAATACCATCGTTCTTGATCCGGCCGATACCGGAAGCCCGTGGTATCCGCTCGCCCGCATACTCGAAAAAGACAACGTCTATGTCGCGAGCATGGCCCTGACGAATGATGGATCTCACTGGGGCGCCGTCAGCACAAAGCGATTCCGCTTCCTCTATTTACCGGAAGACCCGGACGACGATGAATAAGGCCGAAGCGCGGATCGTGCTACAGGGCAAGTAATTTTCTCGCCATTGCCGGACTCGCGATTGGCCGATCGAGTTCGGCGGCGATTCGCGCGATTCGCGCGACAAGCTGTGCATTCGATTTCGCAACCTCACCCTTGCGATAAAAAATGTTGTCCTCAAAACCGACCCTCACGTGCCCGCCCAAAACGAGGGCCTGAACGGCGAGGGGAAGCTGATACCTTCCCACTCCGGCCACCCCCCAGTGAATCCCGCCACCCGCCGGGCCCGCGGATTTTAACATGGCGACCAAATGCGAGAGGTTTCTCGGGTCACCCGACATTCCGCCGGGCACTCCGAGTACAAATTGGAAGTGAAGGGGCTCACGCAAAATACCCTGCTTTGCGAGACGAAAGGCGCTCTCAAGCATTCCTGTCTCGTAAATTTCCAGCTCGGGCATGACCTTGTATTCGTGCATTTTCGCGGCGAGCGCGACGATATCGCGTGGATGGTTGTAGAAAACATCCTCCCCGAAGTTCATCGTTCCCAAATTGAGCGACGCCATCTCCGGCTTGAGCCCGAGCGGCCGGACCCGATTTTCGATAGACTCGCCCACCGCGCCACCGGTCGATATCTGAATAATGGCTTCGGGCACCCGCTTTTTTATTTCCGAGATCGACTCCGCGAAGCGTTCGACCCGCTGACTGGGCCGGCCATCATCCTCACGAACGTGCAAATGAATGACGGACGCGCCTGCCTGAATCGCCTCTTCAGCGGCAACGGCCTGTTCTGCGGGCGTGACCGGCAGATTCGGTTGCCGCTCCCGGGTGACCTCGGCCCCGGTCAGCGCACAGGTGATGATCAGGGGGTTTTCCATGGTAATTACCTTCCTATTGTTCAGAGTCATGTCCGTTGGCTTGATTCAGTACGCGATGAAGGCGGTTCAGAACTTCCCAGCGGAGCTGGTCCTCTGATGAGGACATCGCCCATTTATAATGGAATTGCTCATCCAGCTTGTTTCTAAGCTCGAGCCCGAAATCGACTTTTTTTTCCGCCATGCGCACCACCCATTTTGAGTACCAAGCCGCGAGCTTTTCCTTCTCGTCCTTCTTTACGTTGACCACCTTCAAGGCCTCATCCCCGAGAACTCTTTTTAAAGTGAAGATGGAGGCTCCGGCGAACTGGGCAGAATACTTTTCGATAAAATCACTCGGCTTCGGCGAGGGCTGAACCGCTCCGCGCTTTTCGAATACCAGCTCGGAAACCCCGCTCGAATCCGCGGTCGGCGTGACCGGGACGGCGAGCGGCTTCGCGGCGTTGGCGTCAAACACCGTCGGCGTCGGCAACTCCGATTCCAAAATCATGAGCTCTTCCGAAAAGACTTTCAGAGCCTGTTCTGTTGCGCCCGGATTTGCCGTTTCGATTTTCCGGTAAATCGACGAATGGGTGAAGCCGTTGTACAGTCCCTCGAATGAAGCCCCCTGGTTCAGGGAATCGACAAGACTGCCGAATTCCGTGCGGTTGCTCGGCTCGCGCATGTAAACGACCCTGAGTATCTCACGAAGCAGCTCGGCGTTGGCTTTCGTTTTTTGCGCGAGGGGAGAGGAGAATTCCGCTCCGCTCGGCTCGGGTTTCGGTTCGGTTTTGGAGCTCGTCGCTCCCACGGCTCCGAACAAGATCTCCTTCGCTCCCGTCAGCTGTTTCTGAAAGCCCGTCCACGAAAGCTCGCACCCGGTGAGCCCGATCAGGGCCACCGCGGCCAAGAGCATCCGAAAACCGACCCGACCGTTTCTGCTAGAAATTGAAACTGATTTTTCCGCCATAACTCGTCATCCCCGCAAGGTTGTAGTCGATTTCGACCGTTAATCTTAAAAGCATCATCTTGAAAGGCAGTCCCGCGAATATGTGCGGATTCACCGAGGAGTGGCTTCCGGAAACCGTAAGCGGCAAACCCGGAATTCCGACCGGAATAGCGAGATCACCGGACCAGATCTTGAGCCCCGCTCCCACGTACGGGTCAATCACGTAAAGATTTTTGGAAGCGACCGCGTCTATCGAAAACGTATTGGTCGACATGAACCAGAGCTTGCTCTTGCTGTAGGCGAATCGCGCGGCGACCGCCGGTTTAACGTTTCCGCCGTCGATGAATGCCCACTTTAAATCGAACCCGAACACGTTGAAGAGATCTTCCTGCCCGAGAAGCATCTTCGAGGTCGCGTAAGAAAACCCGAGATCGAAGCCGCCGGGGAACCCCTTGTGGAGACTCAGCTTCGGAACCGGAATCACCGACGGCAGTGCCGATTCCGCCTTTCCCGTCGCAAGGGCAAGCGCGCTTGCGAATTCTTTGGGAACGGCCACGGCCGTAAGATCCACTCCGGCGTCCAATCCGATCGCGAGCCCCATAGGGGTCGCTGGCATGTATGCGCGATGATCGGCACCCAGCGCGACTGTTCTAATAAGCGCCGTCGTCAGGTCATTATTCAGCCCGCTCAGGTCAACCGGGAGCTGCTGCTCAATTGCCCAAGCCGGCCTCGAAACACACACCGACAGACCTAGCGAAATAAGGAGAACACGAAGAACCGATCCATTGCTCATAAAGTCACCCTTTCTTAAATGCCACCCCAAGCGCCCCCGGAGCCCGCGACTTTCCGACGGCGCCAGCCAAAACCAATACTGTAGCGATGTACGGCAAAATCTGAATGAACTGAACCGGAACCGGTTCGGTCCCCCAGAGAACAACGCCCTGCAACCGAATCTGCAGCGCATCCGCGAAACCGAAGAGCAAGCAGGCGACGGCGGTCGGACCCGGACGCCACTTCCCGAATATCAGGGCCGCAAGTGCCATGAAACCACGACCGGCCGTCATGTTGCGAGAAAAAGAGGACGCCAGAAAAATCGAGAGCGAGGCCCCGCCCAACCCGGCGAGCACGCCGCTGGCCAGAACGGCGCACCAGCGAACGCGGATTACACTGATACCCGCCGATTGCAGGGCCTCAGGCTTCTCTCCGGCGAATCGGAGCCAGACTCCGGTCGGCGTAAAATTCACCCAAGCCCAACAGACGATCACCAGAATCCAGGCGATCCAAATCGGGGCGGACTGGAAACGGTCGTCCAGCGGGAGACTTGGAGTCGAACCGGTAGATTCGAAAAATATTTTGGAAAGGAACGGCGTGATGCCGGCGGCGAGCATGTTGATAGCGGTTCCCGCGACAATCTGATCGGCTCGCAACTGGATGACAAAAAGACCGTAGCACGCGGCAAGAAGCAGACCCGCGCCCATTCCGGCTGCCGCGCCAAGCCAAGGTGAATGAGTGACAAACGCAACGGTCGCAGCGGCGAAGGCGCCGATCAACATCATTCCTTCCAGCGCGATGTTGACGACTCCCGAGCGCTCGCTCATCAGCCCCCCCAACGAGGCGAAGAGCAACGGCGTCGAAACCCGGAGAGTTGAACCGACCATCTGAATCAGTATCGCCAGAAATCCCGTGTCGCTCATGTCCGCCCCCCGTTGACCATAGGGCGACCCTTATTAAACCAGTCCCAGAGCCCAACCGCCGAGACAGACAAGATGATGAGCGCCTGTAAAATGAGGGAAAGATCTCGGGTGACATTCTCGGTTTCGAGATCCAGATCAGATGTACCCTTATGAAGAGCTCCGAACAGCAACGCAGCCGCGACGACCCCCGCCGGCCGGTTTTTACCCAGAAGTGCGACGGCAATCCCGATAAATCCGTATTCGGGTGAAAACCCGAGGCGGAAGCGGCCGGCGTTCCCCAACACCTCTCCGACGCCCACGAGACCGGCCAGGCCCCCGGCCAGAAACATGGCGATGATCTTCATCTTTCCTGAATCAATTCCCGCAGTACGCGCGGCGCTCTCGCCCTGGCCAACGGCCCTGAGCTGGAATCCGAGAACCGTTCTCCACAAGAACACTGAAACCAGGATCGCCGCGACAACCGCCAGCACGAATGCCGAGCTAAGCGGAGCATCCCCGAAGCTCTGAAAATGATGGATAAGGTAGCCGGCTCCGACCGCTTTAGTTTCAGGGTTCTGTGACTCCGGGTTCTTCAAAACGTACAAGGTGACCCAGCTCGCGATTCCAGCCGCGATGAAATTGAGCATGATCGTGTTGATGACTTCGTGACTTCCTCGTTTCGCATGGAGCCATCCAGGAATAAAGCCCCAGAAGCCACCGACGAAAAATGCCGCAAGAACAGCCAAAACGGGCGCAAGCGGCCACGGAATATCCGGGAAGACACAACCCACGGCAGCGGCGGCCAGAGCACCGAGCGTGAGCTGCCCTTCGGCTCCAATGTTGAATAGACCAGCCTGAAACGGAATCGCCACGGCAAGCCCGGTCAGGATCAGGGGCGTTGCATAAAAGAGAGTCATGCCGATGTCGTATCGGGATCCGAACGCGCTATTGATCAGGATTTTCAGAACGTGCCAGGGATTCTCTCCCGCCAACCTCGTGATCAGAAGACCGATCACGAGACCGATCAAAACCGCAAGAAGAGGCTGAAGCGATCTGAAGATTCTGGATCTCAAGAAGGTCATGCGTGCGCGCCCCCCATTGAGAGGCCGAGGACCTGCTCCGAAGCCTCGCCGCGGTTAAACTGCGCCACGATTCGTCCCGCGTACATGACAAGAATCCGGTCAGCAAGCGCGAGGATTTCATCGAGCTCCGAAGAAACGAGAAGCACGCCCGCCCCTTTCTCCCTCGCCTCTAAAATTCTGCGATGGATGAACTCAATCGCCCCGACATCGACTCCGCGGGTCGGCTGGGCGGCTATGAGGAGCTTCGGCTCACACTCGAATTCGCGCGCTATGATCAGCTTCTGCTGATTGCCGCCCGATAAGGCTTCAACTTCGAGGTCGATCACCCTCGGCCGAACATCGTAAACCTCGATCGCGCGCAACGCGGATTCCCGCAAGCTCTTGCGCAAAATGAACCCCTTACTGCTGAACGCGCTTCTCTTCTGATGTCCGAGCAGAAAATTCTCTTCCATCGAACGCTCCAGAAGAAGCCCTTCGCGATGCCGATCTTCTGGAATCACGCCGACTCCGAGAAGTTTGATTTCCTCCGCCCTGAGCCGCGTCCGCTCATTCAGGGTGACTCGCCCGAGACACCGAACCGAGCCGGTCGCGTGCGCGACAGAAGCTGAATTGCGTTTCGAAAAATCCCGCGGATGCAAGAGAACCTGGAGCAGTTCCGACTGGCCGTTGCCCTCGACCCCCGCGATGCCCACGACCTCGCCGCCCCTGACGGAAAAACTGATTTTCTCAAGCGGATGAACACGCCTTGCGCGACCCGGCGCGGTACTCAGGTGCAGATCGGAGATTTCAAGAACAGGGTCTCGCGGAACAGGCTTCGAGGGCGGCTCGATTTTCAGATTCACCTTTCGGCCAACCATCAGGCTCGCGAGCTCTTCGACCTTCGTGTCCGCGACCGCTCGTCTTCCGACGACCCTTCCGGCGCGAAGCACCGTGACTTCATCGGCGAGCGACATGACTTCTTTGAGTTTGTGCGTGATGATCAGAATCGTTTTGCCGTCCTTCGTGAGCTTCTTCAGATTACTGAACAGCTCCTCCGTTTCCTGCGGGGTCAGAACGGCCGTGGGCTCGTCAAGAATGAGAATCGAAGCCTCCTGATAGAGAAGCTTCAGGATTTCAACCCGTTGTTGCACGCCCACCGGAAGCGTCTCAATCGGCAAATCCCAATCTATTTTGCGCAAC
The DNA here is from genome assembly GCA_001770175.1 of Bdellovibrionales bacterium RIFOXYD1_FULL_55_31. Lineage (GTDB taxonomy): Bacteria > Bdellovibrionota > UBA1018 > UBA1018 > UBA1018 > XYD1-FULL-55-31. The sequence goes on along the minus strand of MEQK01000206.1, from coordinate 4,229 downwards.
CCGTATTGGTCCGCGAGCCGGTCGAGACGCGCCTTCGCGCCTTTCCGATCGACGGGTCGCGCGAGGCTCTCGAATGCCCTCTTCAGCAGCGGAGCCGACGAATTGGCGATCTCAACGCCGAGGAGAATATTCTCAAGCGCGGAATAGGGGCCCGCGAGCATGAAATGCTGATGAACCATTCCGATTCCGGCGGAAATGGCCTGCGCGGGCGTTGACCATATCTTCTTGTCCCCGCGGATCAGAATCTCACCCGCATCCGGCCGGTGAATACCGTAAAGAATTTTCATCGCGGTCGATTTTCCCGCGCCGTTCTCGCCGATAATCGCGTGAATCGATCCGGCCCTGACCTGAAGGTCAATTTCCTGGTTGGCGGGAACCCCATTGAAGAATTTCGAAATCCCGCGAAGCTCGACTGCCGAAACTGCCGCCTGAGCCGTCATCATTTTTTCTTCTGATAATAGTCCGGAACTTTGATCTTTCCGGAAACGATCTCGGCCTTAAGCTTTTCGGCGCGCGCGCGAACCTCGCGCGGAAGAATCGTTTCATTGTGTTCATCAACGGAAAAGTCCACGCCTTGGTCCGCCAGTCCGAAGCGCTTCACGCCGCCATTGAAGCCACCCTTCAGGTCATCGCTGCAGGCGTCGAAAACGGCCTTGTCGATGCGCTTCAGCATGCTCGTTAAAATGTAGCCCGGTTTGATCCAGTTCTGATTTGAATCAACGCCGATCGCGAATTTTTTTTGTTCTTCTGCTGCGTCAAAAAGGCCGCTGTTAGACGCCCCGGCCGCCGCAAAAACAATGTCGGCGCCCTGCCCGTACTGCGAGACTGCCAGCTCCTTCGCCTTTGCCGGATTATTCCAGGCATCACTCGTAACGCCGACGAAATTCGAGATGAGCTTGGCCTTCGGATTGACGTGCTTGGCGCCGGCCCCATAACCCAGTTCAAAGCGTCGGATCAGCGGGATATCCATTCCGCCGATAAATCCGATTTTCCCCGTCTTCGTCATCGTGCCGGCGATCGCTCCGACAAGAAACGAACCTTCGTGCTCCTGAAAAATCAGCGACTGTACGTTGGGCGCCTCCACGACGGCATCCACGATAACGAAATGCTTGTTCGAAAACCGGGCCGAGACCTTCTTCACCGCGTCGGCTTGCGAAACCCCCACCGAGATGATCAGGTCGAAGTCCCTTTGCGCAAAAGAGCGCAAAAGGGACTCGAACGCATTGTCATCCGTCGCCTCTACTATCTTCAATGAAAGGCCCTTCAGTTCATCCTTCGCCTTGGTTGCGCCGCGAACAGCTGCAGAGTTGAAGGACTTATCGTCCCGACCTCCTTTGTCCAGGACCAGGGCGACTTTAAAATCGGCGCCAAAAGCGCAGGGCACAAGAAACGCGGCCAGGAGAAGCCAGCACGAGACGTAAGTTTTGATGGTCATTACACATTTTTATCTTAAAACCCAGACACCCTCAATCAGCAGTTTTTGCCGACTCGCTGCTATTTTGTTGACAATTCTTGCCGCACAGCGTTATACCCATACGGCCCCAGACCCCTTATGGGTCAAGGGCGAAGGGATCCCGGTTTTTCATGGAAATGGTATTCTTCATACCACCACAGCAGCGCCGCCTCGCGATGTTGGCCGCCCAAACGGACACTGCTTCGGCCTTAATTTTTGGCGCAAGCGGAACGGGTAAGGGCGCTATCGCAAAATGGATTCACTCAAGCGGGCCTCGCGCCGCCCGACCTTTTCGTGAGGCCTCCAAAGATATGAGCTTCGCCGAGCAGCTTTCGCTGGCGCAGGGCGGAACACTCGCCGTTCACGAAATCGGGGAGCTTTCGTTGACTGAACAACTCGCAATTCTCGACTATCTGAAAACAAGGTCCGTGGCGCTACCCGGACAATCAGGAATGAGAATGCTCGTCAACGCCAGGATTATCGCGACCACGAGCCAGGCCCTTGAAGGTCGCGCACAGAGCGGCTTCTTCAACGCTGAATTACTCGAAAAGCTGAACGTGTTCAGAATCGAGATGCCACCCCTGACAAGTCGAGTCGATGAGTTCGAGGATATTGTTCTTGGCATCACGGGTGAAATCACGCGCGAGTTTCACAAGGAACATCTTCGAGACCTCTCGCCGGATGCCTGGAAACTCCTCCGGGATTATGATTGGCCGGGGAACATCCGGGAGCTTCGAAACGTCCTGCGCTTAGCGATCGTTTCTGCGAGCGGTGATCAAATTGAGGCTTCCGATCTGCCTGATTTCGGACATGACCGCCTGGATTTCCGTTCCACACGCGAGCAGTTTGAGAAAATTTACATCATCGAGCTACTCAGGACTTTTGAATGGGAAGTGGACCGGACGTGCCAAATGGCCCGGATGGATAAGACCGCGCTGCTCGATAAAATGAAGAAGTACGGAATCGGCCTGGGCCCGGCTACCGATCAAAGCCCGGCGCCGCCACTTTAAATCCGTGTTGAATCGCGATGGGCAGGTCTACCTTGGGAATCAAATAGCCATTCACCGTTCCCGCTGGCGCCCCGCACATTTCCATGTGCATCTTTCCGTCAAAGCCTTTGCGGGACTGCTGCACATTTACTTTCGCCTTCGTCAGCTCGCGCGCACCCTGTTCCAGTGATTCCCCGGAATTGCCAGCACACTTCTTCGCTCCGTCATCCCGGACCACCCAGACAGACTCCTGATTGGGTGCGGGCTGCGATTTAGGTTTCGCGGACCCGAAGGAATGGACATCCTGAGTGGAAAAAATGGAAACAACGAAAAATAGCAGGGTTACTGTACGCATTGCTGCGCTATCATAGGCGAGGCGCCCCGAGGAGGCAAGCTCATGAAGAACCTCAAAGAAAACTGGGTTTGCGAACACGACGAGCCCTTGCTGAAGGTCCCGATTCTCGAATTCGTGAAACGCGTTTTTCGGGATCGCCGCGACAACACCCGTCACGATTTTTATCTCCTTCGCTCGAGGGACTGGGTGAATATCATTCCCGTTACGGAACACGGGACGGTGGTCATGGTTCGTCAATTCCGGGTCGGCATCGACGATGTGACGCTCGAGTTTCCCGGAGGGGTCGCCGACAGCGGCGATAAGGATCTTTGCACCGCAGCTATCCGCGAGCTTGCTGAAGAAACAGGTTACGTTCCGATGCCCGGAGCCACCTGCGTCCCGCTCGGCTGGAGCCACCCGAATCCCGCGATCATGAACAACCGCGTTTTCTCGTTTCTGATCGGCCCCGTGCGCAAGGACCGCAACCAGAAGCTGGACCCCACGGAGTTGATCGATACTGTCGAAATCCCGATAGCGGAATTCCCCGAACGCATCAGAAGAGGGGACATCACGCATGCCTTGATGTTGGACGCGCTTTTGTCCCTGGCGCTTCGTTCTCCCGGGGCCTCAGCGGGGCTTGTGAGCGAGCTCCAGGCCTTCGTCAACGCTCAACCGCCGATACAGGAGCAGCCGAAATCGTGAATCGTATCTGCCGTTCGAGTGCGCCTTGCAGCATTTGGCGCAAGCAAGGACCCCGAGCTTCTTTCTCGCGGGAAACTCTTTGCCACAAACCGCGCAACAATAGAGATACCGAAACGGTCGCGGTCTCGGCGCGGGATTATAACGGCTGACTCCCATCTCACGCATCTTGGCCATAAACGCGGCTGTGTGCCCAAATGGCTGCCTTCTCACCCAAAGCCAGTAATGGATCATCTCATGCGCCATCGTGTCGAGAATCAGGGCATCCGCATTCGGCTCATTGCGCAAATACGACGCGATCTCGATAATCGATGGGACGGCTCGAAGAAATTTTCGGCTCCCCGGAATGAAACGTCCCGCGCACGAGCGTAGCCTCCCATTCCATTGAAGCTGCGGGACCTCCAGGAAACCGTCGAAGTGAGCCAGATTGGCGCTTTCGAAAAACCTCAGAAGCTCGGCGGGATTGCCGGGATTGCTTCCAAAAGTGCTCCGATGCTGCTCCGGGGCGATGTCCATCACGAGGACAATGCGACAGATCAGCTTGGCTGTCAATCCGGCGACCGCGGCCCGGGAACGGCGCCGGACATGACCGGGCGGCCACTCTGTGATAGTAGTCTTCAGCATGGAAAGGGAAACATGGCAGAACAGAGCCGCCGACGCCCTCGAGTGGAAGCGATTCCTGTCCTTTGCCGAAGACGAAGCGCGGTCTCTGCCCGGAAAGCTGCTCGTTCGCGGGCTTGGCTTTCCCGAAAAC
>MEQK01000205.1:8230-8609 GCA_001770175.1 Bdellovibrionales bacterium RIFOXYD1_FULL_55_31 | reverse complement strand
CAAGGTTTTCGCGAAGTGCGATTTCCTGAATTGCCTTGTCGCTGTTCGACAGAACGCGCGCGGGGATCCGGTCCATGCCGGCCATCTTGGCGGCCCGGAGTCGGCGTTCACCGGCGATGACCTTATAGCGATCTCCGTCTTGCACCACGAGAATCGGTTGGAGTACTCCGTGTTCTTTGATCGAGTTCGAAAGCCCGGCCAATTCAGTGTCATCGAAATGAACGCGAACCTGCATTTCGGAGGCGTCGACTTTTTCTGTTGGTATAAAATTTACGAGAAAAGTAGTCAGGTTTTTGAGATGCGTATGAGTCGCATTTGCTGAGGTTCGAGCCGTGGAGTAGAGCTGCTTGAGGTAGCCGCTTCCCTCTCGTGTTTTAAT
>MEQK01000205.1:0-8216 GCA_001770175.1 Bdellovibrionales bacterium RIFOXYD1_FULL_55_31 | reverse complement strand
TGTTTTAATTTTAGTTTCTTCCATGAATGTTCTCCCGTCAGTGCCGTTGTGACTGCGTGGCTGGTTCAGTTGAACAGCAATTCTTCCGTCATATTGTGAATGTCGTGTGCCGCGATTCCTTTTGCGTTCACACCCCACACGGTTGTCCTCCGTTTGGTTGCTTCATTGAGATCAACGCTTCGATTGATCACGCTCCGGGTGCAATGGGCCCCGAACTGCGCTTTGAGTTCGCCAAGGACTTCCTGGCTGATGACTTCTCGGCTGTCGTACATATTCGGAACGATCCGTACTTCGAGTTTGCGCTGGAACTCCCGTTCCATGTCTTCAATGGTGGCCATTACGAGTGACATCCCGTGGAAGGAAAGCGGGTTCGTGGCGCAAATCACGTTCACAAGGCCTGCGGCAACGAGCATCGAGCCGTTCAGAATCGAGGCGGCAGGATTCGTGTCGGCGACAATGATGTCATAACGATCGGAGATTTTGGCGATGGCTTCTGACAGCCGGTATTCTCTGCGAGGTTTATTGTTGAGCGGAATCTCGATATTGCAGAGCCCCAGATTCGCCGGGATAAGGTCCAACCCCGGTCCGACGTTCATGATGGCCTGATCGATCGGAAGGTCGTTGATCAGGACGTCATAGATTGTGGGGCGTTCATGGGCATCGAGTACGTCGAGATTGACGCTGAGATGCCCCTGGCCATCCAGGTCGAGGGCTAGAACCCGCATTCCGAGCATGCTGGCCCGCATGGCGTATTGTGCGGAAAGGGTGGATTTCCCGGTCCCGCCTTTTACATTGTAAAACATTTGGATTTTATGCCGGGGCTGGGTGGGCTTGAAACCGGTCGCCGCGGCGACCGGTGGGGTACCGTTCATTTCGCGAATGGCTCGGAAGTATTCCTGCATTCCCTGCAGGGCAATCATTTTGCGATCGACATTGCCCATGCGTCGTTTGATGGTCTTAAGCAGACCGTCACTCTCGAGCATCGGAATAGTACCGCGTTCAATTTTCGCGGTGTTCGCAAATTCTGACGGGGTAAAACAAAGGTCCTTGAAAGAAGCCATAACACCCACCCTCCGTGATAAACTTTTTGTCGCTTCAATGCGGATTCCTTAGAGAGTCTTAGCGGAGTCTCTCATCGAAGCGTCTTGCTTAGCCCTCCAGCTTACCTGCCTGGTTGGTTGGGGGGCAAATCCACTCGGGAGATTATTGTTTGTCCTATGCGTTGGCGCAAGGGAAATGACAAAAAAATGGCGTAATTTGCCTCGTTTTTCGCGAAAATCTATGCTTAGCGCACAGCGGCAGTCGGGTGACGTGGCGCGGTGCCGGGGGTTTAAGTGATGGGGCGATGCATCAATTCGGTCGCCGCGGCGACCGAATTAACTGGCAGCTGAAACTGCGTCAGCTGCTCGCGCTTTGATACCGTTTGAGTCCTTTCCTCCAGAGCATCGTGTTGAGGGCAAAAAATCCGAGCAGCACAAGAACGAGCGCAAGGTATTCCCAAGCCTGGAGGCCGTGGAGTAACGCACGCGCGGGAACGCTTCCGATGAAGGCGAACGGAAGAGCGGTCAAAATCAGATATCGGATCACATTGGGGTAGATCGGGTCTGGCTTGGTCGCGAAAGCGAAGAACTGATAGTAGAGGCGGAGAAGTGCCCAGTTTCGATCGGTCCAGAAGATCCAGACCGCGAACGCGAACCGGATGAGCACGGCTGAGGCGAGCCCGACGAGCAACCAGAAGATCAGGAGCAGCCATCTTGCGCCCCCCTGGAATCCGGCCGGTTCTGAGTAATGTACGGCAATGAAGATGCCCATCAGGAAGTTAAAAAAGGCAGAGACATTCATCCAGCGGGTCAGGGCGAGGAAGAGGGGATGAACGGGTTTTGTGAGTAGGATATCGAGCTCACCCTTGTTCACAAGGTCGGAGAAGTTGAAGAAGTTACGTTGAAAAAAAATCGTGAAAAGCGCGTCCGACGAAAAGAAGATCCCGAGAAAAAAGTAGACCTGATACTTGGTCCAGCCCGCGAGGACGGGAACATTGGAATAGATCACCGCGAAGAGGCTTAGTTCGATTCCGATCCAGACGATATCCACTCCGAAGGAACTCAGGAAGTTCATCCGATAGACGGCTTCGCGCACCCAGTTGTTCTTGAATTGAACCCGCCAGACGGTTCCATAAAGCCGGAGACGGTCCTGCCAAAACACTTGGCTCATCGATCAGCCTCCCACGCTCACGTAGGTTTTCATTCCCCACTTCCAGCTTATCCGAATGGCTCCCCAGAAGAAGAGAATCCAGAGAAAGGCGATGGCGAGATTTCGGGCAAACTCGACGTGACTCCAGTGGCCCAGGGCATACTGCGCGGGTCCGAAGACATATAAGTAGAAGGGCAGGGATTTCCAGACCCACTGGGTGGCCTCCGGGAACAGGTTGAGCGGAAGAAGCTCGCCCGAGAGAATGCTCACCGCCATGTTCTTCACCATGAGGAGGCTGTAGGCATCCTCCCAGAGAAAGGCAATGGTCGCGAGGACCGAGCCGATTTGGTAATGGATCACGTTCCCAAGAACGGCCAGGAACATGGCTCCGAGCATTCGCCCCGGGGAGAGCCCGAACCAGATTCCGACACCCATTCCTAAAAGGAGACAGATCCCGGCAATCAGGAGACGCGAGGCGACTCCCCGAATGTAGACGAACTCAATGACACCGACCGGTCTCAGTAAATAATTACTGAGTTGCCCTGTGCGGATCATTTCCATCAGCTCGAAATCGTGATCGCCGCCTCGGATCTGAGTGAAGAGAATGGTGGCGAGAGTATACCTGACTAATTCACTGTAGTTCATGCCGGCGATTTCTGTGGCTCCACCGACTTTGAAGATAGCGTACCAAAGTACGGCCTGAATGGCGGCCGGAACGAAGGCGGCGCCGAAGATCTCGGATATGAATTCGATCCGATAAACGGTGGCGTCCCTAAACCCGTTTTTCAGGGCGGCGACTCTCCATCCGAGGCCTAGGCCCAAGCCCCGGCGGATGTTCGCGGCCCGTCCACTCATGAATGGACCTCGGGAGGGCTCGTCTTTTCGTCTTCATAGAGCCGCTGAATGACTGCTTCAAGGCTCTGCTCTTCTATTCCCATGTCGACGATGGTGAATTGGCTCATCAGCTTTTGGAGGAGCCCCATGATCTCCTCGTGCCGAATCGTGAAGTAGACCGCCCGTTCTTCCGGATCTTTTTTCTGTTCTTCGGCGGCGGGCTCGTCTTCTATGTTTCCCCCTCTATCCGGTTCGTCAGGGGATTCCAAAATAATCAGCTCAGGTGAGATTCCAGTGGCTTGGGCGAGGGTCTCGAGCGGCGGGGTTTTGAGAAACCTGATTCTCAGTCGCCGTTCCCCCTCGCGAAGAAGACCTCCGGGCGCGCCGTCATAGATCAACTCGCCCGAGCGAAGGATGAGCACACGTGAGCAAAGTCGCTCGATATCATCCATATTGTGGCTGGTCAGGATAATCGTCGCCCTTTCGCGATGATTGAAAACCCGAAGAAACTCACGAAGCTTATGGGCCGCGAGGACGTCGAGCCCGATCGTGGGCTCGTCGAGGAAGATCACGTTCGGCCAATGGAGGATTGCGCCGATCAATTCCATTTTCATCCGCTCGCCGAGCGAGAGACGGCGGATTTGCGTATTCAGATGATGTTTGACGTCGAGGAGTTCGGTCAGGGTATGCAGGCGCTCCCGATAAACCGGCGTGGGTATGTTGTAAATCGCTCGGAGCAGGTCGAACGCGTCCATGGCGGGCAGGTCCCACCAGAGTTGCGCCTTCTGTCCCATGACCAGCGCGATCTGGCGACGAAAATCAATCGGACGTTTGAACGGCTCATAACCGAGTACCCGCGCTTCTCCCGTCGTGGGCGGAATCAGGCCGGAGAGAATTTTGAGCAGAGTCGTCTTCCCGGCGCCGTTCGCGCCGATGAGGCCGTTGAAAGACCCCGGCTCGAGGGTGAAACTGACGTTTTTAAGCGCTTCATGGACCCGGTACTGTGGGTTCAGGAGTAATCCCAGAGCTCCCTTCAGACCCTCGCCTTTTTGGGTTGAACGGAACGTTCGCGAGATGTTTTTGGCCTGAATGACGGGAGTCACTTGCTTCCGCGTGACCCGAGCACCCGGCGGTCACCGTGCAAAGTCGTTCCGGAAAGGCCTTCGACAAAGCCGTTGTAGCGTGTCGAAACCGGTTTGCTTCCCAGCCCCTTCGGATTGAGCGCATTTTGCACAAAGGACGTCTGGACCGGAAACGCACTGATCAGCTGAGCTTCATGATGGAACGGATCGACGACGGAATAGATGAGCAAATGGGAGTTCGCATTTCGATCGCCCGGTGCATTGAGAAACGGGACGAAATCCGTGCGAAGCGTAACGAGCCGGGTCTTTCCGTTATAATTTGGAACTTCGACGCGTTCTTCGAGCCTCGTGGGGGAGAGCTTTCCGTACTTGAAGTTTGAGAGTTCTTTCGGACCGGACCGGCTGGCACTCTTTACAACGGCGAGTTCGGTCGAATCGGTGCGAAACGCGATGTTACCGATGAACGTCGTCACATTCAGAAAGAGCGTTCCCGAGGAGGGCGTTGGGCCGAGTATCCCGACGGGAAGATTGAACCCGGTCTCGATTTCTCCGCGAACCCATCGAGCACGCTTAAATCCGAAAGGAGTTTTCAGAACGCTGAAGAGGTAGCCGTAAGTATGTTCCATCCCGGCGTGAACAATTCGATTCATCGGAGGGCGCGCCTGGCCTTGAGCCGTGAGGCCGATCGGAAAGTCGATTTCAATTTTCTCACCGATTGCGGAAAGAATCGAATGATCGACGATTTCGGATTTTGCGATCTCGTCGAAATTGATGCTCATGCCCCAGACATCTTTCAGTCCCGCACGGTCGGCATCGGCTTTTAAGTCGCGGTCGAGTTTGGGAAGAAGCGCGGCGAGTTGGTCTCCGATGGCGTGGCCCGCCCGAGCTTCGGCGATTAAAGTTCGGGCTACTCCGGCCCAAGGGCAGTCGTGGTCTGTTTCGCCAGCGGCGCGGTCCGGGCAGATCGAGGTGGCGGGAGCAGCGGGTTTCGAATCGAAACTGAAAGCGACTGGCGAACTCAAAATTCCAAACAGGACACTGATGATCATGCAAATCGGGCCGCAAATCGGGCCAAAAATTGGGCGAGAAATCGGGCGACGCATAACAACTCCTTGCGTTAGGGCCGGTGGAGCCGGACCAGCAGGTGTTAGCATGTGGGGCACTGGGCATCAAGGGGTTGGCGAAATGCGCTGCGGCTAGTCGAATTTGCCCTTCCAATTGATTTCATAGCCGTGAGCATGCTCGTTCTGATGAAGAAAGAACTCGGCCATTCGAACGCGGCGATTGGGGATGAGGTGATCGAAGGTGAGCTTGAAAACAGCGAGGCCAGGGGTCGCCTTCTGCCACTCCCCGGTAGAGGGGAGCCAGAGCCGAACTTCGGGAGGATAAAAAACGTAAACCGAGACTCCGCCCTGGTCTTCTTCGCATCGCGCGGCGAAGTAGGGGGTGATCTGTGAATCACCGATTTTCGGGGAGATTTCGATTCCGAATGGTTTGCACGAGGGTGAAATGTCGAAAAAAGGGGGGGTGACTTTCAGTTCAAGGCTGAGCGGGATTTCCGTCATCTCGTTCTTCTCTTCCGGCGAAACAAGCGTTACGGCGAATTGGCTGGAGGGTGTTCGGCTATTCACGGCCAGGAACTGGCGATCTCCGCGCAAAAAGTCCTCGGGCGGATCATCCTTCGCCCGGCTTGCATTGTTGCTCTGAAATTTCACGAGGGAATAGGTTTCAGGAAGCTCGATCCAAGTGCGGATTGCGAAATGTTCACCCAGCCCGTCGAAGGAGATGTTCCACACGCCTTGACTGAAGGTTCTCCAGCTCAGCTGAATCGTTCTGCCTTCGGCATTCTTGAGTTGCAGGTTCGCCTCGACTTTTCGAGGTCCCCCGAGAACCGCTTCTCCGAATGGGGTTTTGATCAGCTTCCCTCGTGATTCATCAACTCGTGATTTGCGAAAGAAGGCGCAAGACGGGCAGGTGAAAGTCAAAATAGCAACTAAGCTGAAAAGGATTCTGTTACGCATTCGGGCTCGGGATCGGGGGGGAGGGGGATTCGCTGGGTGACGGGCTCGGTACGGGGCTTGGTATCGGGCTCGGTGCGGGGCTTGGTATCGGGCTCGGTGCGGGGCTTGGTATCGGGCTCGGTGCGATCAGAAGGCCTGTCTTTTCGAAAATCCTATCACGAACTTCGGGGTCGCCTGTCGCGTAGCCGTACCAGATCCAGCCGAGTTTATTTTCCTTTTTTAACAACAGGTGATGGCGTGTGCCGCCGTCCTCGCTCTGAAGTCTTGCTTGGGACTCGTCGTCGTAGTCGCCCGTGTCCCATTTTTTGACTTTTTTAATGGCGCCCAGGAGTTCAGGAATAACGGTTGAGGGTTCGACAAAGAAGCCCTCCGAATCCGTGGGCCCGACGAGAAAGCTGCAGGATGCAAATTTCATGAGCCGCTTGTGGTCGATCCGGTTCAGTGCTCGAATCAGCCCCCTGCGAAGTTCGCTCAGAGTCAGGCGTTTCGCACTCGTCGGTCCCCTTCGTTTGAGACACCTCAATCGTTTGATATTGTCTTGAGCCAGTTCGCCGAAAGATCGGTCATCCTGTGTGCTGGATTCGCCCGCGAAACGGGCCAGGATCTCCTCATTGCTTCTGATGGCGTCGTCAAACTTTCCTCCGGATTCCTGTACCCTGGCGAATTCAAGCAGCTCGGTAAGGCCTCGCTCCTGACCCACTGCCGAAGGTGCGGGTTTTTGAATGGAAGGTTTTGTCGAGCAGGAGACCCCGATAAAAGAAAGAACGACTAGAATTGGCAGGACCGGGATCATGAGTAATGCTAAATTCGATTTCATAGAGCCGCCGTTTCCGTTGGAATTCGATTCCAAGATACAAATTTAAGAATAGGCGGAGTTTTCGCTAGCGGCCAGCAATAATCGCGCCCCCGGAGAAAAGAGCCGGAGGCGCGTCGGAATGAAATCGTGGCATGGAAATAAGTCGCATGGACCGCCCCGGGCTTGCTATCGGAGCATTCGTGGCCAGAAGGAGTTCAAGGCGTCTCTCGCCGCGCTACACTGACCAGCGGTCAAACCGGTCGATGTCGTGTAGATGATCGGGGACATGAGATTCGAGGCGTCACTCGAATGGTCGAGATTGACGTAATGGCCGAGCTCATGAGCGATCAGGTTCGGATAGGTGCCGACCGCGTCTTCGAGAATGACGCCATAGAGTCCCATTCCTGGCATATTCGTCCAGGCATTGGCCCCCGTGCTCCCGAGACTTCCGCTTCGATTCCAGTCTCCGGTTGTGACGACAACCATCTCTGAGTCGTCCTGAAACGCCCTCCGGATTATGTCGAGCTCCGAGCTGTTAGCCGTGTTGAACGTCAGGCCGTATCGGCTGGGTTCCGCGGGGACGAACTCATCGATCTGAAAGGCAATCTGGCATTTGCTGAAAACGGCGTTCACAGCCGCGAGATTGCTGATTGCCTCCTGCTCCGAAACGACGGGCCGATCGTTTGAATCTTTGTAGACCACGTATTTCAATGCGACACAAAACCGCGAGTTATCATCGCTACGACAGCTTGGCCCGAGGGTTCCTGACGGACCTTCGGTCGGGGCCGGGTTTGGCTCCGTGGGATTCTTTGAAACCGGTGTGCCGGAACTCATGTCGTATCCCGGGATTTCGCCGACAGTGCCTTGAGAGCCATCACCGGTGCAGCCACTGATCGCGAAAAGGACGGATGAAAAAGCGCAAAAAAGCGTGCGTTGGTTGAGCAGCATGGGCAACCTCCTTGTTCCTCTGTGTTGCTGGTCTGAGTTAGCTTTCGGGAATACGTCAGAGGTGGACGAAAGTTGCGGCGGCTTTAAAATATTCAGGGTGGCCGACTTGCGTGACCGCGAAAATAACAAGCGGCCTTCGCGCTTGAGCGATCCGAACCGAACCTGAGTTGAGGTCAGTGGTCAAGTTTCATGGAGATCAGGTCGCTGATCACCTGGCCGGACAGCTGGTCAAAGTTACTCCCATCCGCGATCAGAGTTTTTACGTCACCTTGCTTGTGGGCCTCCTCGATCACGAACGCGGCAGCTTCATGGAATTTCGCATGCTGCTGACGAAGCCTTGCAAAG
>MEQK01000204.1:7197-9018 GCA_001770175.1 Bdellovibrionales bacterium RIFOXYD1_FULL_55_31 | reverse complement strand
TGTTGCCGTTCTTTTTGCGCGCGCTCGCGATTTCGCTTTTCCTGGGTTGCACGATTCGGTTTTCCCATTCTGTTCCTCCGATTTCAGCAGGCTGCCTTTGTTCGCGCCTGGTGCGTGGAAACGATTGTTCCTCCTTTTTTCAGGAGGTGCGTGATGTCCCGCCATTGTGACCGGTCCTCGGGAGTCACGAAGGAGACCGCGCAGCCCTCGCTCCCGGCGCGTCCGGTCCGGCCGATCCGATGAATGTAATCCTCCGCGACTTGCGGCAAATCGTAGTTGATAACATGTTGAATATTCACCACGTCAATGCCTCGGGCGGCGATATCGGTCGCGACGAGGATCCGTACTTTGCCGACGCGAAAGGCCGAAAGAGCGGCATTGCGCTGTCCCTGTGTGCGGCCGCCGTGAATGCGATTGACATCGAGGCCATACGAGCTGAGGTACTTGGCAACACGATCGGTGCGGCTCTTGGTCCGCACGAAAACCAGCACGCTTCCCTCGCGTTCGTTCAGTTCGTCGAGAAGCGCCTCGTTCTTCCCCTTCATCGTGGTCGCGATCATGCTTTGATGAACGGTCTGCGCCGCGCGCGACGCTTTTTCGACGGAGACGCGTGCCGGCGCCTTCAGATATTTTTTGGCCAGATCATCCACGACGGGACTCCACGTCGCGGAGAAAAGCAGGGTTTGCCGGCTCTGCGGGACAAATCGCATGATCTGTGAAAGTTGAGGGGCGAAGCCCATGTCGAGCATGCGATCGGCCTCATCCAGGATCAGGATGCCGACGCGGCTCAGGTTGAGGCTTCCGCGCTGAAGGTGGTCGATCAGTCTGCCAGGAGTGGCGATGACGAGTTTCGGACTTCTTTTGAGCGCCTGCATCTGGGGCTGCATGGAATTGCCGCCGACGAGAATAGCCGAACGGATTTCTGGCGAGAAACGAGTCAGGTCTTTCCAGACGCCTTCGATTTGCATCGCGAGCTCGCGGGTCGGGGCAAGGATCAACGCGGTTTTGTTCCGGTCAGCAAGGAGGTGAACCAATGTAGGAATGCAAAAGGCGGCGGTCTTGCCGGTGCCTGTCTGAGCGCAGCCGATCAGATCCCGACCTTTGAGGGCGATGGGAATCGCTTGCGCCTGGATGGGCGTGGGGATTTCGAATTCCATGGCTTTGAGAGCGTCGTTCAGTTTTTGTGGCAGTTCAAATGTTTCGAAATGGTGTATCAGGGACGGAGAATCGCCCCCGTGTTGCGTCTTGTTCATGTAACCTCCCGGCCTTGATGGGGCTGATGGTGCTGAGCCGCTCAAGAGGACAGGGGCACTATGCCCGCAGACTCGAAAGAAGCGAGTTGGACAACTACCATAGCAGACATGTGAGGCAATAGATACTCTGAATACCCTAAGCCCGCCGGCCGCTCTTTTGGTAACTTATGGCGTTTGATTACAATGGCCTGGGGTGTTGGCGGTACGCCCCCTGCACCGAAAATGAGCATGTGGAACAACCCGCAAGGTGAATTCGTTCGCTATGTGTCGATTTTTCGAGATCATATTCAGTCGGGCGCTGAGTCGCGATTCAAGCCGCAGGCCAACCGCTATCATCTCTATATTTCGTGGGCCTGTCCTTGGGCGCATCGAACCGCGATTGTCCGGGGGCTCCTCGGCCTCGAAGACGTCATCTCACTCTCGGCCGTTGATCCTGTCTGGAACGAAAACGGCTGGACGTTTACTGACTGCGAAGGCTGTATCCCCGATTTCGTGAATCATCAAAAAGACCTGATCGACATCTACCGCCTCGCCGATCCCGAGTACGCGGCTGAAGAGACGACTCCGG
>MEQK01000204.1:0-7185 GCA_001770175.1 Bdellovibrionales bacterium RIFOXYD1_FULL_55_31 | reverse complement strand
CGGTTCTTTGGGATAAAAAGCACCAAACGATCGTGAACAACGAGTCCCTGGACATCATCAAAATGTTCGCGACAGAGTTCCTTCCCTTGGCGAAGAATAAATCAGATCTTTATCCCGAAGGGCAACGCGAGGAGATCGACCGGGTTGTTGAATCGATCTATCCGAGAATCAATAACGGCGTTTATCGCGCCGGCTTCGCGACTTCACAGCGCGCCTACGACCGCGCCATCGTTGATCTGTTCGGGGCTCTCGAATGGTGGGACCTCGAACTCGGAAAGCATCGTTACATGCTGGGCGATCGGATGACCCTCGCCGATATTTGCATGTTCACGACGTTGTTTCGCTTTGATCTGGTTTACTACAGTCACTTCAAATGCAATCTGCGGCACATCTACGAGTATCCGAATCTCTGGGGCTTTGTTCGCGACATTTATCAGACGCCCGGGGTTTCCGAGACCTGCCGTCCCGAGCATATCAAACGGCATTACTACCTCAGCCAAAAGGAAATCAACCCCACGCAAATCGTTCCAGCGGGTCCGAGCCTCGATTTCTCACGCCCGCACGAGCGTGATGTCGTCAGGCCGCGTCCGATCCGAGCGGCATCGGCGTCGCTTTAGCAGGCTTCGTTCGGAGAACAAGCCTGGCCTTCGTTCGGTACCGGAAGAGACGGGAGCTTTTGAGCGTCAGACACTTCGCACAGCATCTTTGTCGATGTCTCGGCGGCGTCTCTCAGGCGTGCCTCGCTCTGATAGCCGACGAGATGGACGACCTCGTGTCCGTTCGGGCTAATCAGCGAAATCGTCGGGACCGCGCGGACATTGAAGCGATTTGCCGCGACGGCGTTTTCCGGGAGATCAACATTGACGCGCACGAATTCAAATTGATCGGAAATGCAGGTTTTCTCGAAGTCCGGCAAAAATCTTTCCATCGCATGGCAGATCGGGCACTTCGTTGAATAGAAGAAAACCATTCGTACCGAATTCGCCGTCGGCTTAAGGAGATCGAGCCGTCTGCCCGTCGCGTCGAACGCGATTGCCGACCCCGCTGGCGCGACGGAGGTTGCCTGCGGGAGCTGATGCCGACCCTGAACAGCGATAAATATTCCGAAAATGAAAAGGCCCAGGCCGGTCGCATACTCGATTTTGGACAGGTGCTTCTTAAAGGCTTTCAACTTCGGTGTGAGATACTCCGTTGCGAACGAGAACGCGACGAGGGGAAGCGCGATTCCAAGAGAGAATGCCAGTAGCAAGAACGCGCTTTGTGCGATCGAGCGATCCTGGGAAGCGACATAGGTGAGGACTCCGCCGAGAATCGGGCCCACACATGGGGTCCAACTCAGGCCGAAAAGCGCACCGAAAAGAAATCCGTGCAGTCCTTTCGGGATATATTTGGAAATGTCCGGAGCGCTGAAGGATCGCTCCATCCAGCCGAACAGGCGCTTCGGACGAAATATTCCCATCAGCTTTAAACCGAAAAGCCCGAGGATCACGCCTGCCGCGATGATGAACCAGGGCTTTACTGAGGTCATGAACGAACTCAGCCAGGAAATGCTGATCCCCATGGCGATAAAAACAAGAACGAACCCTAAAGCGAACCATAGCGTCGCGGTGACACGCGACCAGCGACTCTTTGAATCGGATAAAACGAAGTTCGCCGTTATGATGGGAACGAGAGGGAGCACACAAGGAGACAAGAAGGTGAGAAGGCCCGCGGTGAAGGCGCCAATCAATGAGAGATTCATCGGCCGATGTTTCCTTTCGTTCCTCTGTTTACTATTCAACAAGTTACTTGAATAGTCAAGGTTAAGGCAGTTTTACGGTTTCAGGGCAGAAATCGCATATGCGTCGCGAAAACCGGGATGCGTCTCAAATCGCGAAAAGCCTGCTCGCTCGAGTTCCTGCCTGGAACGAGCTTCGGCCACTGAATAGCACATTCCTTCTTAGAGTAGCGCGTTAAAGAGATAGCCGATCAAGATGATTCCAAGTCCAACGACGGATAGAAAAACGCCGATCAGCATTGGTTTCAGTACTTTTCTGAGGATGATCATCTCCGGCAACGAAAGCGCGATCACCGACATCATGAAGGCCAGAACCGTTCCGAGCGCGGCACCTTTTCCGAGCAGCGCCTGAACGACGGGAATAATGCCGGCTGCGTTCGAGTAGATGGGTATGCCGACGACAACGGCGATCGGCACGGACCACCAGGCTTGTTTGCCCATGATTGACGCCATGAAATCCTCGGGGACGTAGCCATGGATTGCGGCGCCCAGCGCGATCCCGGCGATCACATAAAGCCAAACCTTACCGACGATCTCCCGGACGGCATTGAGTCCGTATTGAACCCGGTTTTCCCAAGTCGGGCGTTCCTGAGCGGAGTTTTCTCCGGCCTCGGTTTGATAGACCCAGGATTCGACATATTTTTCCATCCGTAAGCGTCCGATCACCCAGCCGGAGACAATGGCGATCAGCAAGCCCGTTCCCAGGTAAAGGGCCGCGATCTTCCAGCCAAACAGCCCATAAAGGAGCACCAGTGCGACTTCATTGACCATCGGAGCCGAAATCAGGAAAGAAAACGTCACGCCTAGAGGTATTCCGGCCGTGACGAATCCGATGAAAAGCGGAACGGCCGAGCAGGAGCAAAAAGGCGTAACGATACCCAACAGGGCTGCCAAAACATTTCCGAGTGACTCGCGCTTGCCGCTGAGGATTTTTCGCGTGCCTTCGGGCGTGAAGAAGGAGCGGATCACGCCGACGACAAAGACGACAAGGGTCAGGAGGAGAAGTACTTTCGGGGTATCGTAGACGAAGAATTCGACCGCCGCCCCGAGGTGCGAGCCCTCCGCCAGGCCCAAGACGGAATAGGTGACCCACTTCGCGAATCCGTCGAGCGACTGATAAAGCAGATACCAGAGAGCGAGGGCCGCTATTCCAACGGTTAAGTACTGTTTGAACACGGGACCCTTCTTGGGCGCGCAGGCCCCGCCCTCACAACAATATCCTCCCTTTTCAGTTTTTTCTCCCATGAGAACTCCTTCGTCAGCCGCGTTAAAGAACCCGGAATATATAAACCAGACTGTAATAAAGACCGATCGTGACGAACAGAATTCCGGTAATCCTGCGAGCCCAGGTCTCTGCTGCCGTCACTTTGCGAAAAGCCTTCGTAACGGCATCCGCCCCAAAAGCAAAAAGCAGGGCAAACGCGACGACGGGGAGGGCGGTGCCGATGCCGTAAAAAATCGGCAAGCGGATGGCGGCTTGTTCCCGTACGGCGATCGGAATCAAGCTGCCGAAGAACAATGCGGCTGAAACCGGGCAAAACGCTAAGGCAAAGATTATCCCGAGGGGCAGCGCGCCCGCGACTCCCATCCCGGCAAATTTCTTCTGCAATCTTTCGCTCGCCCCGAAGCCGCTGAACGGGATGCTGATCAGGTCCAGAAGGAACATCCCGATCACGATCAACAAAGGTCCGAGTGCGCGATTCAGGTATTTCTGCAGAAAAAAGGACACATCGGGCACGGAGATCAGGCTCGTCACGAGAATGATCCCGAGTGCAAGGTACGAAAGCGTTCTGCCAAGCAGGTAAAGAAACCCCGAGAGGAGCGCCTTCCGTTTACCGGCAAATTGTCCGCCGATGTAGGAAAGAGCGGCAATATTCGTTGCCAGAGGGCAGGGACTGAGTGATGTCAGAATCCCGAGCCAGAGCGCGGTCAGGCTGGTCATGAGCATGTCTTGCTCAACTCTCTCGCCCCAGGCTGATACCGCCGAACTGCTTGAGCTCCGTCGCGATGTACTTCTTGAAGGAAGCCTCGTCCCCAACCTCGTCCCAGACCCTCTCCAGGTTTTTCCACCGCTTCTCGGCTCCGTCCTTCATCTCGACGAGAACCACTGACTTCGTGGAGAGCTGGTAATCCCGGACATAATGTTCATTTCCAGGCTCTTGAACGTTCACCGATTTCATCACCAGTCTGCCCGAACCGAGCGCGCCCGCGAAGTTCTCGGTAATCGAAGAGCGCGTGTAATTTTCGATCTTGTAGCAAGTCATGCAACGGCCAGTCGTGTGAAAGTAGTAGGCTACGATCCGTGAACCGGCTTTGCTTTCCGTCGCCGGGGGGGGGCCGGCATTTGAGCCTCCTCGTCGTTCTCCGATGAAAAGGTAAATGCAGCTGATTCCGACAAAGGCGAGAAGTCCTGCGGTGATGATGCGTTTCAAAAGAGGCTCCCTTGTTTTTGTTCAATTCTGAAGAATCGATTTGATCTCGTCGATGGTTGACGTCTTTCCCGCGAATTTCACGATCCCGTCGACAACGAGAGCCGGCGTCATCATGACCTTGAATTTCATGATGTCGGTCATTTCCGTCACCTTTTCGAGCTGGTATTCAATTCCGGCTGCTTTGGCGGCAGCTTCGGCGTTTTCCGCCAGTTTTTTGCATTTGGCACAACCTGTTCCCAAAATTTGGATTTTTTTCATTTTGTTCCTTTCTGCGATTCGATAGCCGGAAGTACGCGGATCAGGCTCCGAGGTGATCCGACCATCAAACATCCGTCTCTTGAACCAGAGCGCGACGTTCACCAGCGCGATCAGCGCCGGCACTTCAACGAGCGGACCGATGACCGCGGCGAACGCGGCACCATGGTTGATCCCGAAGGTGGCGACTGCGACCGCGATCGCCAGTTCGAAATTGTTCGAGGCGGCCGTGAAGGAAAGGGAAGCGGCCTGCGGATAGGGAGCGCCGGCCTTTTTGCTGAGCAGGAACGAAACAACAAACATCACCACGAAATAGATCAGGAGCGGAATCGCTATTCTCACCACGTCGAGCGGGAGCTGAACGATCATTTCACCCTTGATCGAAAACATCACGATGATCGTGAAAAGAAGGGAGATCAGGGTGATCGGGCTGATCTTCGGGACGAATACCGCGTGGTACCACTCTTTGCCCTTCGCTTTGACGAGAATCAGGCGGGTCAGGGCTCCGGCCAAGAACGGTATCCCGAGATAAATGAAGACGCTCTCGGCGATCTGCGCCATTGTCACATGAACTTCCACGCCCTTCAGCCCGAACCAGGTCGGGAAGACGGTGATGAAAACGTACGCAAAAACCGAATAGAAGAGGACCTGAAAGATGGAGTTAAAGGCCACCAGTCCCGCGCAGTACTCCGGATCACCTTCAGCGAGATCACTCCACACGATGACCATGGCGATACAGCGCGCGAGTCCGATCAGGATAAGGCCCACCATGTATTCGGGATAATCCTGCAGGAACAAAACGGAGAGCGCGAACATCAGAATGGGGCCAATGACCCAATTTTGAAGAAGGGACAAGCCGAGAACGCGCGTGTTTTTGAATACTCGCCCGAGCTCCTCATACCGCACCTTCGCGAGTGGCGGGTACATCATGAGGATAAGCCCGACGGCGATAGGAATCGACGTAGTCCCCACGCTGAACCTGTTCAGGAAAGGCACAACGCCCGGGAACACATAGCCCCACGCGACGCCGACCGCCATGGCAATAAAAATCCATAGCGTGAGATAGCGATCCAGGAACGATAACCGGCCGGAGACTGTTCTTTTCGTGTGTTCCATTATGGGTCCTTCTATTGTCCTTCTGGCTATTTGTCCTTCTGGGCGGCACGCTGGGGAATGCGCGCGTTGCAGCCTTTGCTCTTGAGCCATTTCTTGAAACGCGTTTCCAGTTCAAGGAATTCTTCCTGAGGCAGAGCCTCTTCGACGAGCTTAGCGACGCCCTTGTGAAAAGCTTCTGGTTTGAGGGGCAGGTGATAGTAAACCCAAACGGCTTCGCGCCGGTCTTCAAGCAGACCGGCATTGGCCAGGCATCTCAGATGACGGGATGCCTTCGATTGAGAAATCCCCATGCCTTGCTCGAAATCACATACGCAGAGTTCGCCGTATCTGATCACGAGAGAAAGCATTTTTATCCGGGTCTCGTCGCCGAGCGCCTTGAAGATCTGGGCAAGTTCACGCATTTAACTTGCTTATACCCGCATATCTGCATATCTGCAACAGCGCGTATCGGACCGGAGAGTCTCAGGGCTTTTCTTTACCGGCTTATTGGTTCAAGGGTTCGGTCGGGCTCGGGCTTGGGCTCGGGCTTGTGCCCGGCGAGGGCTGGCCGTTTAACATAACCCGCAAAGTTCCGCGCATATTCGGGTGAACCGTGCAATGAAACGGAAACTCTCCCGCTTGGTTCACGATAAACATGGCCCGCTCGCCCGGCGGAATGATTCCGGTGTCGAAGGTCGTTCCGTCATCGGAAGTCGCAGTGTGATCGTCAGTGTCATTGTTGATCACCGTTACGACTGAATTTTGGCGCACGCTCAGCGGCTCCGTTCCGAAGGCATCGGTTGTTCGGGTCGAGGCGCCAGCCGCGATCGTGATGGTTTGTTCGGCTGGTTCAACCGATGGGCTCGGTGAGGGCGAGGCAGTCGGAGAAAAGGTCGGAGTTATCGAGGGGCTCGCGGTAGGGCTCGGCGAAGGCGATGCTCCCGGCTGATCAGAAGGCTCGACACGCAGAACGCCCCTTTCGTTCGCGTCGTCCGGGTGAACTCCGCAATGAAAGGGGAAGTCCCCGGGTTCGTCAACGGTGAATGTTTTTTCCTCTCCGGGGCCGATGACGCCGCTGTTGAAGCGGCCGTTATCGGCTACGATCGAATGATGATCGTTCTCGTTGTTGACGATGATGACGGTCGCGACCTTGTTGGTGATGTGCTGTTTTACGATGATGGGCGTCGGATTGAAGACCTCGGTGATCCGGACCGTTACGTTTGTCGGAGGCGGAGGGACCTGCCCCGGCGCGCCAGGAGCGGGTTGCGTGATATTGACGTTGGTTGTTTCCCCGCACCCGGTCGCTGCGATCGCGGCCCCCAGACCGAGAATGAAAATGGCCAACACGGAACGAGCCTGATTCGTCATGAAACGCACTCCTTTTTGGAGGCTGGTTGCATGGGCCGTTCCGTAATGCGGGGTTGCACGCAAACCGGCGAAGACTCCGGGCGGCTGAATGACAGTTCAACCGACCGCTGGAAGCTCGATATCGAAGGTAGTGCCCTTTCCAACTTCCGAATGCACCGTGATTTTGCCATTCATTGAAGTAACAAGGGACCTGACAATGGCCAGTCCCAGACCGGTGCCGCTGCCCGGTGCTTTGGTCGTGAAGAACGGGTCAAAAAT
>MEQK01000203.1 GCA_001770175.1 Bdellovibrionales bacterium RIFOXYD1_FULL_55_31 | reverse complement strand
GACGACCCGCGAATTCACGTTCTTGACCTTGTAATAGAGGCGCGCGACGCCCCCTTTCGAAAGCGAGGCGGCGCTCCCCTCGAGTTCGATCGTGTAATCGTTGATGACCGGAATTTCGCGCGTCTGATCCACCAGACCGATCCGTCGTCCCGCCGCAGTCGCTTCCAGCACGAAGGGAATCCGAGGCGCACCGCCCGCCCGGGCGATCACGCCGAACTCGACCACCTTGGACTCGCCCGGCGCGAGCACTCCGACGAGCGCTTCGCCCCGGGTGATTTCGATCGCGCTCGATTTCGAGCTGAAACGCACCGAAAAACTCGAATCAGTCGCCGCTTCAGATTGGTTCTTCACCTTGATCCGGATCACGCCTTCCATTCCCTCATGGAGAGCGGGCGATTCCGCGAACGTCATGCTGGCGATGTAGCGAACCTCGATTCTCAAGGTCTCCTGCCCGATCACCCGGCCCTGAAAATAGGCCGTCAGCCTGATCAAATGGGCCTCGTTCGCGACCTCCTCCGTCATCCGGAATTCAAGAATATCCGAGACCGTCGTTACGCTTTTGGCCCGAAGATCCCGGGCGAGACTCGCTTCGGCCTGCGTGAGCACCGCGGCGCCCTCGGCAAGAGCTTCGATCTTCACCTTCACGTCTTTCGAGGCGATTTTGGCAACTGCAAAATTTCGCAACTTGATCCGCATTCGAAGAGCTTCACCCGGTTCATGAAGACCGTTCGGAATGGTCTCAAGTACCGCCGCTTCCATCAGGCGGACCGGGCGCAGGTTGAAATCCTGTGTCTCATCCGCGCGACCCCGCTTGTACTCGCGTGCGGCATAGCCAGGATAGACCTCCGCGAATTTGGCATCATGAGCCTGACCGAAAGCCGCATCATAAAGGTCATCGAAACGTTCGGAGTAGGCCGAGGCACGAGCTTTTTCAAAGTGCCTGTTATACGCCGATGGATACATGCTTCGATAAGCCTCAGCGGAAGCGGCCTGAAAACTCTGATTGTAGGCATATTGGTAGGCCTGGTCGTACGCGGGCTGATACGCGAGTTCATAACCCCGTCTTCGGCCCTCATCATTACCGCGCTCGAAATCGCGCCGGTAATTGCCGGCTTGAGCCCGGCGGCAACCGTCACGATTGCTCGTGTGATAGGCGCGGTCGTAAGCGTTGCGGTACAGGGAGGTATAGGTGGAATGAAATCCCTCGTCGTATCCGGACTCATACGCGTTCAGGTAAGCGTCGTTTTCTTCCTGAGTGCCGTAATTGGCGCGAGGACGGAAGAAGCGCTTGTCCGGCCGGCCAACGCTGCTCAATGAGAACTCGCCAAAGGCCGCTTCCTCGGCAATCCCGTTGCGAAATGCCGCGGCTTTAGTCCGAAAGGCGTTCATCAGACGTGAGAAGAACGACTGGGGCGCTTTCGCCTGCGCCATCTTCTGGCCCGCGCCGGGCGCGCCGATCTGAGAGAACTCGTCGTTCGCTTCGACTTCCCCTGCGTAGCTCTCATTACGGAAATCGCGGCGACCGCGCTGATAATCATCGGTACGCGCCTTCTCGAGCGCATCCCGGTCGCCGGCAGCCAGACCATCCGCTTTCCCGCGCGCAGCCGCATCGGAGTGGTTGGCTTCATCGATTCCTTTTGCACGACCCAGCGGTGAAGCTTCGGCATTCGCGTCGTGATCCGCCCGATTGATACCGTCGACACGGCCGTTCTCAGAACCTTTGGCGCTGCCGTTCACCTGGCCGGCGCGGTGTCCTTCCTGGGCGCCTTCTCCTTCGCCCCGGACATAGCCTTCTTTGTAACCGGCATCATAGGCGCGCTCACGTTCCTCCTGCTCACAGCGGGCAAAACCCTCCCGATAGCCGACCTCCCGGCCTTCATGATCACCTTCGGCCGGCGCGCGAACGGAAGCTTCACGAGCGCCATCATCCTGCCCGTCGGAATACCCCCTGCTCTGCGCGGGGCCCGTATCAATGGGTACCGGCACAATCGTAGCGGTCGGCTCCGGCTCGGGTGTTGGCTGCACCGTGTGAGTCGGAGTGGGAACCGGGTGCGCAGTGGGGCGTGGAGCAGGAGGCAGTACTGTTCGCGTCGGGGTGGGAACGGGATGTGGCGTGGGTCGTGGGTTCGCGATTGGTTTTTGAGCGAAGGCGAGGTTCGTTCCGATTCCAAGGCCGATTCCTACGACTGAAGTGACTGCCCAGATTCCCAATGTTCTGAATTTTGTGGCCATTTTTCCCCCGGGACTGATCGCCCGGCTAGCGACCGAGCAATTGGAGTGCCACGCGAGGGAAAGTCCGGACGCAAAGATCCCCTTGATTTCCAAAGTCTATTACAGCAAAAGAAGGGCTGCCGAAATCACGCAGTTCAGCACTGGGAGCAGAATGACCCCGTTTCAAACCATCGGAATCGTCCACTCGTGCTTCAAAGAGAAATTCGGCATTCCTCGACAACCCCGCATGATTCCCGAGGCGACCGGCGTTCTCAAGCTCCTCGATCTTCCCGAAATGCGCGATGCCGTCCGGGGACTCGAGGAATTCAGTCATCTCTGGGTCATTTACATTTTTCACGGACACAAGAATGTTTTGGGGCCGGAACCAGCCGATTGGAAATCGCTCATTCGTCCTCCCCGACTCGGCGGCACAAAGAAGGTTGGCGTTTTCGCCTCTCGATCGCCTCACCGCCCGAACCCGATCGGGATTTCGGCGGTCAAACTCGACCGAATCGATTTGGCGGCGACCGGCGGCATTGAACTTCACCTGAGCGGACTCGACCTCCTCGATCAAACACCGGTCATCGACATCAAACCCTATGTTTCTTATGCCGACTCCATTCCGGAAGCCGAAACATCATGGGCCACCGATCCTCCTCGACAGCTCCCGGTTGAGTTTTCGCCAGAAGCGCTTTCGGAATGCGAACGCATCGCGCGCGAAGAAATTCCGGGTTTCAATCAGCTCGTAAAAAAAATGATCGCGCTCGACCCGAGACCCGCGTTTCAAGCACAGCGTGGCGCACAGGGTCCACAAACGGCGGAGCAAAGTTACGCCGCGCGTATCCATCACTTTGATGTTCATTGGACATTACAACAATCGCAGGGGCAGGAGGCGTTGGGCAACGAACGTTGTCGAGTCACCAGGATTCTGGCTCTCTAACCACGCGCGATCTCCGCGATTGTCGAAAGCCGGTGAAATGCGGTGCCAGTCTTCGCAATCGCTTCGGCTCCGCCGTCTTCGCGGTCCACGACCGTGAGCGCCGCGACCGGGTCGTAACCGGCTTCGCGCAGACGTTCGATCGCTCGAATACTGGAAGCGCCGGTCGTCACGACGTCCTCGAGGACCAGAACTCTCGCGCCCTGGCCCAAATTTTCGACACCCTCGATATAACGTGCGGTACCGTGGCCCTTCGGTTCCTTGCGAACGATGAAAGCCGGCCAACGAACGCCGTGAGCCCTCGCCGCGAGTGAAATCGCGGTGGCAAGCGGATCAGCCCCCAACGTCAGCCCGCCCACTGCATCGATCGGAATCCCTTCTTTACTGATTTTTTCGAAGGCGAGTTCCCCGATCAGGTAAGCCCCGTCCGGGTCCAAAGTGGTAGCCTTGAGGTCGATGTAGAAGGTGCTCTTCTTGCCTGAAGAAAGCGTGAAATCACCTTCCCGGTAACTTCGTTTACGAATGAGGCGAATCAGTTCGTTGCGGAGTGCTTCGTAATCCATGTGCGAATGTCCTCGAATACTCTTTCTTTTCCGATTTCGTTGACGACTTCGTGAAAAAATTCCGGATACGTTTTCACTTCTTTATTCCGGCTTTTCAATTTTTTCGCGAACTTCAAGACTGACTTCGAATCGATCACTTTGTCCTGCATTGCCACCAAAAACTGTAGCGGAACCGTGATGCCGCCAGAAAAGCTCGCGGTATCCGTGATCGCGCGCAACAATTCCGCGTAGAACCGCGGCGTCAATTTTCGATGAACCAGGCGATCCGCGATATACGCCTCGGAGACGGCCTGGTCGTGCGAAAGCGTCTGGGGATCAAGCTCGGAGCTCAGCTGGAGGGACCCCCAGACCTTGGATAGAAGATGGGCTGCCGTGCGCTTCGCCAGAGGGACCTCGACTCGTATACCGAGAAGTGGAGAAGAGATGCTCGCCGATTTCACAGGAAGGTTGGGGTCCTTGTGAAACGCGCGCAGCGCGATCATGCCTCCCATGCTATGCGCGAAAACGTGGATCTCGGATCTCCCGAACCGTTTCTTCAGGCGCTCATCCAAACGCCGGATCGAGAGAATTGCGTCGTCCACGAGGACATCGAAATGGTCGACATGGCCACGGAGCCCCTCCGACCGGCCATGGCCTCTGAAATCAACGCAGTAAACCGACTGCACGGAGTCTTTGAAATAATGCGGAAAATGTAGATAGCGCCCGCCATGCTCGCCAAGCCCATGAAACACAATCAATGCTCGAGGGCTGGTCCAGGTATTCTCGTCAACATGATGAAGAAGCGCGAACAGTCCCTCGAAGGTCTCCCATTCGGAAAACCACCCTTCGGGTAAACCCGGGAAACCGCGTGGTTGAACGAACCCGAGGTGCGGGCTAAGCCCCTTCGGCATGAATGTATGCCTCGATCGCGCGGCGCGCGGAATCCGAGAGCTTCTCGAATCTGAAGCTGAATCCACGCCTGTCCTCGAGCACTCGCGCGATCACGCCTTCAGCCACGAAGGATTGGATCTTTCCAGCCGCGTCGCTGACGTTCATTTTCACTTTCTGTCCTGTTGTCCCGGGAAGCTTATCCGTAAGAACCTGGAGGCCTCCGACGCTGATGTCACGACAGATCCCGACCGAAACGGCCTCGTTATGAGCCATGACGATCTTCGCAACAAGCGGCCGGCGCGGCGCGGCCCTCTGATCAAGCTTCTCCTGTTCCGGTTTGAATCCTTCCGGGTTCTGCTCCCGTTGATCGCTTTTGGGCGCCTTGGGAGGACCGCTTTTTTTTGCTTTCTTCCTGGCATCGGCCGACGCGGCGACAGCTTCATGGAAGGTCTCGATGCTTTCGAGCCGGACCCAATCGGGCAATTCGTTCTTCCACGCGAAAACCCGCCCGTGAATTTTGCCGATTCGCAGATACCGTTTGATTTCCTCCGTCGTGAAAGGACCGAACTGCGATTCGTTGTAATAGAGGAACCACATCCGCTCTTCGCGCGGCGGCGTCTGGGGCGGCCCCGGTTGTTTTGAAGCTGCCGCTGAACGGCGGCCGGTCACCTGCTTCACCCCAGGCTTGGCGGCCTCCTCGACCTGATGCTGCACGTCTTTTTGCGGAAGCTGCGGGACCGCGGATTGAAACGTTTTGATGTCGCAGATCCTTCGCCAATCAGTTTGCCCCGGCTTCCATACGTAATGGGCAAAGGTAATCTCCTGGTCAACGACCTTTTGATAAACATCCGACGCGGTCAGAGGCCCGACCCAATGATCCCCGAATGCGACATACCACTGCGGAATATTATCCCCGAAAAGGATATTGCCCGTGTTTTCCATATCCTAAAGTTTAGGTGAACCCGACTCTCCCGCCAAGAAAAATACTCCCAAATTCTTACGGGGACGATTCGAAAGCACCGATCTCCGGAGCCGATCCATTGAAAGGAAGACCCACGTTTGCGCCCGCGTTGATCAGGGGGCTGCCCGCCTCGAGGGAATAGAACTCCCTCCATTCCCCGGACTTGCGGAACTTCGGATCCACATTCAAATTGTTGCTGATAACCGGGGCGGTGGCTCCGGTATTCACGATCGAACCGGTTCCAAAGAAGTCGTTATTCGTGACAATCGGATTGAGAATGTTATAGGCCGAAGCACCTTCAAGATAAAGGGCAGGCATTCCCGAAATCCGTTGAATGACGTTATTCATGATCTTCAGATTCGTGACTTTGACCGCGGGTTTGACGGCAACGACGATCCCGCCCTTCGGATTTCCGACATCGGTGATGACATTGTTGACGATCTGAATGTCATCCATCCCGGTCTGCATCGGGATTCCGGGATAAAGGGCGATCGCCTTGCGATCTGATCTGTCGAAAACATTATTCCTGATCCGGATGTGGTTAACGCCATACTTATTGTACATATTGCTGGCATTCCAAAGCCCGAGCGCGTGGCCCACGACGTGGTTATTATAAAAGTCGAGGTGACTCATCGAGATCTCATGCCCGTCGATGTAATACCCAACGGCCTCGGCGAAGTTGACGTAGTTGTCGTGAAACTTCAATGCCCACGTCCCGCCGTTCTGCCGGGCCGAAACCAGCGAGAGCATTCCGTAAAATTCGCTGTTATAAACCTCGCTGTCGGTTTCAAGATTCCAGAATTCCAGGACAAAGGGAAATGGGTTCTTTCCCAAACTGATGCGAAATTTCGAGTCACGGATCGTCATGTGCTTGAGCCAGCCCGGCCAGGATTTGATCGCGTTTCCGGAAGATCCGAAGCTCGGCCCTTCTTCAACGACCATGCGCTCTATCAGCAAGTCCTCGAGTGACTGAATATAGACGCTTGCACCCATCGTGTTTTCGGAAAGGTAATCCGGCGAACAACCCGTGATCGTGACATTACGGATGACATCACCTCTGGCGTAGTCAGGCGGCGGAACCGGCTCGAGCCAATCGCTGCAGCCGTTCTGAATGCCGTGCCATTGCAGCATCCCGACCATGTGGATCGCGGTATCCCGGATCGCGGTGAAATCGACATTCTCAATCGTGAACCGATGGCGGCCGACCACCTGCATTCCCCGCGCGAGAGATCGGCCGTTGCCGTCGAGCTTGAAGCCGCTGACCTTCTGGTTTCCATCGATGATCGGATTGGATTCGGCACGGAGATACCAACTCGAGTAAGAACTTTTTATGGTGACGAGGTTCTTTCCATCGCCTTCGATGTTGACTTTGGGCGCGAGAATGCACTGTCCATTATCCGTGTAACTCCCGGCCCCGACCACAATGATTGCGCCCTCGGTCTGAACGCGGCCACACGCGTACGACAGCGTCGCCCAAGGCGAGCTCATCGAACCGTCGTTGGAATTACTGCCGCTCGGCGATACGTAAAAATGCGGGGCTTCGATCGGCTGCGACGGTCCGGGCACCCCGAGAACGTTCAATTCCGCAACCGCGGTCCAGGGATTTCCGTTCACCTCGGACAAGGCGCGGAGACGGACAAAGCGCCCCACCTTGGGCGGAAAGCTCACCTCTTTTTCAGAAATATCGTTCGTGAAAGTCCCGATCGCGACCGGCTCGCCCCAGAAGTCCCCTCCCGCGCTCACGTAAAATTCGTATCGCGCGATTCTCCCGTTCAAATCGATGGGATCGGGCTTCGGCAAATAACGAAAGCCGCTCATCAGGTACCATCCGCCGAGATCAATCTGGATCTCATGCGGCGGCGGCGGCTCAATATTGCTGGACCA
>MEQK01000202.1 GCA_001770175.1 Bdellovibrionales bacterium RIFOXYD1_FULL_55_31 | reverse complement strand
TGCCTGTAATTTTTTATGGGTTGGGGGCGTTTGTGGCTTTTGTTCAGGCCTTCGTCTTTTGTCTTATGACGATGGTTTATATTTCCTTGTCTACATCACACGACCATTGAGAAAGGATGGGATTTGAGATGACTTTTGGTAAAGCCTTGTTTCTGTTGACCACGCTTTTGTTGACCGTGGGTGCTTCTGTTGCGATGGCCGAGACCGGCGCCCCCGCGGCCGGAGGCGATCAGTACGCTTCGCTTGGCGCAGCTTTGGCAATCGGGCTTGCCGCGTTCGGCGGAGCCCTGGGTCAAGGCAAGACCGCAGTGGCGGCGCTCGAAGGCATCGCTCGCAATCCCGCCGCCCGGGACAAGATTTTCATTCCGATGATTATCGGTCTCGCCCTCATTGAGTCGCTTGTTCTGTATGCGTTCATCATCGCGCTGATCAAGATCAAGACCTAAGGCTAAACGTTCAGACAAGCGAAAAAATGGGCCCGGGCCAGTGTTGGTCCGGGCCTTCTATTTCTGGCTCGGCAGATAGCTCCGCAGAAAAGTCCCGGTATCGCTGGCAGGGATCGCGGATACTTCCTCGGGAGTTCCCGTTCCCACGATTCGGCCTCCGCCGGCTCCGCCCTCGGGCCCCATGTCGATGATATGATCGGCAACCTTGATAATATCGAGATTATGTTCAATAACGATCACGGTGTTTCCCTGGTCAACAAGGGCCTGCAGAATGCCGACGAGCTTGTTGACGTCATCGAAGTGGAGTCCGGTTGACGGTTCATCCAGGATGTATACGGTTCTGCCGGTGCTTCGACGGGAGAGCTCTTTAGAAAGCTTGATTCTTTGCGCTTCTCCGCCCGAAAGCGTAGTCGCATTCTGGCCCAGTTGAAGATAACCGAGGCCGACGTCATTAAGAACCTTGAGTTTCGCCTTGATCGAGGGGATCGGGTCAAAAAAGGAATACGCCTCGGCGCCGGTCATCTCGAGGACCTCCGCGATATTTTTCCCTTTATAACGAATTTCGAGAGTCTCGCGATTGTATCGCTTTCCCTTGCAAACGTCGCATTGCACGAAAACATCTGGTAAAAAATGCATTTCAATTTTCGTAACACCGTCGCCCTCGCAGGCCTCACAGCGGCCGCCCTTTACGTTGAACGAGTATCGTCCAGGACCGTAGCCGCGAACCTGTGATTCGGGAAGACTCGCGAAGAGATCACGGATCAGGCTAAAAAGCCCGGTATAAGTGGCAGGATTTGAACGAGGCGTTTTGCCGATAGGGCTTTGATCGATATCGATCACCTTGTCCACGTGTTCGAGACCCGCGAGCGACTGGATTCTAATATTCCCAGTGTCCACTTTGTAAAGATGGTTGAGGAGTGCGCGATAAAGCGTATCGATCACGAGAGTGCTTTTGCCGCTTCCGGAGGTGCCTGTGACGCAGGTAAACACGCCTAACGGAAATTCCGCAACGAGGTTCTTCAGATTGTTCTGTTGAGCCCCCGTAATTCGAAGAATCTGATCTTTGGACCAGGGTCGACGAACAGGCGGTACAGGAATTTGGAGCTCGCCACGAAGATATTTACCGGTGACGCTCTTCTTTGAGGTCGCTATTTCACTGGGTCGTCCGGCCGCGACCAGATGACCGCCTTCTGTTCCCGCGCCCGGACCGAGATCGAGCACCCAGTCGGCGCTTTCAATCGTCTCACGATCATGCTCGACCACGATCACGGTATTGCCGAGATCACGCAGCTGAGCGAGGGTGGCGAGAAGACGCTTATTGTCTTTTTGATGCAACCCGATACTGGGTTCGTCAAGAACGTAAATAACCCCCACAAGCGAACTTCCGATCTGCGTAGCCAGACGAATGCGTTGAGCTTCGCCGCCCGAAAGGGTTTGCGCCGAGCGGCTCATGCTGAGATAGCCCACGCCGACCTCTGAAAGAAACCGTGACCGGTCCTGAATCTCCTTTAAGATACGATCGGCAATCAGGTGTTCCCGATCGCTCAACCGCAGGGACGAGAAGAAGCTTGAAAGTTCGCTGATTGAAAGAGAGCTGATTTCCGCGATATTTCTCTCGGCAATCCTGAAATGAAGACTTTCCTTCTTCAGGCGGGCGCCGCCGCAGGCAGGGCACGGCGCGCTTTCGAAAGCCATGGGGCTCTCGGGAGAGTCCTCTTCGGGTTCGCGCTCTTCGGCTTCCTCGTCGGGTTGAGTCCCTAAACCGTCGCACTCCGGGCACGCGCCCATGGGGCTGTTGAACGAGAAGGTGCGCGGCTCTGGAGAGGGATAGCTGATTTGGCATTGTGGACAGGCGAAGCGCTCGGAAAGGAGCGTTTCCTGACGAGTGGCTCCGTCAAACGTTTCGAGGATCAATAGGCCCTCGCCCAGCTTCAATCCAAGCTCGACGGACTCGCTGACTCGCGCGGCCAACGCGCCCGGATCACCCTTGATGATCAGGCGGTCGATATAGACGGAAATGTCGTGTTTTTTGTTTTTATCAAGAATTATTTCATCCGAGAGGTCGCGAACCTCGCCGTCCACCCAGATGCGAACGAAACCGCGTTGACGTAATTGGTGAAGTTCTTTCTGGTACTCGCCTTTTCGCCCCCTGACGATTGGGGCGAGGATCGATAACTTAACGGCCTCGGCTCCCGAGGGACCACCGCGGCCCGAGGCAAGAATGAGATCGACGATTTGCTGTGGCGACTGCGAGCGGATCGGTTGGCCGCAATTCCAACAAAACGGCTTCGCGATTCTCGCGAACAACAGTCGCAGGTAATCGTAAACCTCTGTCACCGTTCCGACCGTGGAGCGCGGGTTATAGGAGGTCGTTCGTTGCTCGATCGAAATCGTCGGACTGAGACCCTCGATTGAATCCAGGTCCGGTTTGCTGAGTTGTTCAAGAAACTGGCGCGCGTAAGCCGAAAGGCTTTCGACATAGCGGCGCTGACCTTCGGCATAAATCATGTCGAAAGCAAGCGAGGACTTTCCGGAACCGGACGGGCCTGTAATGACGACGAACTTGTCCCTCGGGATTTCCACGTCGATGTTCTTAAGATTATGTACCCGCCCGCCGCGGATTACGATCGACTCATCGGGGGTCGTCAAATTCCTTGAACTCCCTTGTTCTTAATGTCCGGGACCGCCGGAAAACTCGATCGGCCCGTGCCCGATCGCCCGAGCGGCGTCTTTCAGCGCGGATTCGACGATCGCTCGGATCGCATTCATGCGGGTCTCGGTAGGCGCCTCGAACCGTAGCACGAGAACGGGCTGCGTATTGGAAGCCCGAACAAGACCCCAGCCGTCCCCAAAATCCACGCGAACCCCATCGATATCTGTGATTTTGTTTTTGGAAGCAAGGCGTTTTTTTGTTTCTTCGACCAGGCGGAATTTTTTTTCTTCCTCGCAGTCGACTCGAATCTCGGGAGTGGCAATCATTTTTTCCAAATCAGACAGCAGAGAGGAAATCGATGACGAAGACGAACAGGCGATCTCATAAATCCGGAGGGCGGCATAGATCGCGTCGTCGTATCCGAAATAACGATCGGCAAAGAACATGTGTCCGGACATTTCGCCGGCAAGCGCCGCGCCGGTTTCGCGCATTTTGGCTTTGATAAGCGAGTGGCCGGTCTTCCACATGATGCCTGTCCCGCCGTTTTTCGCGATGTCGTTATAGAGGCGGTGACTGCACTTAACCTCCGAAATAATCGTGGCTCCAGGATTTTCCTTCAGGATGTCGCGCGCGAAAATCACCATCAGCTCGTCACCGAAAACAATGCGTCCGGTATCATCCACGAGGCCGATACGATCCGAGTCCCCATCAAACGCCACGCCGAAGTCCGCGCCCTCGCTCCTGACTGTCTCAACGAGGACTTTGAGATTGGCAGGTACGGTGGGATCGGGGTGATGATTCGGAAAGCGACCATCAATTTCACAATAAAGGGGCACTACTTCGGCTCCCAGGCGAGAGAAAAGCGCCGGTGCGACCGTTGACGCGGTTCCGTTTCCGGCATCAATGACGATTTTCTTCCTTTTGAGGTGTCGGGCGCCGGCGACGAGGTGATCAAGATATGGGGGAATGATCGCGTATTCCGAAATTTTTCCGGCACGATGCTGGACCGGCTTTTCACGGAGATGCTCCTCCATGATGATACGAAGATCCTGGATTTGTGAACCGTGAAGCGTTTCTTTCCCGATGGACAGCTTGAAACCGTTGTAGTCAGCGGGATTGTGTGACCCCGTGATCATGATTCCGCCATCCAGGTTCAGATGAAAGACGCTGAAGTAAGTCAGCGGCGTCGGGCAAACGCCAAGCCGGATCACGTCCAGCCCTCCCCGTGCGAGCCCGGCAATCAGGGCGGCGGCGTAGCCGTCGCTCGAAAGTCGGCAATCCCAGCCGACAGAAACGGTGATCGCCGATCGAGCACTTGCGGGGTTCTTGCCGCGAAGCCGCCTGGCAATGTAATGAGCGTAGGCTTCGCCAAGCGCGGCGGCAAACTCGGCGGTCAGGTCCTTGCCCGCTATACCGCGGATATCGTATTCGCGAAAAATGGAAGGTCGAATCTCTAAACTCATCTTAAGCTCCCTTTTAGCGGTCGGATCGTCGTTTTCGAACCAGGCGCTCCGCCAAGGCGACTGCGGCCCGGAAACTGGAATGATCGGCTTGCCCCGAACCCGCGATATCAAAGCCGACACCGTGGTCGACCGATGTTCGTATCATAGGAAGACCCAACGTTATATTGACGGTATTGCCGAAATCAAGGAGCTTTACCGGGATCAAACCCTGGTCGTGGTACATGCAGACGACGGCGTCGAATCGCCCTTTCAGCGGTCCCGAGACATGCTTCGCGAAGAGGGTGTCCGCGGGAAAGGGGCCCTCGGCGGGATAGCCCAATTTTCGTAATTTGCGGATCGCCGGGCAAATGATTTCGACCTCTTCGCGGCCAAAAAGACCTGATTCGCCTGCATGAGGGTTAAGGGCGGCGACGGCCACTCTCGGACGCGCGATCCCCCACCCCGCCTGAAGGCTGTTGAAGGTCTGTTTGGTCGCGGAGATGATCTTTTGCTGAGTCAGGGCCCCGGGGACGTCTCGCAAAGCGAGATGGGTCGTGACCAGAGAGACGCGTAATGTGTCATTTGCCAGCATCATCGTAACGGTTTTTTTTCCACAAAGATGAGCCAGAAACTCGGTGTGTCCGGGAAACGAATAGCCGGCAGCGATCAAACGTTCTTTGCTGATGGGCCCGGTAACCAGAGCGGTCGCAAGGCCGCGCTGAACAAGTCTCGTCGCCTTTTTGATCGACCAGCCAGCTTGAAAGCCGGCCAGAATTGCGGGAGCGGTTCCCAAGCTGGCGGAGGGGACCGCCTCCGGCGCGGGCAACAGCCACACGTGGGGCTCGCGAGAAGCCGGCGGGCGGAGCCGGTGTGACTTGAGAGCCAGTCGCAACTCCTCTTCAGAGGTTTCTATGATTTTTGCGCCAAGCTTCTCGAAGGGTCTCCTCGCTCCGACGCAAAGAAGACGTGCGCCGAGCCCGCGGACCTCCCGAATGGTCTTCCACACCACCTCTGGCCCGATTCCGTCCGGATCACCCGGAGTGACGGCAAGCGGATTCATCTCGTGTTCGTGGAAGAGGGCTGCGTCGAAAGACCAGCGGTAGCAGCATCTCCTGCTTGATGAATGAAGGCTTTTTGTTGCTGCCTTTCGAGC
This sequence comes from Bdellovibrionales bacterium RIFOXYD1_FULL_55_31, assembly GCA_001770175.1. Taxonomy (GTDB): domain Bacteria; phylum Bdellovibrionota; class UBA1018; order UBA1018; family UBA1018; genus XYD1-FULL-55-31. Next base: position 32,746 of record MEQK01000202.1, on the reverse strand, counting down.
CACAGAGAAATCTGGTGCTGATACTCTCCCGCGGCGAGCTGGTTGCGGATTTCTTCTTTTGCTTTCTCGAACCGGTCATTTTCGCCTGATTTGACGTCGACGAGGCGAATAATGTTGAATGCTCCCGCCGAAGCGCCGCCGAAGACATCGCTGACTTGGCCGATTTTGAGCTTTTTGACTTGCTCGCGAATGAGCGGTGACATCTCGTCCTCGGTGACAACGCCCAAGTCGCCCCCCGAGGAGGCGCTTGCGTGATCGCTCATTTGTTTTGCGACTTCTTCGAACTGTTCCCCTGATTTCAGCGCGCTTACGGCACGTTGAGCAACGTCTCGAGCGGCGCCAAGCGATTTATAATTACGAGTAGCAACGGAAATGATCTGCAGCTTGTAAGAGAGCGGTGTCGATGATGAGCGCGTAAAATGATTGTAGAAATAGTTTTTTACGTCATCGTCGGAAACGGCAACTTTCGTCCGGATATCCCTGTCGATCAGATTGCGTTTGCTGGCGCTCATTCGGATCAATTCAAAATATTCCTCAAAGGCGAACCCCTGCTCAGAAAGAGCTCGCTTCAAAGTTTCGCGGTCGATATGGTTGTTTGCCTGAATTGAATTGATCTCTTGCTCGACTTCGGCGTCACTCACCGGGAACTGTTGAGCAATCAGCCGCTCGTTGATCAGAAACTGGGCAATTTCGCTGTCCGTGGCGCGCTCACCCTTTGTCGCAAGCGCCGTTCCCGAAAAAAGCGGGTCCAATTGTTTGCGCAGCTTTATGGTGTGTCGAAAGCGGTCAAGATCCGAGCGCAGGACAAGTGCCAGATTCACGGACGCTTCAATTCGATCGATCACGACCGGAGCCGCGGCTGGAGGTGTCGCCTTTGTGGCGGGTGCCGCGAGCGCTGACTCGGGGGCTTCCGCATAAGCTAGAGCAACAAGAATCATATAGAACGTGAATCGATATTTCATGAATAGCCCTTCTCAAGATCTGGGCGCACGCGCGCCTCTTTTCCTCTTTTTGGCACGGTCCGGGGGGTTTTCGCAACAAGCGATCGCGAAAACGGGGAACTAGTCTTTAAGGAGCTCTGAGCGGACGGATATCCGGGCTTGTTGACGCAGTCCGTTCATGTAACGCTCGAAAATTTGACTACGCCGCTCGTCAAATACAAGCCGTTTCACCTGTGCGCGGTCGGCGTCTTCCCACGACCGGACAGCGGTGAGTTTTATGATATGGTATCCAAACTGCGTTCTCACAATGCCGCTGACGTTGCCGGGAGTTTTCAGCTTGAGCGCGGTTTCGTAATAAACCGGGTCGAGTTTATCTTTCGTCTGATAATCGATGTCGCCGCCCATCGGTGCCGCGACCCCTTCAGAGAAGCGTTGCGCGATTTCCGCAAAGCCGGCCTTTCCGTCCCGCAGGTTCTCGTCTTGAATCTTCTTTATCTTTTCATAAGCCTTCTTGTTGTCATTGGGCTTCGCATCAGGACGGACCGCGACGAAAATGTGGCTTGTTCGGATCTCCGGATATTTCGCGTAATACTCTCTAGCCTCATCATCAGAGATGTGGATGCCTTCGAACTCCTTGCTGAGTTTTTTGTCGAGAAGCGCATGGTACAGGACAGTGTTCATTCGATCGATCACGTCGGCGTCTTTGTCCAGCCCAAGGCGGCGAGCCTCTTGAATCCCGAGCTCGCGCTTGATCAGGTCTTCGAGAACCCCCTTCTTGGTCGGAGCTTTGAACTGGAAGAACTTCAGACTGTCCGCGTATTTCTTGTTAAAGTTTTCAAGCGAAATCGAGGTGCCATTCACGCGCGCCAGCTCTGTTGCGGCATCGGAGATGCCGACAAAACAAACAGACAATCCCAGTAACGTCACGAGCGAGATTTTCGTTTTCATAATAGTTTAAGGGTAACATGGTTTTGCGTCTTCGCAAATTTCTTAACAGCCCAAGTTACCGGGAGCGCGGCTTCTCTCAAAGTCGTTTAAGAAGCGCCTCCAACCCAAAGAAAAGATCCCTGAGGTGTTCGGTCGGCAGAGCGGCTACGAACCTGGAATCGGGCGTGAGCTGAAAGCTTTTCGGATCGCTTGAGACCAACGCAATGGCGCGCATCGGGTCGAGTTTGCTGTGTGGGCCAGGGACCAGCGATACGCGATGCGGACCTGCGGTGAGGGCATCAATGCCCGATCGCTTGAGGAGCTGTTTGATGCGGATTAGCCAAAGCAGATTCAGCGCCTCGGGCGGCAGGGGACCGTAGCGGTCGACAAGCTCTTCTTCGAAAAGCTCAAGCTCTCGGTCTTGCTCAGAAGCCGAAAAGCGTCGATAAAATGATAGGCGCTGATGAACGTCTGGGATATATTTTTCGCTCAAAAACGCCGGGAAGGGGACCTTAATTTCTGGCTCTCGGCGCGATTCTTCGGGCGAAAGCGGCTTGCCCCGAAGCTCCCGGATCGCCTCCTCCAGAAGTTCGGTGTAAAGATCGAAGCCGACAGCGGCGATATGACCCGATTGTTGTGGACCGAGCAGGTCCCCGCCGCCGCGAATTTCCAAGTCATGATTGGCGATGCTGAAGCCGCTACCGAGTTCCACGAAGCGCTGAATGACTTCCAGGCGTCTCTTGGCGTCCTCAGTGACGGCGCCTTCTGCCGGAACAAGAAGGTACGCATAGGCCCGCTGCTGTCCGCGCCCGACGCGACCCCGAATCTGATACAGCTGTGCAAGGCCGAGGGCATCAGCACGGTTAATGAGAATCGTGTTGGCCGAAGGGAGATCCAAACCCGACTCGATAATGGAGGTACAGACCAGGACGTTCGTGCGCTTTTGGTAAAATGCGACCATCGTTTTTTCAAGCTCTCCCTCGGGCATCTGGCCGTGCGCCACGCCGATTTGAGCGGTATGAACGAGCTCACGAATTTTTGCCGCGATTTCGTGAATCGATTGAACCCGGTTGTGGAGGAAGAAGACCTGTCCTCCCCGGCTTAGCTCTAATTCGATGGCACGTTTGATTAGGGGCTCGTCAAATTTGGAAACGTACGTCCGAATCGGAAGTCGATCGACAGGCGGCGTATTTATGAGGCTGATATCGCGCAGTCCGGAAAGGGCCATGTGCAGGGTTCGTGGAATGGGCGTTGCGGTGAGGGTGAGCACATGCGTGTTCACTCGAATCGTTTTTAGCCGCTCCTTGTGTTCTACTCCGAATCTGTGCTCTTCGTCGACGATTACAAGTCCGAGATCGCGAAACCTCACGTCGCGGGAAAGAAGCCGGTGCGTACCCACGATGATATCGATTTTTCCTGAGGCAAGATTCTCGAGAGTTTTGGATTGCTCCTTTTTCGTCTTAAACCGCGAAAGGGATTCGACAAGAATCGGATAATCCTTCATGCGGGCCTTGAATGATTGCTCGTGCTGGTACGCGAGCACGGTTGTCGGGACGAGGACGGCAACCTGCCTCCCGTCCGAAACAGCTCGAAATGCGGCTCGGATGGCCACCTCGGTTTTTCCATACCCGACATCGCCGCAAACCAGGCGATCCATAACGCGCCCGGACTCCATGTCGCCAAGAATGTCCTCTGTCGACTTGAGCTGGTCTGGCGTTTCATCGAACGGAAACTTTGCCTCGAACTCCCGGAATAGGGAATCCCGTGGTGAAAAACGAATGCCGGGCCGGATCTTCCTTTCCGCGTAGAGCTGAACCAGATCGATCGCGAGTTTTTTTACGGCCGCGCGCACCTTTTCTTTTGCCTTGGCGAACTGTTGGCCGCCGAGCCGATCGAGCGCGATATTCTCGCCTGCGCCGACGTATTTTTGAATCACATTCAGTCGGTAGACGGGCAGATACAGCCGGTCTTTGTTTGCGTACTCGAGCTGCAGGAAGTCACTTGGCGCTCCGGAGAGGTCCAGACGGGTTATCCCGCGGTAACGCCCGATTCCATGGTCAATGTGAACAATAGCATCGTCGACGGCGAGATCGGACAGGGCGCTAAGGCCGGCCCAGTCCTTGGCGGCGGAGCCGCTTTCCGCGACCGACGATTTTCGCGGGGTGCTCGCGCGCTTTGTCCCGAGAATTTCACCTTCATTTACGATGACCAGGCCTTCGGCGGGCCAGCGAAAACCTTCGGATATGCTTCCTGTCCGGAGCGTGACGACCGAGGGCTCCGGATAAGACCCACCCGCTTCCGGGCGTCGACAGGAAAGCCCGCGCTCCTCGAGCAGAAAACGGATTCGTTCAAGCTGGGTCTGCGTCGACGCGAGCGCGACGATTTTGAAACCCTGCCTAATCCAAAGCTTGAACTTCGGCTCGAGATCCCCGAGAGAGTGCCTTGAGCCGGGCGTCAGGTCGGTATTGGGCAGGGTCAGCACTTGGTGATGCGAAGAAATCTCGCCGTGATCGTCGGCAGACGTGGGGGCGGACGCTGGAAGTTGGTCGAGACTAGCGAGCGCGACCTGATCGAGAAAAAGCCGGGCACCGCATTGAATCCTTTTTGCCAGTTCGGCGGTCCAGCGAAACAGCTCCTCCGGAACCGGAGCGATGACCTCGGTATTCGCGGCTTCGTCGGAAAGACGTCGCTGTTCAGCGATGAAAATGTCCCAGTCCTGCATGCAGGAGAGTTCGTCATTCCACGCAAACAGGGTATTCGGGGCGAGATAGTCCATCAGTGTGGCTGGGTTTTCGAAAGCGAAAGGAACCCATGCGTCCGCGTGCTCCGGATAGATTCCACTTTGGACCGAGGCAAGTATAGGATCACGAACGGTCCTGGAAATGCCAAGGTCGTCAGCGCGGGCCTTCAGCCGCTCCCGCACGCGCGGTGTGGTTTGCGAGTTGATCAGGGACTCTCGTGCGGGAAAAATCCGAACGCCGCGCAAAGTCCCTGCGGCTTCAGCAGAGGCACGTTGAGTCGCGGGATCGAATTCTCGAATTCGCTCAACACGGTCCCCAAACAGCTCGATCCGGATCGGGGTTCCGCGATCGGGCGGGAATATGTCCAGAATTTCCCCACGCGCGGCAAACGTTCCCGGATCTTCAACCGGGTCAACGCGAAGGTAACCGGCCTCCAGTAGCCGAGCGATCAGGGCTTCGCGGGAGCCGACGCTCTCCTGCTCGCGAAGGTCGATTGAGAGCTTAAGAAAAAGGTCTTTCGGAACGGTCGCCTGGCACAGCGCGGCCAGGGAAGTAACCAGCACTTCCGGTGAGGCGCGTGGAACGCTGAGACCGTCCGACGTGAGCAAACCGAGTGACCCCGCCCTTGCCAGGCGGGTGCGGATGGAGGGTGCACTCGCGCTATACGGAGACTGATCCCAGGTAGGGAACTGGCAAACTGAAATCGAGCGGCACTCGAGAACCAAGCCGAGTGTTTCGAGATCCGCCGCGAAATCCGCCGCGCTGTCGTCATCACGGCAGAGGACCACGACCGGGCCCCCGCCGGCCTTAACGCGCCGTGCAATTATCCAAGCGCGAGCGGCCGGTGTGGCACCCTGAACATGAATCGGCTCCCCCGCGCTTTCGAGAGACCGGAGGATTGCGGCGATTCGACTCGATCGCATGTAAGCAATCTACTTACCTTGACACAAAATTTCAACTTCAGTAATCTTTTCGCGAGCTTCTAAAACGACTTTTGGAACAGGGAAAATCGGAATAGCCGAGCCCCAGGGGTCCGGCCTATTCAGAGAGAGATCGCGAATGCCAAGTGGCTGGGATGTTTACTACGTAGTTTTTTTGTCCGCGATTCTGGCGCTCGGAATTCCGGCTATTCTTGCGATGATTGCCTTTATTTTTTCGAAAGATGAACGGCTTCGAAGAAAAGGTTCTTCGCACAGCGAGACTGAACGCGAACCCGCGGCGTATTCAAAACAAAACCTTCTCGGACAAAGGATTAACGCGAGATTTTTTCTCGCGGCAAACGCGGCACTTATACTGATTGCACTCGGCCTGATTCTGATCCCCTGCGCCGGAACCTTCCACTCCGCCGTTGAGGGGGGCTCGCGGGAAACTTCGATCTGGGGACTCGCGGCAACGGTGACGATCGCTGGCTTCGCGGCGCTCGGGTTGCTTTATTCCGGAAAAAAAGGCGATCTAAGCTGGCTATATTCCTACCATGAGGCCCGCGATCTTCAAGATGAGGACGGGAAGAGATGAACGGAAAGCTTTATCTCTCCACCGTCGGAAAGGTTCTCGACTGGGCACGAGCGCAGTCTCTCTGGTATATCTCGGCCGGCACGAGCTGTTGTTCCAATGAACTTTTGGCGACCTTGGGTTGTCGTTATGATCTGGAACGTTTCGGCTGTCTTCCCCAGGTCGATCCCCGACAGTCGGATCTACTCATTATCACAGGCGCAATTTCATATAAGGCGGCGCCGTATCTCAAGCAACTTTACGATTCGATGCTGGCCCCCAAACTGGTTTTGGCGGTGGGCTCGTGCGCGAACTGCGGCGGGCCCTTTGCTCCGGATGTGAGTTATTCGGTTGTCCCAGGGGCCGACCGGGTAATCCCCGTGGACGTCTATATTCCGGGCTGCCCTCCCAGGCCCGAAGCAATCATGAACGGGCTGATCGCCCTGCAGGAAAGACTACGTGGAACCGAACGAGCTGCTACAAAAAATAAATAAGCTCGTTCCAGGCGCAATTCTGGAAAAGCAGCGATTTGGCCGCAGCGCCAAGACTTGTCTCTGGGTCGAAAGCGAGAAACTTCGCGAACTTTGTATGGCGCTGAAGAACGACCCCGCGATCGCGCTGGACTGGCTTGAGAATCTCTCGGCCATGCAACTCGAGGACGCGCTCGTATTTACTTACTTCATTCGATCGAGCCGGACGAAAGAGCGGCTGATCCTCAGGAGTTCGGTTGAGCTCACCTCCCCGACTGAACGGACCGATTTTCAATCTCTCGCCGGGGTTTGGGGAATGGCCGAACCGCAGGAACGCGAAATCGCCGAGCTCTTTGGAATACGCTTTCTCGATGAAAACGGCGTCTCCATGAAGCACACCAAGGCGGCGCCAAATCACTGGAAAGGATTCCCGCTTCGCAAGAGTTTCGTATTTGATGGCGACAAGGGAACGAGAGGGGGCCCCTGCCGATGATTGAGTCACTCAAGACAGATCTGACTCAATGGGAGATCGGGCCGTATGATCATTCGCTGCCGGGCCCGATGTTGCTTCGCTTACGATTGGATGGAGAGCTAATTGTTGCCGGAGAGGTTGAAACGGGTTTTCTTCATCGAGGCCTCGAAAAAGCACTTGAGCGGCAGCTTTGGAGGTCGGCCATTCCCTATGCGGATCGCCTTGATCCCGAAGGTGCTCTGTTCGGAGAGCTTGCGCTTTGCCTTGCGGTTGAGGAAATCGCGGCGCTCGCGGTTCCGCCGCGTGCGCAGAGTATCCGGGTCATACTTTCCGAGTTGACTCGAATATCCGCGCACATGGGGTATATCGTTCGGGTCGCGCGAGCGGTCGGCTCGGAAACGATGGTTCATTACGTCTTGCGTGATCGCGAAAAAATTCTCGATCTTTTCGAGCTCGCGACCGGCGCGCGGGTTTCGTTGAACTTTCTTCGTTTCGGGGGTGTGCAGGCGGATGTAACGGAAGGCTTCATTGAGCGGGTTCTCGAAATTTGTGAACTCCTGCGCATCAGGCTCAAAGAGTACAATGATTTGTTCACGTATAATCACGCCTTCATAAAGCGTACTCGCGGTATCGGGACGATCGCCCCGGAATTGGCCAGGGCGTTTGGCGTGACCGGTCCTAACGCGCGGGCCTCGGGCATTTCCTTCGACGTAAGAAAAGAACATCCTTATTCAGGATATGATTTTCTGGATTTTGAAGTTCCGGTTGGAAGGCGCGAATCTCAACACCTGGGGGACGCAAATCACCGGTTTTTGCTGCGGCTTCAGGAAATTTCGACCAGTGTCGAAATTTTGAAACAATCGGCCGAGGCGATTACTTCCGGGCCCTTCGCGCTTCGGAAGCCGGAAGAGAGCTTCGAGGTTCCGCGGGGTGAGGCCTATATTCGAATCGAAAGTTCGCGCGGCTTGCTTGGCTGTCATCTGGTATCGGATGGCGGCGCATATCCGGAACGAATTCAGTTTCGTCCCCCTTCTCTCGCGTTGCTCAGCGTTCTTCCGCAGCTGGTGCGTGGAATCAGAATCGAGGACCTGCCGGTGGTCTTGGCGACCTTGGATATTGGGGTTGCGGAGGCGGATCGATGAACGCGCAGGCGATGTGGCTAAACCCCTGGATTTCGGGCTTCAGTTTTGCTGAGAGCGTGCCCCAGTGGCTCCTGACCGCTTGTGGACTTGTGCTTATCTATTGCCTCGTTATTGTTCCGAGTGGCGCAGTTATGGGCTATCTTGAACGCAAACTGAGCGCGGATTTTCAGGCGCGGGTCGGTCCAAATCGGGCTGGACCCGCGGGCGTTCTGCAACCGGTTGCCGACCTTTTGAAGCTGCTTCAAAAGCAGGCGTCGCGAGACTGGAACTGGCGCGAGGCGATTTGGCTTCTCGTCCACACGATGGCGCTCTATTCCACGGTCGCGGTGATTCCGCTCGGTTCACTGCTTCTTCTGGTCGATACCGACATGAGCGCGTTTCTTCCCTTCTGGTCCGCCCTCGTCTTGGCGTTGGGGACGATGTTTCTTGGGCTTAGCCAGGGCTCCGTTCCGGGCTGGTTTGGCGGGATCCGGGTCGCCGCACAGGCGCTGGCCGGTGCCTTCCCGGCGCTGATAGCACTTCTTTGTGCCGGAATTCGCGCAGGGGGCTTTCGTTGGAGTGAAATAGCCGCGGCACAATCCTCCTCGCCGTTGCTTTGGACGGCGGCGGCAAATCCGTTTCAGTTCATCGCATTTTTTGTATTCGTGATCAGCGGGCTCGTTTTGTTGGGAATACCGCCGATGGATGCGGCGTTTTCAGCGCCGGATATTCATGGAGGCGTCTCCTCTCACCTTTCCGGAAGAAAGCTCACGGTTTTTCGTCTCGGTCGGTTTTATGGCTTTCTGCTTTGGTCCGTAATCGCGGTCGTTCTTTTCTTGGGAGGATGGGAGCTTCCGTTTGGCCTCTCCACCGAACTCCGTAATGCGGATAGCCCGAGACTGTTGCAAATTTTTGAGCTTTGCTGGCTTCTTTCAAAGACGTTTTTACTTGTTCTCGTCGTGACCTGGATAGCAAAGGTGAACCCAAGGAGCCGGGTTGACCAGGTCACGGATTTCGCCTGGCGTGTTTTAAGCCCGTTTTCCCTGGTTGCCCTGATTGGCGCGAGCCTTGTGGCCGGATGGGGGGCGTTGTGACAGGAGGTCCCGCTATGATGAGAGGTTCGGTTTTTTCGACCATTCTCGGTTATCTTCGGGACGTCCTTTGGGGCATTCGTTCGGTATGGGGGTCCTGCCTGACGGCGATACCGTATCTTTTCGGGTCGGGCGAGCTCAGCAAGGAGGTGACCGAACAATATCCGGACCCGATTTCTTCGAAAATTGCTGACGATCTTCCGCCCAGGAGCCGCGGTTTTCTCGTTAACGACATCGAGCGCTGCACGGGATGCAAGGAATGCGAGCGGCAGTGCCCCGTCCAGTGTATCTGCGTTGAGGCGGAGCCGGCGACGGATGATACCAAAATCTGGGTTTCGGTCTTCGACATCGATTTTTCGAAGTGCGTTTTCTGCGGTATCTGCGCGGAGGTTTGCCAGCCCGCCTCTCTGAAACACACCAAAAATTTTGAAGGAGCTGTTTACGAGCTCCCCGAGCTGGTAGCGAGTTTCGGGCGCGGTTGGGTCACCCCCGAGCAGCGGCTAAAATGGGCAAAGCTGCGGCAGCAGATCGAGGATGACAGGGTGATCCTATGATTCACTGGGCATTCGCGTTTGTAACGGTGGCCGGCGGATTGGTGGCGACATTCGCCGGAGGGCTACGTCTGGGGGTTCTTTCGCTTTGGGTGGCGGGGCTCGGCATTGGCGCGATTTATCTGACGCTTGGCGCGGAGCTCCTTGCGGTTATTCAGTGGATCGTCTCGACGATGGTCTCCATCTCTTTCGTTTTCTTTTCCGTCATGTTCGGCGAGTACGGGGCTGGGAGCGGAAATTCCGAAAGTAGGCGCACGGGGCTGATTTTCTGGGCGTCACTCGGTTTGGGTCTGGCTTTTGCGGCGGTGATCTGGCTTGGCGCGGGAACATTGCCGGAAAATATGCTTGTTATTCCGCGAGACGGAAATGATTTGGGCAGCCTGGGGAAGAAGATCTCGGAAGAGCATTTTCTTTCGCTCGAAGTCCTCGCTTTGACGCTGTTCACCGTGCTGGTTGGAGGAGGCGTGATCGCGAGACCGCAAACCGGACAGGACGATGTCGTGGACAAGTCGCGAAAACCCGGCGAGCAGAAAAGGGGGCGCGCATGATCATGGCGGTCGCCGGTGTTATCGGCGCGATGGGCCTTGTCTGCATTATCTCTCGCAGAACTTTCCTTGGGCTCTTGATTGGCGGTCAACTGCTGATCATGGGGGCGACCATGATCTTTGTTCTGGCTGGAATTTCATCTGGAGCAAGGCCAGAGGGACATATATTCGGGCTTTTCATTACATTCGGAGGGATCGCGCAGCTCGTGGGCGGGTACGCGCTTGCTATTCGTCAGTTTTACCTGCGAGGGCAGGGAAAAGTTGATGGATTGCGGATCTTGAAACAATAATGGAACTTCTATACGGAACCCCCATCGTTCTCGCGTCTTACCTTTTCATCCTTTTTCTGGCCGGCCTGGCTGTTCTCGTTTTCGGAAAGCGGCGCCAGAATTACGCTACGTGGATTATCGGGATTTTGCTTGTCGGACTCCTTGCCATGGTTGCGCTTGGCTGGAGCAGTCTTGTTGAAGAAGGACTTCACGAAAAGCGATGGCTGACCGGCTGGATTCTGCCGCGAGACGAGCCGGGCGCCATTACTGTCGGTGTTTTACAAGATCCGCTAGGGCTCACGATGGTGGCTCTTGCAACTATCTTGTCGGGAATCGTGTTGCTTAACCGCGGCCTTCTGGCAAAGGAGCCCTCGCCGGAGCGGTACAAAGCGGCGTTTGCGATCTCAACCGTGGGTGTTTCGATTTCATGGATAGCAATGACGCCATGGCTGTCTTTTGTCGGAATCGGTCTCGCTATTCTTGGAGGGTTCGTCTCGCTCGGATCGCGGTGGGACACGGATGGTGAAGCGAATGTCGCGATGCGGTTCGGTTGGGAAAAGTCGTGGGGCCTCTTCCTGGCGGTTCTCGGAGCATGCATTCTCGCCGGATCACGCCCGCCCCTGGATTGGGCGAATGCGGAGAGTTGGGCCGCGCTCCCCGGTTCCTCAGACGAGATCGGAGCGGGCCTTCTCGCCGCCGGACTTTTTATTCAGCTTCAGTCCTTTCCGCTGACCGGCTGGATTATCACCTCTTCGGGAAGTCCTCCCGTTCTCCGGGTTGTTCTGAATCAGGTTTTTCCGGCGCTTGCGGTTTTTGGCGTCCTCATCCGGCTCGAGCCGCAGCTCAGAAGCGTCGGGATCCTGCCGGTCTTCGGATGGGTGGCATTGGGCTCCGCTCTTTTCACGATCGGCTCCGGGTTCCTTCAGACGCAAGGACGACAGGGGCTGAGTCTTTGGATTTCGGCCGGCTTCTCTGTTGTTTTCTCTACGCTCGCGTTTTCCGGACAGTGGGTGGCAACGGCTGTTCTCATCGGGCTCGTTCTTGGGGCGGCCGCTTTCTCGATCGCCGTTTCCGCGTTCGACGTCAAGGGACCCAAGGGCGCGTCGAATGGAACCAAGTCAGACTGGATAAAGGTGGCCTGTTTCGCGGCCGTGGCCGCCGCCACGGGCGTACTGGGCTTCGTGTCCGCCGGCGGAATCCTGAGGTGGCTTGCGGTATGGGACTCATCCGCCCTTGAGTTCGCGGCTGGATTCGTCTTTTTTCTTTTTGTTCTTCACGGCTGGAAGCTCGCCTGGAATGCATTTCGGGTGAAGAGCATCAGTGATGCATCGTGGTTCACGATCAGCGCGCCATTCGTTCTGATCGTGCTTGCGCTCGGACTTGTTTGGACCGGAACGGCCTCCGGAGAGGCGGTTTTTGAGGCCCCCGACAGGCTCTTTGCATCCTTGTTCGATATTCTTTTCGGGTCCTCGTCGGCGCGAGACCGCGCCGGAGACGGCGAAGCGCTATCGTCGGCGCTCTGGCTTTTGCTGGGAATTCAGGCCGTCGCTTTCGCGACGGCCTATTGGACGAGCGGCAGGAAATTGGATCTGTTTCAGCAGGCGGCGAGGACGTTCCCGCGTTTTTCCGCATTTCTTACGTCCGGATACGGGGTCGATCGTTTTGGTCTTTGGGTTCTCGGGATCATGAGAGCGACCGGGAGCTTTATCGATTGGGCGGTCGGCGAACAATTCGCGGGGCGACTTGGCGGTACGCTGGCGGTTCGGCTGATCCGCAATACCGCCGCGGCGTTCACGGCCGCGGACGATAAATTCTCGGAGCGATTAAACGCGACCGTTTTACGGGTCGTGCAGGTCCCGGGCAAAGTGTTCCAGCTGATCCAGAACGGCGATGTCCAATGGTATCTGCTGTTCGGGATCGGGTCGGGAATGGCCATGTTGTTACATTTCATGAGGGGTTGAGGAAAAGAACGTGAATAATCATTTGATTTCTTCGATGGTACTGCTTCCGCTTGTCGGAGCCCTTTTTCAGGCCTTCTTGCCGGGAATCAAGGGCGTTCGTTCCGACATGGTCGCGAGGTGGATGGCTCTTTCCGCGAGCCTTGGCGCGAGCATCTGTGGTTTCGTTCTGGTTATTTCCATGCAGCGAGGAACGGCGGATCTCCAGGCGATCGAGATTCTTGAATGGGTCGGGTCCTACGCGATCAGCTACGACATGGGCGTCGATGGTCTGAACGCGCTCATTGTTCTGCTTGTCTCAATCATATTTCCCGTTCTGATCGCATCCGAGTGGAATCAGAAGGTCGGTGCGCGGGGGATGTATGGTCTCTTTCTTATTCTCCAGACTGCATTCTTCGGCGTCGCCTGTGCCCAAGACCTTTTTCTTCTTTTCTTTTTTTGGGCGCTGAGCGCGCTTCCGTTCTATTTCTTGATCGGGATCTGGGGTGGCCCCGGCCGCGAGGGCGCGGCCTTTCGCTCGATTGTCGCCGCCTCGATCGGCAACGCGCTTCTGTTTGCGGCGCTGATTCTGGTTTACTACTCCGTTGATCCGCATAGTTTTTCTCTTCGTGAACTCGCCAACGCGAAGCTCACTGGAAAGAGCTTTGAAATTCTTGGTCACGAGTTCTCGCTCTCCGTCGTGGCGTTCGCGTTGATCGGGACCGGCCTGGCATTTCGAGCCGCGATATGGCCGCTGCACAGCTGGTTCACGCACGCGGCGCGCGAAGCGCCACCATCCGTGTTTGTCGCTCTTTCGGCGGTTACCGTTCCGGTCGCGATCTACATTTTCATGCGGCTTTCCTACACCTTGTTTCCCGAGAGCCTTCTCGCGGCAGGAGGCATCATAGTCGCCGTCGGCGCGATTAATCTCTTCGTTGGTGGTGTTTCATCCGTCGCGCAGCGGGATCTTCGCCTACTACTTGCCTTTCTCTGCGTGGGCGAGGTCGGCTTTGTTCTGCTCGGCGTCGGATCTCTGAATTCGGCCGGTGTCGTCGGCGCGGTGTACGAGCAACTCGTCCTCGGGCTTGGGCTAGCCGGCTTCGGGCTTTTTTCGGGGCTGTTGAACGATCGTGCCGGACACTCCGTTTTTATGCGTGAGGATGGCGGCCCGCGGCCGCTTGGAGGAATTGCTACCCGGGCTCCAACGATGGCGGTTATTTCGGGGATTTTCGTCGCTTCGCTGCTTGGGTTTCCTGGCCTGGGCGGCTTCGTGGGACACTCGCTCCTTCTGATCGGCGGTTACCCGGGGCACCCGCTCGCCGTTATTTTGGCCGTTTGTGCAGTCCTGTTGGCGACCTACTACCTGTTTGTCATGTATAGGCTTATCTTCCTCGGCGACAGCAGCGTCGAAATGGGGGTTTTCGGCGATCTCACGCTTCGGGAACAGGCATATCTGTTGCCGCTGGTTTCCGGGCTGCTGTTTTGCGGAATGTACCCGAAGCCGCTTCTTGAGCTAGTCAGGCCCACGGTCCTGACCCTTTTGTCGACGGTGAAGTAGGAGGGGTCTGATGAGAAAAGGAAGAGGGAACGAGTGAAAGACCTTATCTTAATTTTGCCTGAAATCTTGATCGCGCTGACGCTTGGATTCGTGGTGATCGGCGAAATCACGTATCACGGAGAAAGGTACCGGCTCATTTCGATCACCGCCCTCATGGGACTCGCAAGCGCGTTGATCCAAAGTTTTCTCGCCTACAAATATGGACCCAGCCAGGTTTTCAACAATACGCTTTCAATTGACGGCCTTTCATTCTTTTTCAGGCTCTTCTTCATTTCTCTAGCGGTTCTCTCGATCATTGTTGCTGTTCAAACGCGCGAGATCAGTCCGAACAAAAGGGCGGAGTATACGGTCCTGATTCTGGCGGCGACCCTTGGAATGTGCCTGGCGGCGTCCTCGACGGATCTGCTGCTGGCGTTCCTTTCGCTTCAGTTCGTGAATATCATTGGGTACCTTCTTGCTGGCTACGCGAAGCGATCACCCATCTCAAACGAAGCCGCATTCAAACATATGTTGTTCGGCGTCGTTTCGGCGGGATTGTTGGCTTACGGAATGGCCATTCTCTTCTCGGCTACGCATGTTTTGAACATATACGAAATTCACAGATCACTCCTGGCCGTACCACTCTCAAGAGAGGTGTCCCTCGCGGCCTTCACCTTGATATTTCTGGCGCTCAGTTTTCAGCTGGGTGCGTTTCCGATGTATCTTTGGGCTCCGGACGTGCTGGAGGGCTCCCCCACCCCGGTTTCCGCGTTTCTTTCGATCGGTTCGCGGGCGGCGGGATTTGTCATAACGCTTCGATTCCTGCTGGTTCTATTTGCCCAGCCATCTCTGACGCAGGGGCAATGGGAAATTCTCGGACAGCTGGATTGGACTCGTCTCGTTGCTCTAGCCGCAGGGCTCTCGATGGTGATCGGCTCGTTTCTCGCCATGCGCCAAGTGGGAGCCAAACGAATGGTTGCCGCGCTTATTATCGCCGAAACAGGACATCTTTTGATGGGTGTTCTCGTTCTCGACAGCGTCGGGATTGCCGCACTGCTCTACAATCTGATGATCGAATTGTTTTCCATCACCGGAATCTTCTTTATTCTCTCCTTCCTGATGGACGAGCTTCGATCGGATCGGCTCGAGGATCTCAAGGGAATGCTGGCTAGGGCAGTACCCGAGTGTGTTTGTTTGATTCTGTTTCTTATCACGTTGGTTGGCCTGCCTCCGATGCCCGGGTTCATCGGGAAGTTTACGCTTATCGGCGCGGCCCTTCGGCAACACTGGATGGCGCTGGCTGTCGTTGCCATTGTTTCAATGGCGGTTTCAACGGTTTCTGTGGCGCGCCTGTCTTATTGTCTGATTGGAGATTTCAGAAAATCCGCGTTGCACCACGCCGCGGATCGCGCCGCAAATTGCACGACGGGCACCAATCATGCGCGTTACGCCTTTCTGGCTATTCTGATGGTTCCCGTTCTCTTGACGGGAATTTTTGCCGAACAGGCTCTCGCGTGGACCGCAAAATCGATTCAGTATATTTTGTGGTAGCGCCGCCCGCGCAGCTCCGGATATAAGTTTCGATTAGCATGGCCTATATACCGGTACTGCTTCTTATGTTCTTGGGTATGGCGATTGGGATCGGAGCACTTTTAGCCTCCCATTTCCTTGGCCCAAAAATGGCGAATCGAAGAAAGGATTCCCCGTATGAGTGCGGGCAGACCTCAATTCGCGCGCCGAGACACCGCATTTCGGTCCGCTTTTTCCTGGTTGGGATTCTTTTTCTGCTTTTCGATGTCGAAATCATCTTCTTTTTCCCCTGGGCGATCGTATTCAGGAAATACCTGAGCATTAATTCATTCATTCTGTTCGAAATGGGCGTATTCCTCGCGATTCTCCTCGTGGGATACTTCTATGTTCTCAGAAAAGGCGCGCTGGATTGGGAGTGAGGCGATGAGAGACGGATCAACAGGCTTTCTGACGACGCGACTCGAGCAATTCATCAGCTGGGGGAGAAAAAACGCGCTTTGGCCGCTTCCGTTTGGGACAAGTTGCTGCGGGATTGAAATGATGTCAACGCTCGCGGCCGATTATGACATCTCGCGGTTTGGAGCGGAGGTGGTCAGGTTTTCTCCGCGGCAAAGTGATCTTCTGATTGTCGCCGGGATAGTGAATCTTAAAATGGCACCTGTTTTACGCATGATTTACGATCAGATGTCTGATCCTAAATGGGTCATCTCGATGGGTTCCTGTGCCAGCTCTGGAAACGGTCTTTTTGATTCGTATTGTGTGCTCAAGGGTATCGACACTGTCATTCCCGTGGACGTCTATGTTCCGGGGTGTCCGCCGAATCCCGAAAACCTTCTCCACGGTTTGCTGGGGCTTCAGGAGAAAATTTCGCGAGGTGACACACACGCCCAGCGACGGCAGAGGGCCTGATCGTCAGTCTAC
Organism: Bdellovibrionales bacterium RIFOXYD1_FULL_55_31; assembly: GCA_001770175.1. Lineage (GTDB taxonomy): Bacteria > Bdellovibrionota > UBA1018 > UBA1018 > UBA1018 > XYD1-FULL-55-31. Next base: position 16,202 of record MEQK01000202.1, on the reverse strand, counting down.
AGGGGTAAAGATGGAAATCACCGATATCAGAAACTACGTGCCCACCACGTTCGGAGACTGGGTTCCAAAATTCGGGGAGCTCTGGAAAGCCCAGATCAGCACGCTCCGGCATCGGTTTGGAGATGACATCCTGGAAGCGCGAATGCCGCCGGAATATCCCACGGACGTCCCAATCATCTACGTGAAAAAAGAAAGTATTCTGAATGTCCTAAGCTTCATGAAAACGGATTCGGCATTCGAATACAATTTTCTCTCGGATTTGACCGCCACTGACGAATCCGTCGAACCGCGATTTGAGCTCGTTTACAACCTGTTCTCGACTACGAAGCTCGTCAGAATTCGCCTGAAAGTTCGACTCAGGGACGACGAGGAGGCGGCGACGGCCATGGCAGTCTGGCCGGGGGCGAATTGGGCCGAGCGGGAAATATTCGACATGTTCGGCATAAAGTTCGCCGGGCATCCCGACCTTCGTCGGATTTTGATGGATATCCGGTACGTGGGCCATCCGCTTCGAAAGGATTTTCCACTCAAAGCCTATCAAATTTTTACGGAACCCGAGTTGGCCGACCCAGCTCTTCTGGACGGGTAACCCAGGAAGGCGAAGCCGATGAGCGACACGAAATACAAGAGCGTCCTCAACCGAGATCCGGATGACCTCTGGGAGGATTCCCGGGCGATCGTCAATATTGGGCCCATTCACCCCGCGATGCACGGCGCCTTCAGGCTCGTAGCCAAGCTCAATGGCGAAACTATCGAAAATTCCTACGGCGAATTTGGATACACCCATCGCGCAAAAGAGAAAATGGGTGAAAACCGCACGTATCATCAGTACATCGTTTATACGGACCGGATGAACTACGTTTCCGCCATGATCAACAATACGGTTTATGCAATGGCCGTCGAACGACTGATGGGAATTGAAGTTCCCGAACGGACGATCTGGATTCGAATGGTCTGCAGTGAAATGGCTCGTGTGATTGACCATTTGGTTTGCGTCGGGATTAATGCCGTCGACATTGGCGCGTTCTCGTACTTCCTATATGGTTTTCACGAACGTGAAGAAGCCTATACCCTGATTGAAAGGCTTTGCGGCTCGCGCCTGACGACATCATTCACCAGAATCGGCGGGTTAATGGCAGATGCGCCGGAAGGCTGGGAAAAAGACGTCAAAGCCTGGGTCAAGCGCACGCGCAAGACCATTGATGAAATGGACCGGTTGCTCACGATGAACCGGATCTGGCAAAAGCGAACGATCGGAGTGGGTGTCATCACGAAAGAGCAGTGCATCGAATACGGTTTCTCGGGACCGAATGCGCGCGGTTCCGGTCTTGACGTCGATTTGCGCCGGGACCAGCCGTGCATGTTCTACAAGGATGTGGAATTCGATGTGCCTTACGCGAAAGAGGGAGATATCTTCAGCCGCTATCTCGTCCGAATCGAGGAGATCAGGCAGTCCTTGAACATTATTACCCAATGCGCGGACCGCATTAAGCCCGGACCGATCTGGTGTGAGGACAAACGTGTCAGAATTCCAGATAAAGATGTCGTTTACAACACGATGGAAGGCATGATCCATCATTTCAAGTTTTTCATGACTGGGTTCGAGGTCCCCGCGGGCGAAACTTACACTCAGTTTGAAGCCGCGAACGGGGAGTTTGGTTTCTATATCGTCAGTAAAGGATCGAGCAAGGCACACAGGATGAGGGTTCGCGGACCGTCGTTTTGGCACTTCCAGGCGCTCCCCCTGATGGTGAGGGGTCTCAAAGTCGCGGACATGGTGGCCACATTCGGAAGCATCAATGTTATCGCGGGCGAGATTGACAGGTAAGGGGAACCGATATGGCCGATAAAATACTCTCTGATAAATTCTACTCGACGATGAAAAAGCTGGAGCCCCGATATCCGAGCAAGCTGGCGCTGCTTCTGCCGGCGCTTCACGCCGCGCAGGATGAGTTCGGTTGGTTGTCTTCGGGCGTAATGGACGAAGTCGCCGAGTATATCGGAATTCATCCGGCACAGGTTCGTGAGGTCGCGACGTTCTATTCGATGTATAACTTCAAACCGGTCGGGAAGTACCACATCAAAGTCTGTACAAACGTGTCCTGCTCGTTACGGGGTGCCGAACGGCTTCTCGAACATTGCGAGAAGAAACTGGGAATTAAGGTGGCGGAAACCACACCGGATAAAAAGTTCACGGTTGACGAAGAGGAGTGCTTGGGTGCTTGTGGCACCGCGCCGGCGATGATGATTAATGACGACTACCACGAGAACCTCGACGTCCAGAAGCTTGATCGGATTCTCGGCGAATTGGAGTGAGCGATGTCGGAGCAAGAACGACCCCCTGAACAGCCATTCGAAGACAGTCAGCCCGAGACCCTCTTTATTCAGCACTTTTGTGAGGAAGCACGGCCGCTTTCTTATTACCTGAAAAACATGAGTGGCTATTCCGCGCTCAAAAAAGCACTCGGAATGTCGAGCGACGAGGTCATAAACGAAGTCAAAAAGGCACACATCCGCGGACGCGGTGGCGCGGGATTTCCCGCGGGGGTCAAATGGAGTCTGATTCCCAAGGAGTCGGCCAAGGCGAAATATTTTATCTGCAACGCCGATGAGTCCGAGCCCGGAACATTCAAGGACCGCGATCTCATGCGGTATACGCCCCACCTGGTTCTCGAGGGAATGGCGATCGGCGCGTACGCAATCGGCGCACATACGGGATATATCTACATTCGGGGGGAGTACGTCCGCGAAACCGGGATTCTCCAGGCCGCGATTTTGGAGGCTGAAAAAGCGGGCTATCTCGGCAAAAACATCATGGGCACGGGGTTCGATTTCGAGATCACGATTCATCGTGGCGCGGGAGCCTATATATGCGGAGAGGAAACGGCGCTCCTGAATTCGCTTGAGGGCCGGCGCGGCGAGCCGAGAGTCAAGCCGCCATACCCCGCCATCGCGGGGGCTTTCGGCGGGCCCACGGTCGTTAATAACGTCGAAACACTTGCCGGGGTTCCTTTCGTGCTCAACCGGGGAGGAGATTGGTACGCTAAACTTGGCCGCATCACCAATTCCGGCGGCACTCGGATTTACGAAGTATCGGGACACGTAAAAAAACCCGGACTCTACGAGCTCGACTCCGGCAGTGTGACCGTTCGCCAGCTGATCTATGATTATTGTCACGGCATTCTGGATGATAAAAAACTGAAAGCGGTGATTCCCGGCGGTTCATCGGCGCCGGTCCTCCGGGCAGACGAGATCGACGTGGTCGCCGATATCGACCCGATGTTGAAAATAGGTTCGATGCTCGGGTCCGCGGGCATGATCGTCGTGAGTGAGGATTACTGCTTGGTCCGCCTGCTTGCGCGGATCGTCAGGTTCTATGCTCACGAATCCTGTGGCCAGTGCACCCCCTGCCGGGAAGGAACGAAATGGGCTCAGGACATCCTGGATCGGATCGAGGGCGGTCGCGGGCATCAGCAGGATCTCGGCCTGATTCTGCAGGTCGCCGATAACATGAATGCGAAATCCCTCTGCGCGCTGGCGGACGCCGCAGCGGGGCCGATCATTAGCTTCGTCACGAAATTCAGGGCTGATTTTGAGGCTCACATCCGAGGTGGAAAATGCCCACATGCGTGATTGACGGACGAGAGGTGGAGTTCGTTCCGGGTCAAAATCTGATCGAAGTCGCCAAAAAGGTGGGAGTCGAAATTCCGTATTATTGTTATCACCCTGGTCTCTCTGTCGTGGCCCAGTGCCGGATGTGTTCGGTCGAAATCGAGAACGTGCCGAAGTTACAGCCCGCTTGCGCCACCCTGCCGAAGAGCGGAATGGTCGTGAAAACGCGGTCTCCGCGCGCGGTGCAGAACCAAAAGGCGGTTTCGGAGTATCTTTTGATCAATCACCCGCTGGACTGTCCCATCTGCGACAAGTCGGGTGAATGCGATCTCCAGGACTACTCATTCGAATACGGCGACCCGCACACGCGAATGACCGAAGAGCGCCGGACCTATGTGGACCTCGATATGGGTCCCGTGATCGTGAAAAACATGAACCGTTGCATTCATTGCACCCGCTGCATCCGGTTCGGGATCGAGGTCGCCGGAATTCACGAGATGGTCGCCACGGAGCGCGGTAATTGGACCGAGATCAGCACGATCGATGGGCGTCCGCTTGAAACGGATTACGCCGGTAATTATGCGGACATCTGCCCGACCGGGTCTCTCCTGTTAAAGGATTTCAGATTTAAGCGACGCGTCTGGTTCCTCAAGAAGACGCCCACGACCTGTGAAGCCTGCGCGCGGGGCTGCAACATGGAAATTCACCAGGATGGAAACGTGATCTACCGCTGCGTTCCGCGCGAAAACCTGGAGGTAAACAAATATTGGCTCTGTGACGAGGGCCGGTTCAACTTTCATTACATCCACGATAAGGATCGCGTCGTCGCCCCCATGGCGAGGTTAAGCGGTAAACTCGAGGTTACAAATTGGGATCGTGCCATCGAAGCGGCTCGCGAGACGATGAACGCGAAGAAGCCGGCGATTCTTGTCGGCTCGGATCTCACTCAGCAGGAGGCCGTACTGCTCCGTGACGAGTTTCTCCCGAGAAAATTTCCAGGTGCGCCGTTTTTCCATTTTGGAACGCCCGAGATCATCTCGAGCAAGGACGACGGGCCGGCGGATAAGATACTCAAAAGAAAAAGCCGTACCGCCAATCTTCATGGTCTGGAGAAGCTTGGTTACAACGGGTTTGAAAAGCTTCCGGCGGGAACCGATGCCGTTCTTATTGTTAGGGGCGGTCGCGCGGTTCTGCCCGAATTAAAACTGTCGAAAATAGTGGGCATCGGGGTTTTTAAACGGAAGGAAGTGGAGAGCTTCGCGGCGGTATTGCCCGGAGTTACCTTTGCCGAGAAGGACGGAACAGTCGTCAATTTTCAGGGACGCGAGCAGACGTTCCGCCGGGCCGTCGCGCCGCCGGACGGCTGCAAGGGACTTCCGGAAGTTTTGATGACTTGGATCAATCACAAGGAGGGCGCCCGATGAGTGTCGAGTGGGTGGCCGTCCTCGCAAAGACAGGCTTCGTGATCACGATGCTTCTCAGTGTTGCGCCGGTGATGAACTGGGTAGAGCGGCGTGGCGCGGGCTTTATTCAGATTCGCCGGGGGCCGAATCGAGTGGGTCCTTTTGGGCTGCTGCAAACGGTGGCTGATGCGGTCAAATTTCTATTTAAGGAAGACCGGGTTCCCGCTCATGTCTCACCGTTTTACTATTTCATCGCGCCGATCGTTGTGCTTGTTCCGGCATGTATGACCTTCGCCGTGATTCCGTTTGCGGGCCCGATTACGATCGCCGGACAGGTGATCCCGATGCAGGCCGCGGATCTGAACGTCGGTTTTCTCTATATTTTCGCGATCGCCTCGTTGGGGGTTTACGGCTTGATTATGGGAGGCTGGGCCTCAAATAACAGCTTTTCCATTCTCGGGTCCATGCGAAGCTCGTCCCAGATGATCAGTTATGAAATTTCGCTCGCCTTATCGGTGGTCGGGCTGGTTATGATCCATTCGACCGTCGAGCTTGGACAAATGGTAAAACTTCAGAGCGAGGCCCTGCTGTCATTCGGTCCAATTGTCATCCCCAGGTGGGGAATCTTCGTCCAGCCAATTGGTTTCCTGGTGTTCCTGACGGCCGTGTTCGCCGAAACGAACCGGCTACCGTTCGATCTTCCCGAGGGAGAGCCCGAAATCGTCGGATATCACGTTGAGTACGGCGCCATGAAATTCGCGACGTTCATGATGGCCGAATACATGAATATGGCTGTCGCTTCGGGTCTCGCCGTGACTTTGTTCTTTGGCGGATACCAGCTTCTGCCGGGAATGGGGACCGTTCTCGGAGCGCTTCATCTCCAAGGCAGCACTCAAGATTGGATTCGGGTCTTATTCGAGATTATTTCGTTCACCGTGAAAATCGCCTTCTTCATGTGGTTTTTCGTCTGGGTCCGGTGGACGCTGCCCCGCTTTCGCTATGACCAGCTTATGGACCTCGGCTGGCGGGTGATGTTCCCGCTCTCTTTGGCCAATATCTGTGTTACGGCTGCGCTGGTCTATAAAGGATGGGTTTGAGTTATGCTGGTAAAGCGGAAAACAGCCTTCTTTTCACGATTCTATTTGTTCGAGATCATTCTCGGGCTCTGGATCACAATCCGGAAATTCTTTTCTCGGAAGGTCACGATCCAATATCCGGAACAGCGGCGCCGATATTCCGAACGGTTTCGCGGACAGCATTACATTAAGGCAACGAACGGTGTCGAGAACTGCACCGCCTGCATGCTCTGTCCGACCGTCTGCCCCTCCGAATGCATTCACATCGAAGCCGGCGAGCGGCCCGATAAAGAAAAATATCCGGTTAAGTTCGAAATCGACATTCTGCGGTGCTGCTTTTGTGGAATGTGCGAGGAGGCTTGCCCAAAGGACGCGATAAAGCTGAGTACGATCTATGAGATGAGCTCGGCGAGGCGACCGGTTTACGACAAGGCCTTTTTACTTGAGCAGCGGGGAAACAAGTGATGAATATTTCGCCGGGCTTTTTTTATGTATTTGCCGGGACGTCGATTCTGTTTTCGCTCCTTGTGATCCTGAACCGAAGCGCAATCGCGAGCGCGTTCAGTCTTCTGGTGGTGTTCTTTTCCTTCGCGGGAATTTACGCGTTGTTGGACGCGCACCTCGTGGCTGCACTTCAGGTCCTGATCTACGCCGGCGCGATTCTGGTGCTATTCATCTTCGTGATCATGTTGTTGAACGTCGAACAGGCTTCGTTTGATTATAAGCGGGGTCGGATTCTGACCGGAGTCTTCGCGGCCTTCGGCGCATTCGGCATGGTCTTCCTGCTCGGGCGCGTTTTCAGGAGCGGATCGGCGCCGCTTCAGCCGGGGCCGTTTTCTCCGGAAAACATTCAAGCCGCCGGCGGGAACACCCGAGTTCTCTCGGAGCTGCTTTTTTCGGAATACGTACTGCCGTTCGAATTAACGTCCGTTCTTCTCCTTGCGGCGATCATCGGCAGCGTTGTTCTCGCCAAACGCGGCGTCATCGAGAAAAAGTCAAAGGAGGCGAAATGAGTCAGGTTGAGCCATGGGTTGTCCTGTCGTTTTGCTCCATAATCTTTTTTATTGGCTTCACGGGCCTGCTGATTCGGCGGAATATCCTTGTTGTTCTGATGTGCATTGAACTGATGCTAAACGCGGTGAATCTCACGTTCGTAACTTACGCCAAACTGCTTCAGAATCTCGGGGGGCAAGTTGCCGTATTTTTCATCATAACCGTCGCCGCCGCGGAAACGGCAGTGGGTTTGGGGCTCGTGGTTGCGATGTTCAGAACACTGAGAAGCGTCGATACGGACCAAATTCAGCTCTTGAGGGAGTGAGTACATGCTTTTTCTTATTGCATTGTTTCCGCTGCTCGGCTTTCTCGCGAATGGCCTCTGGCACGCGCTGTTTCAGGCTCGTCCGGTCCGGTCCGGCGCGCTCATTCCTGGTCTTGTCGGGTCCGCGGCGATAGGCACCTCGTTTTTCGCGTCGCTTCTCCTTTTCGTCCGACTCAAGGGAATGCCGGTCAGCCAGCGGGAGGTCGAGGACGTTCTTTTTAATTGGGTCACGGCTGGCAATCTTTCGATAGACATCGCGTTTCGACTCGATCCGCTCAGTTCGGTTTTTCTTATGTTCATTACAGGAGTCGCGACCCTGATCCACCTCTATTCAATCGGCTACATGGAGAACGATAAGACACCGGCAAAATTCTTCGCCTATTTGAACCTCTTTTGCTTCTCGATGATTGTCCTCGTGCTCGGCAGCTCGTTGCCGCTTATTTTTCTCGGCTGGGAGGGCGTCGGCCTCTGCAGTTACCTTTTGATCGCCTACTGGTATTCGGATCTGGAAAAGGCAAGCGCCGGCAAGAAGGCCTTCGTTGTGAATCGGATTGGTGATGTGGGCTTCATGATCGGCATGTTCATTATTTTCGCCAAATTCGGCACGCTGGACATCGCCGCGCTTCGCGCGCTCGTGCGACAAGCGCAGGAGGCGGGCGCCGCCGGAGCTGACATTGGCATGATCACGACTGTTTGCATTTGTCTCTTCGTCGGCTGCATCGGAAAATCGGCGCAGCTGCCGCTTTTCGTTTGGCTTCCCGACGCAATGGCGGGGCCCACCCCGGTTTCAGCCCTGATCCATGCGGCAACGATGGTTACGTCCGGCGTGTATCTCGTGGCGCGGATGAACTTCCTCTATGAACTCTCTTCGATGGCCTCGCATGTCGTCGCGATCACCGGTCTTGCAACCGCTCTTTTCGCGGCTAGTATTGCGATCGCTCAGACGGACATCAAAAAGATCCTCGCGTACTCCACCATTTCACAGCTGGGCTACATGTTCTTGGGCTGCGGCGTTGGCGCATATGCGGCTGGTGTCGGGCATGTGGTGACACACGCGTTTTTTAAGGCGCTGTTATTCCTCGGTGCTGGAAATGTCATTCACGGAATGCATCAACAGCAGGACATCACGAAGATGGGGGGACTGAAGACAAAAATGCCAAAAACGTTTCTCGCCTTCGCGGCGGGAGCACTGGCAATTTCAGGTATTCCGCCGTTCTCCGGTTTTTTTACCAAGGACGAAATTCTGTGGAGGGCGTACAGCTCGCCGGAAGGGTCGGTCTGGTTTTGGGCCCTTGCGCTGCTCACGTCGATCCTTACGGCTTTCTACATGACCCGGCTCTTTTCGCTCGTCTTTCTCGGGAAGCCGAGATTTCAGAAGTCCACACAGACACCAGGCGAAAGCTTCAGGGTGCATGAGGCTCCCGGGATCATGGTCATTCCGGTTCAGATCCTGGCGGTTTTGAGTGTCATCGGCGGGTTTATCGCGATTCCTCACCTGAGTTGGCTTGAGCATTGGCTTTCGCCCGTTCTTGGGCAGCCGCATCAATCGGCGGCTGTGGCCGGTGGCTCAGGAATGGAGTGGCTCCTGATGGTGGTCAGTACGGCTGCGGCAGCGCTCGGCATCTTCGTCGGCTTGAAGGTCTATGCGAATCTCCCCAGGGTTGACAGAATCAAGGAGCGCTGGGACTGGGTCACGGGAGTCCTGCGAAACAAGTGGTATGTCGACGAATTGTATGGCGCTGTTTTTGTCAGACCGATTTACCGCCTTTCGCTCGCGCTCTGGCGTGGATTTGACATAGCTGTGATCGATCGGCTGGTTCTTGGCTTCGGAAAGGCCACTGTATGGACGGGCCAGACGGCGCGTTTGATTCAGACCGGGTCGATTCAAGTGTACGCTTTCGTGATCTTGGTCGGCATTCTCGTCACTGCGGGGTATTTGCTTTATGGCGTGGCTTGATTCGCATCTTTTGACGGCGACTGTCTTTCTGCCTTTGGCCTGGGCCTTTGTTGGGCTCGCGATACCGGCGGGAGCCGGCGTGAACAGCTTCGCCCGGGTGCTTGTGAAAACGTGGGCATTTTTCGGGGCGATTCTGACCCTTACCCTTTCGGCGATGATTTACACGCGATACGTCCCCACGGGGTCGGAGTTTCAGCTGGTCGAAAACGTCGCGTGGATTTCCGCGCTCGGGATTTCCTATCACGTCGGGGTTGACGGATTGAGTTTGTGGCTGGTGCTGCTGACGACCTTTCTGATGCCGATCGTGATTTTGAGCAGTTTCAATGCCATCGAGGAGAGAACAAAGGAATACTATTTCCTGCTTCTCGTCCTTGAGTCCGCCATTCTTGGAACTTTTCTCGCTTTGGACATTTTCCTTTTTTACGTTTTTTGGGAAGTCATGCTTGTCCCCATGTATTTCCTGATTGGCATTTGGGGAGGACGGGAAAAGATTTACGCGGCGATGAAGTTTTTCGTGTACACAATGTTCGGCTCGCTGATCATGCTTGTCGGCATCTTTTATCTCGCCTATCAGCACAAGATTCAGTTTGGCGCGTATTCCATGGACTTCGTCAGTCTTTATAAGCTGCAGCTGAACGGGGGGACGTTTTTGGCGACGCAGTCGGTTCTTTTTCTCGCATTCGCGCTCGCGTTCGCGATCAAGGTTCCGCTGTTTCCTTTGCACACATGGCTGCCCGACGCGCACGTGCAGGCGCCAACGGCCGGAAGCGTGATCCTCGCCTCTGTTCTTCTTAAAATGGGGGGCTACGGATTCATGAGAATCGCGTTCCCGATCCTGCCGCTCGGGGTCGCTTACTATCAGGTCACGTTCATGATCCTCGGTTCGGTCGCGATCGTGTATGGCGCCTGGGTGGCCATGGTTCAACCGGATATCAAGAAGCTTGTCGCCTACTCCTCCGTCAGTCACATGGGATACGTGATCCTCGGGCTTTTTTCTTTGAATGCGATCGCCGCAACGGGCGCATATTTTCAGATGCTCAGTCATGGGATTTCAACCGGAGCCCTGTTCCTGCTGGTAGGTATGATTTACGAACGCCGCCATACTCGTGAAATCGGCGACTTCGGCGGTCTTTCGCGTGTCATGCCGTTGTTCGCGATCGCATTTATGATCATCGTGCTCTCATCCATGGCGCTGCCGGGAACGAATGGTTTCATCGGCGAATTCCTGGTCCTTCTCGGTTCCTGGAGAACCAGTCCCGCGCTCGCCGGCGTCGCCGCTCTCGGCGTCATATTCGGGGCGGTCTATATGCTTTGGATGTTCCAACGCGTGATGTACGGCCCGATTACGCGCAAAGAAAACGAGGGTCTCTCAGACCTTTCGGCTCGTGAAGCGCTCGTCCTTGCCCCCCTTCTCGTGGCCGTCTTCGTGATGGGCATATTTCCCAACGTAGTCCTGGATAAGCTCGAGCCGGCGATCGATCGATTCGTGGCCCGAAGCCGGGGAGAGGTTCGGATCGAAACGGCGGAGGTGCTGAATCCCCGGGATATCGCTGAGCTTTCGGCCATATTGAAGGAAAAAGAGGAATAGAATGGAAGCGCTGAAAACGATCCGACCCGAATTACTGACTCTTGCCCCGGACCAGTTGCGCGCGCTTAGCCCCTATCTATTTGTTTTTGCCGGCACTCTGCTGGCGATCCTGTTCAGCGCGGCGCGGGTCGTAAAATCGAGGTGGCCGGCCTTCTTGATTTTCATTGTTAGCAGCATTATCGGAACGGTCGCGGCACTTGTCCTCTTGAGAGAACCGCCAACGCTTCTTTTCAACGGAATGATGAGTTCAGATGCGTACGCGAACTCTTTTTGTGTCATTTTTCTCGTTTCGGCCATCGTGACAGCCGCGTCCTCTCTCAAATACCTGGATAACGAAGAGCTCCAGCAACCCGAATATTACGTTCTGATCCTGTTTTCCGCCCTTGGAATGATGCTGATGGCATCCGCGCTGGATCTCATCGTCATGTTCATTGCGTTCGAGCTGATGTCCCTCGCGGTTTATATGCTCGTCGGTTTTCGCCGTAATGACCGACGCTCGAATGAGGCAGCGATGAAATATTTCATTCTGGGTTCGGCCGCATCGGCGGTTCTGCTCTACGGAGTGGCGTTGCTCTATGGCGCGACAGGATCCACCAGCATTCGCGGGATTTTCGCGTACCTTCAGGCGGCCTCCGGCCAGGGCGTCACGCCAGTCTTCGCGATCGGAGCTTGGTTTGCGGTTCTTGGTTTTTTATTCAAGATCGCGGTGGTTCCCTTTCATATGTGGATGCCGGACGTTTATGAAGGGGCCCCCGTACCCGTGACCGGATTTATGACGACCGGCCTCAAGGCGGCAGCCTTTGCGGCCTTTCTGCGCGTTTTCATCGCCACAGGATATGGGTCGGGTGTTTCGGCCGTCATTCAAAACCATATTCACGACATCCTCTGGGTTTCTGCTGTGCTGACCATGGTGATCGGAAACGTCATTGCATTGACTCAGACTAACCTGAAGAGAATGCTAGCGTATTCCTCGATTGCTCATTCCGGATACATTCTGGTCGGGATGATCGCTGGACCTCTGAGTGAACAGGGCTATGCTCCGGTTTTCATGTACCTGACGGCTTACGCGGTGATGAACTTGGGGGCATTTGTTATTTTGACCAGTCTCGCTGCCCGGAATGATGGCGGGCTGAACTTGCACGACTTTTCGGGGCTCTCGCGACGGCATCCCTGGCTGGCGTTTTCGCTGGCGATATTTATGTTTTCACTCGCGGGTATTCCGCCCACGGCGGGGTTCTCGGCAAAATACGTTCTGTTTTACTCAGCCATTCAGGCCAACGAGATCCCGCTCGTTGTTATCAGCGTGCTCTGCAGCCTGATTTCGGTATACTATTACCTTAGGGTTCTGGTCTATATGTACATGCGCGATACTCCGGATGAAGTGCCGGTCCGGAGGCGCGTGTCCGTATGGTCGGCTGCGGCAATTGCGGCAATGGTCATCTTGACGCTGCAGATTGGCGTGTTGCCGGCGAGAATTGTTGCGGCCGCCAAGAAGGCCGTAACGAGTCTTTGATATCGGAGCCCTCATGGAGGGCCGCTGGTGTCGCGCGGAAAGCGCTATAAAGTTAAGCTCGCTTCAGGCCGGATACTGGGTCCTCTCGACCTTGAGCGAGTGTGTCTTCTTATAGCTAAAAACCAGATCATCGGGAAAGAAATCGCGCGGGAGTACCCGAGCGGGGAATGGAAGGACATCAATCTCATTCCGGAAATCGCGACAGCCCTTGTTAGGCGGGTTCGCGGAAGCGTTCTCGGAGAGAACACCCAGAGCAGCGAGCGCGGCGGCGCCGGTTCGCCGCGAGCGCTTCCGGGCGCGACTAACGTTTTCGCGGGCAGCAGCAGCCTGGCTCCCCTTCCTGAGCTAAAAACGCTCAGTAAGAATAAGAATCCAAATGTCCAAAGCGATCCGGTGCCCGGCCGGCCGGGCGACGTCGCGAAGCCACTGCCCCCTCCTGACTCGAGCGATGAAAAAACAGAAATGATCGGAGCGGCTGACGAAAAGCGGTTCCCGGCAGATCCCTTTCTGGACTTTCCGGCTGTTGAAGACAATCTTCTGCTCGAAAGCCGAAAAATCTCGACTGAAAAAACTGTCGTCTTTCAGCGGTCGATCGCCAAATCCTCCTTACAAAGCATCATCCCTAAGCCGACCGGAAAGCTAAGGGAAGTTTTGAAGGCGACTATGATCGCGATTGTTCTCGGGATGATTGGGTATGAGCTGTTTCTCGCTGAACCGCTCAAGCAGCCCTATAAATTTCATCCGATTCGGCCCAGTTTGCCGGAGTACGTCAAGGAACAGGGAGATCCGGCGAAGAGCGCCAAATTATATCAGGAAGCACTGCGCCCGTATCTGGCAGATACGGTCCTCGGATATCGAAGGGCAGCGGAGAAGCTGCATCGCGCCGTAAGTTACGACATGAAGAACGTGAAAGCTCTCGCGATGCTCGCATCGGCTTATCTGAACCTGATTGACTCCTCCAACAAGGATGAAAACTATTTTTCCGTCATCTCGAAACTGATTGAAATGTCGAGGGCCAAGGCCGTCGATCTTCCGGAAACCGTCATCAGCGACGTCGAATTTTACATCACCATCAATAAGCCGGAGGCCGCCCAGAACCGCATTGTCGAGTACACGAAAACCCATCAGCAATTCGGGATTGAGATGTTCTATTACCTCGCGTTGGCGTTTTATCATCGGGGCGATGCCGCGAGTGCGGCCCGCTATCTCGCGCAGTTCCCGGACCAGAAGGCGTTCAGCGCGAAGCTGTTCCACCTTCGCGGGCTCGTCGCGGAAAAACTGATGGACTATGACGCCGCCCTTCGGGAGTACGAAAAAGCGATTCGTTTCAATCCGAATCACGCGAAGTCACGTCTCAGAATAACGGATCTTCTCAACCGCAGGGGCGAGTTGAAATCCGCCGGCGCGCACCTTCAATTTTTGACCGATAACCCCGCCTTGCTCGCCCCCAAGGATCTCGGGCTTGCGTATTATCTCCACGCGATTTTTCAGGAGCAGAACAAGAAACTCGATATCGCGATGGGTTACATGGAAAGAGCCGTCCGCATCGATCCAGGAAATCACGAATACTTCCTTGAACTCTATACGTTGCGGGCAAAAGCGGGTGACTCGATCAAGTCTTACCGGGGCGACGCGCGAATGTACTATTTTCTTGGCGAAGGAGAGAAGCTTGTCAAGGCCGGCAAGTACCAGGAAGCGCTGATCCAGTTCATGCAAGCCAGGCACGTGAACGACAAATCTCCTCTTCCGCTCGTAAAAATGGGGGATATGTTCGTTCTTCTGCACGATCTCGGAAACGCGAGGACCAACTTTAAACTCGCGGCGGATCGCGCGCCGAGTTCCATTGATGTCTGGTCAAAATACATCAAGGTTCTTATCCAGAGTTACGAATGGGAGGAAGCGAAGAAGGCCATGGATAAGTTCAGGAGCCTTCCCGTTCCTCAAAGCGCGATCGACAAAGCCGCCGCCGACATGTATGCCAAGCAGAATCAGCACGGCGAGGCGCAGATTCACTACCGGAACGCGATGAAACGCGACGTGATCGATCCGGACGTCTATATCGCGTATGCGGATAGCCTTCTTGCGACGAATCGTTACCAAGATGCGCCGTTCTTTTACGCGCTCGCGCTTCGATTTGACCCGCTTAATTTCAACGCCTTGGTGGGAACCGCGAAGTGTATCGCCGCCACCGAGGGTATCGACCGCGCGATAACGATGCTTCAGGATGAGCTTCAGAAAGGCACAGCGGCCCGCGCCCAGCTTTTGTCCGCGATCGCCGAACTTCAGATCCAAAAGGGCGCGTGGGAGCAGGCGCAGCAGAACGTCGAGCAGGCGATGGCGGCAAATCCCGATTACGCCTATCCGTGGAAGCTGCAAGGCCAGATCTACATGAATAAGCGTGGCAGTGAACGCCTGGCAATTGACAAAGCCCTGGAGGCCTATCAGTCCTATTCTGATCGCAACCCTTCGGACCCCTCGGGATATCTAGAGAGGTACGCCATTTTCGCTGAAAAGCTGCAATACGATAAGGCTTCGGAAGAGCTTTCAAAGATCTATATGGTTTATCCGAAGTATCCGAATCTGCATTTCTACAAGGGCCAGCTTTACGCGATCATGGGAAACCACAAGACCGCCATCGAGGAGTTTCGCACGGAGTTGAAGAATAACCCGGCAAGCTATCGAACTATGATTCACCTGGGAAAAGAGCTGGTTGAGGCGGGAGATCTCGTTAACGCGATCACGTTTTACAATAAGGCTATGCAGCTCAAACCCAAAGATCCCGAGCCGAAGCAACTCGCGGCTTATGCGAACTATTTAATCAAGAATTACCAGGGTGCGATCGCCCTTTACCAGGCCGCCCTGGTTTATGATCCTGCAAATCCGATCATTCATAAGCGACTCGGGATGGCTTACCGGGATTCCGGTGACGTGGCGAGCGCGGCAATTTCGTTTCGTAAGTATCTTCAGATGGAGCCGGACGCACCGGATCGAGCTCTTTTCGAGAGATACCAGTAAACGCGCGCGAGCCATGGCTTTATCCCGGCTGATCGCTGTGGTACTTTATTCGAATGTTGGATCCAAAATATTTCCAGGAAAATTCGGGTGAACTCGAAACCGCGCTGAAAAGGCGAAATGCCGATCCGGAGCTTATTGGCCGGATCTCGCAGTTTTCGAAGAGGCGCAAGGAGCTGATTCAGGAAACGGAGCGGCTCAAGGCCCAACGAAATTCCGTGACGCAGGAAATCGCGCAGCTCAAGGCCAAGGCCAAAGGTGACCCTGTTGCGGCCGTCGAGGCCGAGAAGAAAGTTACCGCGATGAGGGCGGTTGGGGATCAGGTGAAGGCGCTGGATGACCAGCTTCGGGGTGTCGAGGAACAGTTCAAGGATCTCGCGTTGCGAATTCCGAATATTCCCCATGCGGATGTTCCGAGCGGAAAAGACAGTTCCTCGAACGTTGAAGTTCGCAAGTGGGGCGAACCCCGCAAGATGACTTTCGAGGCGAAAGAACACGTCGAAATAGGCGAACAGCTCGGCATTCTCGACTTCGAGCGCGCCGGGAAGCTTTCGGGCGCGAGATTCGCCCTCTACTTGGGAGCGGGTGCCGCGCTCGAGCGCGCCCTGATCCAATTCATGCTTGATCTGCATACGCGCGAGCATGGCTATCGGGAGGTGATCCCCCCCTTCATGGTGAATCGTCCGACGATGACGGGCACGGGGCAGCTCCCGAAATTCGAGG
>MEQK01000201.1 GCA_001770175.1 Bdellovibrionales bacterium RIFOXYD1_FULL_55_31 | reverse complement strand
AGCGGCGAGGTTCGTTTAAATAGCGAAGACGCATTCTCGGCGCAACATTTATTTTCATTTCCGCTCGTTTTTTTTACAAAAGCGCCAAACGAACTAATGACGCGTCGCGATATACCCCGGCTTTTTAAAGCCCCTTGCGACGATTTGGCCCAATTTCCCCGATAAAAACCTCGATATTTTAGGACGCGCCGCCCCACTCAAGAGATCTTTCTTTTGTCGTCGTGAGCGGCGGCTTCCAATTCCGATCCAAGCCCGTAGGAACGCATTCGGCGAATTAGTGTGGTCTTGTTCATTCCGATTCTGCGGGCCGTATAATTCACCCGCCCCCGAAACCTCCTCAGGGCTTGTTCGAGAAACATCTTCTCGAAACTCGAAAGCGCGTCATGATAATCAAGCGGCAACTGGACTTCAGCTACCCCGAAACCCGCGCCAGCCACGGCTCCCGCGTGACCACTCGCTTGCTCATCAATTCCAAACCATGGCGGAAGATCGGCAAGAGTTATTTCGGGCCCATCACCGGCGAGCACCGCGTATTCCAAAACATTACGCAATTCGCGTAAATTTCCCGGCCATTCGTAAGTTTCAAGTTTTTCAGCAACGCCTTCCGAAATTCGCAAAACGGAGCGCCCGGCTTTCGCACATAGCTCCTCGATGCAATCATGAACGAGCTGATCCAATTCTCCCCAACGTTCGCGGATTGGCTTCAGTTCGATCGAAATAACCCGAAGTCTGTGAAACAGATCTTCTCGAAACTCCCCTTTCGCAACTGCACGAGCGAGATTCCGATGAGTGGCGGCGATCACACGAACATCAAGACGGCTTTCGCGATTACTGCCGACCGGTGAAATGGTTCTGGACTGCAAAAACTCGAGCAAACGAGCCTGAAGTCGCGGCGACAGTTCCCCGATTTCGTCGAGAAAAACAGTGCCCCCGTTCGCAAGCTCCAGACGGCCGACACGTTTTTGCTCAGCTCCCGTGAAGGCACCCCGCTCGTGGCCGAATAGTTCCGATTCCAATGTCCCTTCATGCAGACTCGCGAGATTCACGCTGACGAACGGTTTAAGCTTACGCTCGCTTTGCTCGTGAATTTTTCGAGCCAGGTGAGTTTTGCCCGATCCTGTCGGCCCGGTGATAAGAACGTTGGCATTACTTCGTCGGGCAATCTGGACCAGCTTTTCGAGTTCCGTTGAATACTTTTTCATAAACCCCTCTTTTGAAATCAGTCCGGGCAATTCCGGTCAGTTATGTCGATGAGAACTGGCTGGCGTAGAGCAAAGGACGATCCAATTCTCAGTCAAAACGTCCGGATTTCGGTCCGGCGAAAAACCGCTTAGGAATCGCTCGCTTGTAGTCGATACGGAATAAAGGAAATCAGTAGAGCATAGAAGGAATCATCCTCTTTCGTTGGGAAAACCCTACAAAACCGCTTGAAAATGGTGGTGGAAAGCTACAGGCTTAAATGAAGTGCCCGTTAGGAGTGACAGGGCCGAGCCTATTACCTGACGGGAATATTCGATGGATCGCCCTCCTCAAGTCCTGATTTGTGATGACGACCAACTCTTTCATCTCGCGGTGAAGCAATCACTGAAAAATGTCTATGCGTGCAGATCGGCCTACAATACCGACGAGGCGATCGCGATACTGTCCAAGAATCCCTTTGATGCCATTCTGCTCGATATTCAGATGAGAACCTCCGACGAAGGCCTTCGTGCTATTTCGCGCCTGAAGGAGTGTGATCCGGATATCGCGATTATCATGAGCAGCGGTCTGACGGATTTCAATGCTGTTCGAGAAGCCATGCGGCTGGGCGCGACTGATTACGTAGTCAAAGACTTCGAACAAAACGAGCTGACTCACGTCATCTCTCGTGCTCTGGAGCGAAGATCCCTCCTGCAACGGCGTGAGCAGCAGAACTTCGAAGTTCTCGCTCAACAGCGGCAACATGTACTCGTCGGCCGAAGCCTTCACATCTTAGCTTTGAGGAAAACGATCGAGCGAATCCGGCAAAGTCCGGCGAATGCCGTCATCACAGGCGAGACCGGGACCGGCAAGGAGGTGGTCGCAAGGCAATTGCGAAGAACACTGGTCGACGGTTCTTTGGCGCCGTTCGTCGCAGTCGATTCCGCGACGATTCAGAGTTCTACCGCCGAAAGCCTGCTTTTCGGTCACGAAAAGGGAGCCTTCACGGGAGCCGAGAAAACGACCAAAGGCATATTCGAGGAAGCCAATGGCGGAATCGTCTATTTTGATGAGATTTCGAACATGCCACTCGAGATCCAGGCAAAACTGCTCCGCGTTCTGCAGGAAAAGGAAGTCGTGAGACTTGGCTCTGCCCGGGTAATCCAGCTCTCATTTCGCGTTATTTGCGCCACCAACAAGGATCTTGACCAAATGGTCCGTGAAGGCAAATTCAAGGACGACCTATTGCAGCGCCTGAACGTGCTCCCGATTGAACTCGCGCCGCTTCGGCAGAGAAAAGAGGACATTCCGCTTCTCGTGGAACACTTCCTTTCCAAACAACCTGCATCAGCCGCGAGTCTCCGGTTTACACCCGAGGCCGTCGATTTACTTCAATCTTACTCATGGCCCGGGAACATCCGGGAGCTCGGAAATCTCGTTTCTTACCTGGTTGCAATGGTCGAGGGTCCGGAGGTCGATATATCCGACCTCCCTCCGAAATTTCGCGACGCGGTCAGGTGCCCAGCGAACTCGCCAGCTCCTGACCCGGTGCCGAAAGACGGCACCTTCTACGACCGCGTTGCAGAATTCGAGCGTGGAATTCTTGCTGATGAGTATTCCAAAATGAAGGGGAATATCAGCAGGCTCGCTCTCGTCCTCGGCATGGATCGATCTCACCTCTACACCAAACTTCGTGAATACCGGATTCATTCGGGACGTTCGGAAGAAAAAACCGATATTCAACGCGATTAAAACGTTTGAAGGGTCTTTACTGGCTCGCCCCCTGCATCCAGGCTTGCAATGCGTCTTCTCAGCTTGGCAAGAACCCTCGTTTCCTTTTTAAAAACCGGCATCGCACTCACCATACTTCTCAACGCGAGCACTGCAAAAGCACAGATGGTCGGCATTGCTGCATTGCTGAACCCGGAAGGTTCGAGACTATTCCCGCAAGCATTCGTTGCGCCCCGTCATCCCGGAAAACCTGACCCGCGTTGGCGAAGCTTTAACTGGCACTACACTGATCTCGCGGCGGGAAAGAGCGAATATCGCCTTTTCTTCTATGAAGACGAGCTTTGGACGGCACGGTTCGTCGTGCCCCGAATTCAAGCGCAGGTCGAAGCGCTCACGAAGCTGTTCAAGTTTTCGCCTCCCAAAAAATTCTCGTATCTCCTTTTCACGTCTCTGCGGGACTTCCAGCAGG
Organism: Bdellovibrionales bacterium RIFOXYD1_FULL_55_31; assembly: GCA_001770175.1. Classification (GTDB taxonomy): domain Bacteria; phylum Bdellovibrionota; class UBA1018; order UBA1018; family UBA1018; genus XYD1-FULL-55-31. The sequence goes on along the minus strand of MEQK01000201.1, from coordinate 4,859 downwards.
CAAACATCTTCTTTATTACGGAAGGCGTTCAAGGCATCACGAGCACGACTGAAGCGACGATGGCGATTCCCTATTTAGGACAAGCACGGGCATTCGATCACGTCAGTAAACATGAAATGATTCACCAGTTCCAGGTTCAAAAGCTTCAGTCAAAAGACGAATACCGGGCCGCCGAAATGGAGGCTATGATTCCACTTTGGTTCATCGAAGGGATGGCCGAATACCACAGTCTTGATGGAATGGACCCGGAGTCCCGGATGTACCTGAGGGACGTCATCTTGTACCCCGATAAAAAACGAGATTATTCGATTCCGGGATTCTTCGAAGACGGCGCCCTCGATTTCATTCACGTGTACAAAATCGGCCAGGCCAAGATCACATTTCTGGAGACGGAATTCGGTTCCGGAACGAGCCAGAGAATTCTGGATCACTTAGCGACTGGCGAAGGGAAGATTTCCTGGAGTTTTAGGGAACTCGTTAGCGCCGACCTGAAGCGAACCCCGGAAGAGATCGAGACCCGCTGGACGGACTATCTCAAGCGTGCCTACCAGCACGAGGCTAACCAGCATCGCGAACAAATTGATGATGCAGTGGTCATGAAAGAGCCGGGTGAGAACCTCGACTACTTCGATCTCTCTCCCGATGGCAACCTACTCGTCTATCGCGAGGTCGACCCGCTGATCGGAGTCGCCTCGATTCGTCTCTTCGATTTCAAATCGAAAAAAACAATGGAATGCGCCCGTGATCGCCAGCCAAATCTGCTCAGCCTCTATTTTCTCCAAAACCCGACGGTCACCGTGTCCGCAAACCTCGTTTCTTATGTGGTGGAAACGACGTCCGGTCCAGAACTCGAAACCCGCCGGATTTTGCGCGATCCTTCGGGAGAAATCGAGCTCCTGGACCCGATTAGAACAAGGCTCCATGCCAATGGCCTCATCCAGGTCAGCTCGATCGCTTTCAGCCCCGATGAAAAATCCTTGGCGCTGGTCGGATTGACGCCGAAAGGCTGGACGAATGTTTACGTTCTCGATCTTTCGAAAGGAATTCCGAACCATGTTTCAGTGGCGCCTTTGAAACAGATCACCGACGGTCACTACAACTGGCGAACCCTAAATTGGAATCACGGAAAACTGCTCGCCGCATCCGATCGAACTGATAATGGCAAGGAAGGCATCTTCGCGATCGACCCGAAAACCGGAACTCTCCGACAGCTTACGTCCCCTGGCAAAGAACAGATCGCCCCGGAATGGCTGAGCGACGTCGGGGCACCGAGCTTCGTGTACCAGTCGTGGGAAACCGGAAGCTCGCAGATCCATCAGTGGGCCGGAGGTTCATCATTTGCTCTGACCGACGTGAAGACGGGACTGTTTTACCCGAAGGTTCGAGCCGGATCGCTCTATGCTCTTGCATTCAAAAGCGGACGTTATCGCCTGGTTCGGTTCGAGAACTTCGGCAAAGTTATAAAAGACAATGTAAGTTCGAGAAAAATCGATTCCACTCAGCTGATGGGACCTGTTGGACTGAGTCCGGCAGCGGCGCCGTGGTCGCCCGAATTGGCCGAAATTCCAGAGTCACAGATACACAGTTACAGGCCCTTCATAACCTCCGGCATGCGTATTGACGGTCTCTTCGCGTATTTCGGAAGCGGCAGCGTGGGAGGAATCGCGGCAAGCGTCAGCGATCTGATGAGAAACTACAACATCTCGGGTGAATTCTCCGTGCTGGGCAGCTTGAAATACACGAACGCCTACCTTTTCTTTTCAAGCGAAGTCGGACGCCTGAAATGGACGACCGGCGCGTACGGAATTGTTCAACCTCGCCTCGACACCATCTTCCATACCGACGATTTCACACGTACCTACTTGCATCGCGAATACGGAGTATTGGGCGCACTCCAGTATCCAATTGCGGCGTTCAGCTACATTGACCTTGAGTTGAGAATAGGCGCCGTAAAGCGAAGCGATATCAGTGATCCTGTAATCGCGCCCGAATGGGAAGCGGTCAATCCAGGGTCCGAGTTTCATCTCGGGCCCATCGTTCGCCTCGGATATGATGGAATTCTGTATGAAGCATATACCGGGCCGGTCAGCGGCTTTGGAATCCTCGTCGAGTCGGATACAAGCTTCTTCCCGCGACGTCAGGCGACCGCACAGCGCGTCCGTCTGGATGTCGCGCAGTATTTCCAACTTACCGGACGCACGGTGCTCGCTCTTCAGGGAATGACCGGTGTCGCGTGGGCGAAGGACTTCGGGAATGCCTTTCTCGTTTCGAGCGACGATATCCTTCGAGGATACTTTTTTCTCGATAACCGACTCTATGGAACCTATCTCGCCGCCGTGAAGAGCGAGATCAGATTTCCGATCGGAACTCTGTTCGGATTCCCCCCCCTTCGCGGCCTCGTGGGGGGCGACTTAGGGACGGTATACAGAAACCCAGGAGACGCCGGCAAAAGGATCTCGTCTTCTTATACCGGCGGCTTGAGCCTGAATATTCCGCCGCTTTCGGTTAATTTCATGCTCTCGTATCCGATTCGCACCGCGCCCGGGCCCGTCGACAGTCCGGTCGCGCATTTCACTTTGCGCTATCTCTACCTCTGACCACCCTTTGCTGATGGACTCGGCGGGGAATGAGGATCCAAAGGCCAGGCGTGCTTCGGGTATCTCCGGCAGAGTTCGTTCCTAATGGCCGGGTAATCGCGCTCCCAAAATCCAGAAAGATCCGAGGTCACCTGAACCGCGCGCTGATTGGGCGCGAGAAGATGCAAGGTGAGCGGAACACGTCCTTGCAATACAGTCGGACCAGCTTTCATTCCGAAGAAATCCTGAATTCGAGACTCGGTCCAGGGAGGCTGTCCCAGCTGATAATGAATTTTTACCCGGCGGCCTCTCGGAAGCACGACGGACAAAGGTAGGAGTGCGTCTATTCCGGGACCCGGCGCCGCACAAAACTCGCTTCCAAGAAGAGCGTGCTGGAGTTCCTGCGCGATATTTTTTTCCTTCAGCTCCCGTAATCGAGTGATACCGGTAAGCAGAGGTTTTATCAAATTCCAGAGCACTCGGCCTGAAAGCCCGCCTTCGGCGTTGGAAGGGCAACAAGAAGTTTTCGCCTGAAATTCAGAGAACAGACTGAGACGCGCGAAAAAACCCTCAAGCGACTCTGAAGCCGCTGCCCCTTTTTGTAAGGCTCCAAGAATTTGGACCCAATCGCCGGATCCCATCGTCTCCATCCGTTCGGGGTCGACTTTCAGTCCTGACTTCAAAAGCACAACAAGAGTCCGGTCCGGATCTCGCGGACTCTCTCGAGACTGCGCGAGTAAAAGCTGGTCATATTTCAAGGTGGAAAGTCTGACGACCTCCTCCCGATCCGCATCCCAGGCCACCTCATCGGTTTCGCTTACTCCAAACGGCTGCAAATCGAAAAGCCATTCAGCGCGAATGGGACATACGGAGCGGATCTTAAGACGACTCCGGTTTTCGCCCTGAAAAGATTGCTCCTGCACATCAATAACAACAAAAAAGGCTGAAGATCCAGTCTCGCCGGCCTCGCCAGCTTGACCACCTTGACCAGCTTGAGATGACGCGAGCACTCCAGCGTTTTCAACAACGGCCGAGCCACCGGTCGCGAACACAAGCTCCATGAGGGGCACATGAGCTGGAGCGACGCGACCCTGACGATTCATGGAAGCATTGCTCGGAAGCGCTCTATTTCTGGCGACGCGGTCAGGAAATCCGGCGAGAACCGCTCGGGCGAGGGCCTCCGACGCGGTTCCATCATCCTGCCCCTTGGAGTCCGGCACCGGACCGAGACTGTTCATCAGATGCCTGCGGGTCTTCAGGATTCGCTCTCCGCCGCGCCCCGCTCGAACGCGGTGTTCGAAAGACACCGCTGCGTCGAGGGCATCCAGGGATTCGAGCTCACCTTCCATAATGAGAGAGGCAAGATTGAGCGCCTCGTGAACGGAACCATTCCTCCGGGCTTCAAGCAGCATTCTGGCCAAACGTGGATGAGCGGGAAGCAACGTCATCTCCCGGCCGAGGCGAGTTAACATTGCGTCTTCCTCGAAACATTCCAGTGCTCCCAACCGAAAAAGCAGCTCCCGTGTACCTTTCAACAACTCCTTCGAAGGCGCTTCGTACCACGGGAACAGTTCCACTCGTGATATCCCAAGTGCCTTCAATTCGAGGTAAGACTGAGAGATATCCGCTCGTTGTATCTCCGGCCGGTCAAAGGGCGCGCGAGATTCATAGTCCCCTTTTGTATAAAGTCTGTAGCATCGGCCCGGCCCGGTCCGTCCGGCCCTTCCCATTCGCTGCGCTGCCGACGCCCGACTGATCGCGCGCGTCTTGAGAGACGGCAGCCCGGACCACCAGGAATAGCTCGCAAGCCGGTGCAGACCGCTATCGATCACGACTCCTACCCCATCGATCGTAAGAGATGTTTCAGCGATGTTGGTCGCCAGAATGATTTTCCGATCCGGGCCCTTTTGCATGGCCCGATCCTGATCCTCTCTCGAAAGATCGCCATGTAACGGCAAAACAACGAATCGCCCAAAATCGAGAGATCGAAGGAGTTCCTCGCATCTTCTGATTTCAGCCATTCCAGGTAGAAAAACCAGGAAGTCGCCTTCCGCTCCGCTCGAAACCGCATCGCGAACGGAATCCCGGACCATGAACTCGATCCGCTTTGCCGCCGGCGCTTGCAGATACTCAAGTTCGATGGGGAATCGCCTGGCATCGACCCGAGTCACCGGGCAGTTCCCCAGGTAACCCGCGACCGCTTCATGATCGAGGGTCGCGGACATGACCACGAGTCTGAGATCCTTGCGTTCGCCCTGCTGAAGCCAGCGGAGATACCCGATT
>MEQK01000200.1 GCA_001770175.1 Bdellovibrionales bacterium RIFOXYD1_FULL_55_31 | reverse complement strand
AGCGCCGCCTCGCTTTCGAAAGGGGGCGTCGCGCGCCTCTATTACAAGGTCAAGAACGTGAATTCGCGGGTCGTCTTGAAAAGCCTGCAGCTCAAGGCACGCATTCTGGCCAAAGACAGCCGCGAATCCGATGCCTTCGTCGTGATCGGGCCGAACCCGCAGTACCTGAATCCGCTGCTTCAGGGACAGAGTACGAAGTTCGTGATACCGATCCTGGCGAAGCATGAAAACAACGGCGGAATCGTGGAGCTCGAGGTTCAGGAAAGCGGCCGGACGGTAGTCGTCCACCGCGTGGAATTCTGATCGGAGCTGGTGAGAAACCGAAAGGACGAGACATATGAAACAAAAATGGGTTCTGAAGGCGGTGCTTGCAACGATTCTTCTGGCGACGAGTTCGGCGTGCGGCGTGATCCCTTCGGAATATCGCGGCAAGTATCAGGATTCGAACGGTGCCCGGCTCGAACTGAAGAGCAGGAAGGGTGTGTTTCAGGACGCCTCGGGCAGAAAGATCGTGGCTAAGGCCGACGATCTTAAGTTTGAGAATCTTCTGAAGGGGGAGGCCGGAATCTATGTCAGCCCCAATACGGTTTCAGGCGACAAGCTGGAACTTTACTGGGTCAATCCGGCGATCGAAACGCGTCAGGAAGCCGAAGGCCTGGTCTGGTTCAATTCCGAAATCATCTACACGCTTTTTGATATGAATCAAAAAGAGAAGGTGAGTGAAATCGAATTTTACCATTGTGGCGCCGGGACGGTTCTTCTCGATACCGCCCAAAAGCTCTGGCAGATCGGTTGCCCGGCAATCCCGACTTCTACCGGTTGGTCAGAAAATAAGCGCGGAATCGATCAAAGCTTCTCCCGGCCCGGGGCGGGCGGATTGAATCTTGAGAGCTTTTCTTTCAGAACGTCCGCATGGATCACCGGGAGAACTTTCGAGAGGGCCGCCACGAATTGAGTCGCGCGATCCTGATCCGCGAAAAAGTCCGAGGGTGCCGACTCGGCAGTTTGAAATAGCTGGACGATGTCAGCGACGTCGATACAGCGTAACGTGAGGTCGTAAAGATCCTTGAGAGCGTCCCGATAGGCAAACTGCTCGGTCGCGAGCAAGGGGTCCTTCAGATTGGCCCGAATCGGAACCCACATGAAATCGGGCCGTTTTCTCGGCGGGGTAAGCCAAGCTGAGCTGATCAGCTTTGAATCCAGTTCGATCAGGAGATATTCGTAAGTTTCCTGCCTCCAGAAGTCACTTGTTGCGGCGAACGTCGATTCAACCGCGAACTCCAATTTAGTTCGTGCTCTTTTGACCTGGTATCCGGTCTGGAGCCGTAGGAGATCCTGTTTGACCAGGGAATCCATGAGTCGAGTGCGCTTTCGAATGAGATCTTTGACGGTGGGAGAGAATCCGAAATACCGCTTCAGAAACGAAAACGGCCGGGCCGCGGCCGCGACTTCGGCGCCCGTGACGTTCGAGACGAGTGCCCTTTCGAGAAACGAATCGAGTTCCTGAAGCCGTTTCAAGACTTCGCGGCTCTCGTCGTCTTTTGCCTCGAGAATTCGTGACGGCAGGTGAGAGATCTGCGGCCAGGCAAACGTCCAGGGTGTCCGCTCGTCGAATTCGAATTCGTAAAATTTCGTTTCCGCCGCGAATACGGGGAAGTTCCAGACCTCCGGGGACGATTCCATGTCCAGAATCACGGCCTGATCGCGCGCGAGGTTCTCGTAAAGTTTTTCGTGAAAGACATGGGCTGGCAAATCATCGAAGCCCAGCAGTTTTTTCCATTTTCGTCGCTCTCTTGCTTCTTTGCGCGGATAACGGTCTCCGTACATTTCCCGCTGTTTTGTGACGTAAAAGCCGGTGAAGAGTTCCTTGATTTCCCCTTTGGTGAGAAGGGCGTCGCCGCAGATCAGGCCTTCTGTCTTGCGGATGATCCGGTTGACTTCCGGGTCGCTCGCGGCCGCGCTCCACTGATTGCAGAATCCGGCCCAGCTCGGAAATGTCGGATCATAGTGGGTTTTGGAAACCCTCGGAGTGAGTGGCTCTTTAGTCCCGGAGGCATCCAGAACCGCGACGCGCGCCTGATCCATTCGTTCTATCGTTGATCGTTCCTGGAGCTGGGCGAGCAGTTTCGGGGCGATCCAGCCAGCGTAAGGAAAAACGGGAGCGGCCTCTTGGACATGGCTGAGTCTTCCACCGGTGTAGGGCAGGTAGGATGACGAGTAAGGACGAAAGCTGAGCTTTGCTTCCAGATCGGGGCCGGGGTCCGCGTGCGCTCGTGTCCCGAGAGTCTGAAAAAGCATCAGAAGCGCCGAAGCGGCAGCAATCGCGAAAAAAATGGGGAGCCTCGCGGCGATCATAACGTACGGCCTTTCGCGATGGCATAAATAGCGGATATAATGCATTGTGTCAATGTTGGGTGGGGATTTGTGCCGAATCGGTAAGTACACAGAATTCTTGATTAAACTCTAGTGTCGAGATGCCCGGCGAGATAACGGCTGAGGAGCTTTTCAGCGTCGTCCTGGGTGAGGTTTTCGAAGCCGCTGGGCTCGGAAGGTTTTCTGCTCTCAGCCTGGGAGAGTTTGAGTTCCGCCGATTTCAAGCAGGAAAGGAGCATGTATTTTTCGTTGCGCTCGGCCTGAAGAGCTGCTTCGGCGTCCTGGCGGTGTTGCTGTTCCAGCGCGAGTCGCTGCCGCATCCGAACGGCTTCCTGCTGCAGTTCATCGCGTTGCGCGGCGAGCATTTTATTTGCCTGCTGAATCGACGCGGTCTTCAGCCAGGCGGCGCGATATTGGTCGATCTCGGCCGTGAGTTGGGCCAGTTTCTTTGAAAGGCTTTTCTGTTCGGCTCGGGATGCCTGAAGAGAGGCTTTGAGCTGCGATTCCTGGTCTTTCAACGCGGTTCTATCCTGCTCCGCTTTTATTCGGAATGCGTCGAACTCTCTCCGGCAGGCTTCGAGCGCCTCTTCGAGATGCTGCGTGCGCTTGGCGTTGAATTCCTGCGACGATTGCAGGAGCTGAAGCTCGAAATGAGCTTTCGTTTTTTCTTCGGACTTTTCGAGGTGAAATCGATCGAGCTGAGTTTTGAGGTCCTCCGCGCGTTGATTCGCGGTCACGAGTTGGGCGCGGAGATTGTTCTCGAGTTGGTGTTGCGGGCTGAGTTGCGCGAGGAGGTCCTGCTCGCGATTACTGGCGTTCTTGAGGCGCTCCTGAAGAGCCAAAACGTGGTGACGGTATTTTGCATGAAGATCGGCGAGGGCGGTGCGGAGACGTTCGCTTCTGGCGCGTTCTTTGTGGAGCGCGAGTTCGATCCCCTGGATGGCTTGGAAGAGGTTCGGACTGGTCAGGGCCTCGGGGAAAGCGAAGTCGTCGTCATCAGACGCGGGCGGTGTGGTAACCGGGGTTTTGGGCGCGGCTGGTTTCTCTTCGAGGTGATTGCTGATCACGAAATTTTCGAAATCTCCGGTCGGGCACGGCGAAGAAGCCGGCGCCGCGCGATCCGCGTAAGCGCTCATAAGATCATTGTCGAAGAAAGAAGGAGGAACGTAAATAGGCGAAATATGCCTAGGTTTCAGAATTATTAAGTAACTTCAACAAAGTAGAACAGCCTTCATTGTTAAATCGTTCGGGTGTAAAATGGAATATGGGAGGAAGGTGGTTTGTATATGTTTCCACTGATTGCAGTGGGAGCGCTCATCACAGGGACGGTGTGGGTGGCGGCAAGCTCGTCACGTTCGGCATCTTCGGCAAAAGCGTCGCGACGAGAGCAGAAAGCAGAGCCTCCGATATCGCCTCAGGCGTATGTAGTGGTCCCGCTTGAAAGAGAAGCAGGAGAAAAGGCGCCCCGCGCGGCTACGATTGCGGATTTGATCGGCAAGATTATCGTTTAACGATCTTCAGGAGCGCTTGCAAAATCAAAATGCAATCCAACCTGAACACCGATATCTTTACAAGATGCCGACCCTATCCTTGCTTCGTTTGATTTTTACGGAACTTTGGGCCCGCGGATCGGGTCTCAGGGTTCCGGAACCCGTTCAGGCGATGGAAGATGAGGCTCAAACCCGTGCTTTCGCCGAGGTCGCTTCAGGACAATCGGAACTCGCGGCCAGTCACCTTTTTCACGCGATTCATATTACCCGGACGATCCGGGGCTGTGGGAAAGTTTATGACCTCGCGTGCGGTCCGGGGCGCGCCCTTGGCCGTGTTGCTGAGCTGAATCCGCACATTCACTTCGTTGGTGTCGACCTTTCAGACAACATGCTTAAGCTCGCCTGGGAACATGTTCAGGAAAAAGGGCTAAAAAACGTTCAGTTTCTTAAAAGCGATATCACCGAACTGAAGGAGATCGAATCGGGATCGGCGGACGGAGTGATCAGTACGATGGCCTTGCATCATCTTCCGACTTGCGAGCACCTCGGGCGGTTGTTTCGCCAGATTGAACGTATTCTGAAGCCGGAGGGCAGTGTATTTCTGGTCGATTTTCTGAGGCTCAAAACTGAGAAGAGCATTGAGTTACTTCTAGCCAGGCAGAAAGGAATGCTCCCGGAAGTTTTTGAGAAGGATTATGTCAATAGTCTTCGGGCGGCATTCTCTCTTCAAGATTTCACGACCCTCACCGCTGAGAATCTTCCTAGGGCAAAGGTCGTGAGCAGCTTTCCGCTCCGTCTCATGGTGATGGTCAAAACCGCTTCAGGACCGCTGAGTGCTGAGTCTCGCGCGCTGGTCGAGGCGCGAGTTCGGGCGCAGAGCGCGCTCGAGCGGAAGGCGTTTCGGGATTTGCAGATGATTTTCTTCGGCAGAATTTGAGCGGTCCAGGTGCATCCGATTCATCGATGTTCTTCGATATTCTGAAATGCCGCGCCCGGGACCCATTGATCTCGCGGAGAACTTAAGAGGAACGGTTTACGACTCCTGCACCGCGCGAAGTGCGTTCAGCGCCGATTGCGCGCTGATCGGGGGTTTTAGTTCAAGCGCCTCGCGGACGTGGGAGACTTGTCGCAAACCCACGAGCACGCAGTGGACGCCGGGGAGGGAGCGGTAAACGCGAATCGCCTTTTTCGAAAGCGACTGTGAGCTTTCGAGTTCCGGCGCGGCTTCGACGAGCAGACGCGAAATCATTTCCGAGCGGTTCGCGTGCTGCTTTTCGAGAAAGCGCGACACGGCTGAGAAGAGTTCCTCGGATCTAAAGCGGTATTCATCGGCCCAGAACGCGAATTCCGGGTTCGCGGCGAGCCTTTCGATTGCTGGCGAAAGAATGGGGCGGATGCGGTTTGCGAGAATATGTTCCCAGCTTTCGATACCGACGAGCTGATCGAGATTCTTGCGCAGCATGTGAGCCCAAGCGATCTGGCCGGCAGAAACGACTTCTTCGCCCGGATAATTGGCTTCGAGTTGCAGGGTGTCGTTCAAGGCGTTTTCGAGTTCGTCTTTCTCGAAAGAGCCCCCGTGCCGGGCCGCCCGGTCGGCAAGACGAAAAAGCGAGCGGCCGCGAAGCGCGTTGAGAGGGCGGTTGACGAGCGTTCCGAGATCGCGTGCGCGCGCGAATTCGAGGAGTGTCATTGTGTTGTTATTCGCTTCGACGGCCGCCCCCGGTTCGAGGAGGTTGAGCGGGAATTCGATGATCCCGAAATGATGGTTGCTGCCGAGTGACTGCGCGTTTTCCCAGACGAATTCGAGTGAGGTGAACGTGTCGTGGTCTTTTGGCTCGGGCAGGGTGTTTGACGAAATTCCGTAATACTGAAGCCGGCCGCGGCATACTTCTGACTCGAGGTCTTCGAAAGCGGTCCTGAGCAGCCGGTAGTACTCGGCGTGAGTGCCGCCGTTTTTCAGGAAGTACTCGGGATTTTCCAGCAGGAGAACGTCGATTGAATCCGTTCTCAGCCGTTCGAGTGAGCGGGTGAGTCGGTCATTGATCGAAGTTTGCGGGCCCAATGGGACCTTCGTCACGAGAATGATTTGCTCACGGGTAAGGGCGCCTTCGGAGATGAGGGAGCTGGTTACTTTTCCGATCAGTTGCTCGGAAGAGCCATTGCCGTAACTCGGACTGGTGTCGATCAGATTGCACCCTGAGAGAAGTGCGGTGCGGAGCGCCTCTTCGTGTTCCTCGAAAACCGTTCTGTAAGCGCCGAATCCAACCGGGCCTACGGACCATCCGGTTCGGCCCAGAACGACGGGGCTCATGTTCCGGCCTGCGCCCGGGCTCAGGCCTCGGCGGTCAAAATAACCGTGGGTGCCGGAGGGAGTCGCGCCTATCAGACCCGCTCCGATCGTTTGACGCTCCTTTGAGTCTGAGCGAGTACTTTCTTGCGCAGTCGTACGGATTGAGGAGTGACTTCGATCCATTCATCGTCATCGATCCATTCGATACAGCGCTCGAGCGACATTTTGCGAATTCCGGAGAGGGTGACGAGAACTTCGGCGTGTGCAGCTCGAATATTCGTGAGCTTCTTCTCGCGGCAGGGATTGACGTTGAGGTCGTTTTCCTTGTTGTACTCGCCGATGATCATTCCTTCGTAAACGGGAACGCCGGGGCCGAGAAACAGGATTCCGCGATCCTCAAGCCCGAGAAGTCCGTATTCAACCGTCGAACCGAGGCGGTCCGCGACAAGGGCGCCGAAATTTCGATGCGGAATCTCGCCTTTGAAAGGCACATAGCCAAGAACGTGCGAACTGAACAGTCCCTCGCCCCGCGTGAGCGTGAGATAACGGGAACGGATACCGAGAAGACCTCGAGTGGGAATATCGAATTCGAGCCTGACTCGGGAGCTGGCGCCGCTGACCGTCGGGAGGGCTTCGTATTTCTTCAGAATTCCTTTGCGCTGCTGAAAGAGGCTTGTTACCTCGCTCGCGAATTTTTCCGGCAGATCGAGCACGGTGTGTTCGAGCGGTTCGAGGCGTTGGCTGTTTTCGTCTTCTTTCATGAGGACGATCGGCTTTCCGATCATAAATTCAAAACCCTCGCGGCGCATCTGTTCAATCAGGATCGCGAACTGGAGTTCCCCGCGCCCGAGGACGCGAAACTGATCGGGCGATTCAGTCTCTTCGAATCGGAGCGCGACGTTTCCGCGAACTTCGCGGAGGAGGCGCTCGCGGAGCTTTCGCGACTGGATCGCTTCGCCTTCTTTGCCGGCGAGAGGCGACGTGTTCACCGAAAATACCATGGCCAGGGTGGGCGCTTCGACGACGATTCTCGGCAGAGCGGCAACGGCTTCGTTGGCGGTGAGGGTGTCTCCGATCTCAACCGATTCGTTTCCGGCAATCACGGCGATGTCGCCCGCCTGAATCGACGAGGTTTCAGTCTGCTTCAGACCTTCGAAAGTATAGATCCGGGCGATGGAGAAGAACTCGTTTCGCGGAATTCCGTTCGCGTCCATTCCACGGCGAAGGATTCTCTGGTTTCGCTGGGCGTTTCCCGAGGTGATCCGTCCGATCGCGAGGCGCCCGACATAATCAGAGTAGGCGAGATTCGAGACGAGCATCTGAAAATCCTGGTTCGGCACCGTCCTGGGTTCCGGCACCGTTTCGAGAAGGAGGTCAAAGAGCGGTTCGAGAGTCCCCTGGCGGCGACCCGCGATGAGATCGGGAATTTCGTCGAAATTTCGGGCGCACCAGCCTTCGCGCGCGCAGGCATAAACGATCGGGAATTCCATCTGCTCGTCAGTCGCGCCGAGTTCGAAGAAAAGGTCGAACGTCTGGTTGACGACTTCCCGGACACGGCTTCCGTCGACGCACTCCGGACGATCGACCTTATTGACGACGAGAACGATTTTAAGCCCGGCATTGAGTGCCTTCTGGAGCACGAAACGGGTTTGCGGAAGCGGCCCTTCGGCGGCGTCCACGAGCAGGAGGGCGCCATCCACCATGCCGATAATTCGTTCCACTTCACCGCCAAAATCAGCGTGGCCCGGTGTGTCAACGATATTGATCTTCGTGCCCTTGATATTGATCGACGTGTTCTTGGCGAGGATCGTGATCCCGCGTTCACGCTCGAGGTCCATTGAGTCCATGACTCGTTCCTGAAGGACCTGGTGTTGTTGAAATACGCCGGACTGGCGAAGCATGAAATCAACAAGGGTGGTTTTTCCGTGGTCAACGTGGGCGATGATGCAAATATTTCGAGTGTTCATGGGAAGCGGTTTAGTATCGCAAACAGGGCAGCGCGTCTTCAAAGATCGCAAAAAGATTGGAAAAAATCTGAGAAGATGTCGGAAACGGCGCTGACAAGCGAATTATGACGCACCTCTCAGGGAAATCCCTGGTAAACGGGCGCCGAAGAGCGTTTTTGGCCTCAAGCAGGGCCTCAAGCAGATCTCAAGAAACACCGATAAAAAGTTGTCAGAGCCAGAATTGCGCCAGAAGGCCTAACGTGAGGAAACGAGAATGACTGTTGCACCAAAAACGAAGACAGCTCCGGAATCCGATACGCAGGATGAGATTGATAAGATCATGAGCGAGATCGAAGATTTACAAAAAGAACTCGCTTCTGCTGATTCTGCGCCGGCAGGGACGTCCGCCGCCGATGAGCCGCACGAACCCGATCTGAAGGTCATTGAAGGAGGGGAAGGCGGGGAGTCCGGGGAGTCCGAAGACGAGCCGTCCGCTGACGCCATGGGCGAGTTCCATGCTTCGGAGGGAGATGTCTCGATGGAGGAGACGCTCGGTGATCTGAAGGAAGAGGAACCATCAACAGGAAACAGCCTATTGGATCAGATCGGAACCGAACAAGCGACCGCAGCCGAGGAAAGTGAGACCAACATGTCATTGGATAACGTTGAAAGCGACAATGCGGGTGATTTTTCAAGCGACCTAGAAACCGAAGAGGAAGTCGAGCAGCGTCCTGTTCGGACCAGCGCTCCGTCGCGAGCCGGCGCAAGCGAAGGGGCCCTCACGATGACTTTGACCGGCAACATGACACTGAGTCTGAAGTACGACTTCGAAGGCGAGGAAGTCATTGTCGGCTTCACGGATCACACGCTTAAGGTGCAGCTTTCGGATGGAACCGAGTTCAAGATTCCGGTCCGCCGACGAGGCCTGAAGAGAGCCGCCTGAGCTATCATTAGGGCACACTCATGCTTCGCTTGACCGGGGGTGAATTTCGCGGGCGGATGATTCAGACTCCTGCGAGCGTTCATACCCGGCCCACTCAAGCCCGTCTCCGACAGGCTCTGTTGAATTCCCTTCAAACGGTGATTCCCGATTCCAATGTTCTCGATCTGTTTGCCGGCTCGGGTGCGCTCGGCCTGGAAGCGCTCTCACGGGGAGCTGAACGTGTCACGTTTGTCGAGAATCATCGTGACGCGCTCAAAGCACTCGAGGCCAACATCGGACTGCTTTCGGTGAAGAGTCGCGTTGAAGTCATCTCGGAACCGGTTGAAAGGTCGTGGAAGCGGGTTCTTCATGCGGGGCCCTACGACGTCGTGTTCGCTGATCCACCTTATTCGGGAGGCTGGGAATTAAAGCTTTTGAACGAAGCGCCCTGGGAGGGCATTCTGAAACCCGGAGGACGATTCTGCCTGGAGTGGGGCCGGGTCAAATCCCGGATCGAGGAAGATTCTTTGCCGGAGCGGGTCGCGTTTCTTGTCAAAACGCGCGAGAAAAACTATGGTGATGCTATTCTGAGCACCTACGAAAGGGAGCATGCGTAAAGCCATTTATCCCGGGTCTTTCGACCCGATTACGAACGGGCACCTGGACATCCTCGATCGATCTCTGACGCTATTTCCGGAAATCACGATTGTCGTGGCCGGTACGGGCCGCAAGAATCCGCTCTTTAGCGTTGACGAGAGAGTCGCCTTGATCCGCGAGGTCACGGCCGGGCGGACCGGAGTCAAGGTCGACCAGTGGCCGGGGCTGATCATGGAATACGCGCGCATGCACAAGATTTCGGCCGTGATCCGGGGTCTTCGCGCCGCAAGCGACTTTGAATATGAATTCATGATGGCCAGCATGAACAAGCAGCTGAACCCCGACGTTGAGACCTTGTTCATGATGACAGCTCAGAATCTCTATTTCGTGAGTTCGAGTATCGTGAAGGAACTCTTTCATTACGGCGGGGACGTATCCGCTTACGTTCCGCCCGTCGTTTATCAGCGGCTTAGCGAAAAGATTCCCCTCAGGGTTCCAAAGAAATGACCGCTCCGGTCCGAGTCGCTCGCAAAATGGAGCTGATCCAGGAAAGCATCACGCTCAAG
>MEQK01000199.1 GCA_001770175.1 Bdellovibrionales bacterium RIFOXYD1_FULL_55_31 | reverse complement strand
GTCGGCGCGCTCCCCGGACGCATCGTTCAGGGCCTGAAACAGGTCGGAACGAACAACCCGGTTTTCGTCCTCGATGAAATCGATAAACTCGGCAGCGACTTCAGGGGCGATCCCTCGGCGGCGTTGCTCGAAGTGCTCGATCCGGAGCAGAACAATTCCTTCCGTGATCACTACCTGAATGTCCCGTTCGATCTTTCGAACGTGATGTTTATCACGACCTGCAACATGCTGGACACGATTCCGTCCGCCCTGCGTGACCGAATGGAAGTCATTCAACTCGCGGGATACACGGAAGAGGAAAAATTCTTCATCGCGAGGAAATATCTGATTCCGAAACAGCAGGCGGAAAACGGGATCAAGGACACGCACATCGAGTTCACCGACGAATCGATCGGCGCGATCGTCTCGCAGTACACGCGTGAAGCGGGGCTCCGCAATCTGGAGCGCAATATCGCGAACGTTTGCCGCAAGACCGCGCGCCTCGTGGCGGAAGGCAAAAGCGAAAAGACCTCCATCACGCAGGAACTGGTCCACAAATTTCTCGGCCCCGCCGTCTTCACCCGTGAAGACGAGCAGGAGCACGATGAGATCGGCATAGCCACCGGTCTTGCCTGGACATCGGTCGGCGGCGAGATTCTATACGTCGAAACGACGACCATGAAGGGCAAAGGCGGCATGATTCTCACCGGGCATCTCGGTGACGTCATGAAAGAATCCGGCCAGGCAGCCCTCGGCTTGATCCGATGGCGGGCGAAGGATTTCGGAATCGACGAAAACGTCTTCGCCGAAACCGACATCCACATCCACTTCCCGTCCGGTGGCGTGCCCAAAGACGGCCCCTCCGCGGGTATCACGATGGCGGCAGCCATGATCTCACGGCTGACCGGGATTCCGATCCGCAAGGACGTGGCGATGACCGGCGAGATCACACTCACCGGACGCGTTCTGCCGATCGGCGGCTTGAAGGAAAAAGCGCTCGCAGCGATGCGCCACGGAATCAAGACGATCATCATTCCGGAGAAGAACAAGAAGGACCTCGAGGATATCCCGGAAGAGTACCGGGCGAACCTGACCTTCGTTCCGGTGAAGACGATCGATGACGTCCTGAGTGTCGTTCTCACGCAGAAGATAGTGGGAGGAACCCTGAACAAGCGCTCCTCCTCAGCTCCTCAAAGGCCGACACGCAAAAAGGCGCCCGATTACGACAAGGTCGCCTGAGCATTGACTTTCCGGACGGTTTTGGAGACATCTCAGTTCTGTGACTTCGCTTGAGCTCCTGATCTGCATCCTGCTGGTTTCGGTATCAGCGTACCTTTCAGCATCTGAAATAGCCCTGTTCAGCCTCTCCCGTTTTCAGCTCCGCTCGATGAAGGAGCGTCTGCGGACGGGCCATCGCAAAATCAAGCGGCTATTGGGTGATCCCGGAGGGCTACTGATCACGATTCTCGTCATGAACGAGATCGTGAACATCTCCCTTTCGAGCATCGTCGCGAATTCGGTTTCGAACTTCAGAAAAGCGGAAATCGGCTCGACCGGAAACATCCCGCCCTGGGCGGTCGACACTCTGTTCGGACTCCTCGCCACCGCCCCCGTCATTCTTTTTCTTTGCGAGGTCACTCCCAAAGTGGTCGCCGCGCGCGCGAACCAGCTCATCGCAACCCTCGCGATCGGGCCGCTCACGGTGATCTACGACGCGTTCAAACCTATCCGCTTCCTGGTCAAAGGAGTCGTCTCGCTGATCGGCCGCTGGTCAGGTAACGGGCACGAGATCCCGGAGTCCGCGGGGGCGCACTCCGAATCCATTCTCAAAGAATCTGATTTTCTTCTGATGGTCGAGGAAGGACATCGCGAAGGCGCGGTCCACCAAAGCGAACTCGAACTGATAAAAAACGTCTTCGACTTGGACGACACCACCGTCGCTGACGTTTTCACGCCCCTCAACCAGACCCGCACCCTGCCCGTCAACACCACGCTCAAAGCCGCGCTGGACGCGATGCGCGGGCTCCACTACTCCCGAATTCCGATTATCAGCACTGACCGCAAGCAAATCGTCGGTGTTTTCTATTCCAAAGACCTTCTCAAAGCCAAACTCAATCCCGGACTGATGGCACTCACCGTTGAGGCGATCATGAGGAAGCCCCTGTTCGTCAGCCCCGGTATCCGGCTCAATACGGTTTTTCGCAGACTCAAACAGCAGAAGACTCACATGGCCGTTGTTCAGGAAGGCAACGGGCCGTCACTCGGCGTCATTACGATGAAAGACATCTTCGATGAGCTCTTCGAGGATCTGTTCCCTGATTCTCCGTATGGCGATGAAGACGACGAAAAGCCGATCAAAGAGGCCGCCCCCGAAAATCGGTCAGGCTCGGGGAGAATTGTCCGATGAATCTCTCGATCTGGGTCCTCATCACGATGGTGCCGCCACTTCTGCTGCTCGAAGGCTTCTTTTCAGGATCGGAAATCGCGCTTCTTTCGGCCGACAAACTTTTGTTGAAAAAGCAGGCGAAACGCGGTTTATCGGGGGCGAAGCTCGCGTTGGATCTCGCGATGCATCCGGAGCGGATTCTCTCCACGACACTGCTCATGACGAGCCTCTGCGTGATTACGATTTCGGCATTGATAGCGCTCTATTTCCTGGAACACACGAGCCACGGAGAGTTGTACGCCGTCCTGATCACCTCGCCGCTCGTCGTACTGCTGGGGGAATTGATTCCGAAAACCATCTATCAACGGCGCGCGACCTCGTTTGCCCCGTGGGTGGCTTATCCGATTCACTGGACGTACTGGCTTTTTTTCCCGATCACGCGCCTTCTTTCGATCTACACGGCCCGTCTGTCACGCATCGTCGGTCCCATAGAAGAACTGCTGACGGGAAGACGGCGTACCACTCGCGAGGACCTTCGCGCGCTCCTGACCTATAGTAAGCGGGAATCCGAGATCAAACCGAGTGAAAAGCGCATGATCAAGCGCATCTTTGATTTCAAGGACTCCGAGGCAAAACACGCCCTCATCCCGCTCGTCCGGGTTGAAGCGATCGAGGATGTGACGACCATTCGTGAAGCCCTCGAACGATTCGAGGAACACCGGCATTCCCGTATGCCCGTTTACTCGGAACGCGTGGATAATATCGTGGGCGTGCTCGAAACCTCCGACCTCATGAGCGCGATGGACCTCGAACAGCCAATCCGGCATTACATCAGCTCAGCTCATTATGTCGCCGAAACCCAGGCACTCGACGATCTACTCCAGGAAATGCGGGACGAGGACATCGAAATGGTCGTCGTAGTCGATGAGCACGGAGGCGCCGTCGGCATTCTCACCTTCGAAGACATCGTCGAGGAGATCGTCGGCGAAATCAGGGACGAGTACGACACGGAAGCCGCCCTCTACAAGGAACTTTCGACTACGAGCTGGCTCGTTCAGGCTCGGATGGAGATCCATCAGATGAACGAGATCCTCCGTATCGAACTCCCTTACGGAGATTACGAGACCCTCAGCGGGTTCTTACTGCAGCAGTTTGGCCGTATTCCGGAACCGAAGGATGAGCTGTTCTTCAACACGCCGAGCGGCTCGTTCAAATTCACGGTTCGAAAAGCGACGGAGCGGCACATCGAAAGCGTTCTGATCGAAATGCTGGAACCACCGAAAGAAAAAACATTCTAGTCGGGTAACTATCCCCGCTCCCTCCTCGCATTCGGAAAAACTGTCGCCTTTAGAGTGGAACCCGGTAGAATTGAATTGAGAGAGGGATCGATGGCAAAATCCGTTCTTATTGTCGACGATATCGAGTTCGTGCGTAAAACCCTGGCCGATATTCTCACCGAGGCGCGCTATCACGTGGTGGGCGAAGCCGCGGACGGCATCGAAGCCGTCGAAATGCATAAAAGACTTCAACCGGATCTCGTGACCATGGATATCGTGATGCCGAAGCTGAGCGGAATCGACGCAATCCGTCAGATCATCAGGAATGACAAGAACGCCAAGATCGTCATCATTTCGGCCATGGGCCAGGAAAATCTTGTCATGGAAGCCATCAACGTCGGCGCGCGCGATTACATCATCAAGCCGTTCAGCGCGACCGACGTGCTCCGAACAGTTGAAAGGGCCCTTTTGGACGACACGTCCGGAACGAACCGCCCGTTCCGCGACTCAAAAGCTCTGTAAGAGGACAGGATGAATGCTCTGAACCAGGCATTCCCGGATCTTTTTCACTTTTATCATCTCGGCACAGTCGAGTCGCTTACCGAAGATCCCCCCGTTGAAGTTTCGCCCGGTGAGAGCGGGTTTCTGTTTCGCCTGCAAGGCGACTTCAATTTCAATCTTTTCGTGTCTTTTCAGCCCGAGCCCAATGCTTCGCAGCTTTCGGCGTGCGCGGAGATGGGTAATGTCCTCGCAAGCCGAATCGCCGATCAACTGAACCGAGCGAACGGCGATAGCCTGGGCTTCATGGTTTCGCCGCCGCAATGGATGACGGGCGGCCGTCTCGAGCAAATCATCGTCCATTCGAAAATGATCGCGAGGCGCACCTATCTCCATCGTAACCGCGACGGCGTGATACAATTTCAGATACAAACCTCGATTTTTGGAGCACCACCGGAGAACCTCAAACATGTTTAGAATTATCGGCATCATCCTTCGATTCGGAATTCTCGCTTTAATCATTCTCGTTCTTGGAAATCTCATCCAATGGCGCGGAAAAACAATCTCCGATCAGGTCAAAACCCACATGTCGCACGCGGAGCGGTCGCCGCTACTCGGCGAGGTAAAAAGCTGGTCGGGCAAGATTCTTCGCGATTCCGAAAACGGGATCCGGAAAAATTTGAAAAATATTGAAATGAAAAACGCTTCCAGCGCTTCGGAGGGGGACGAAATCCCGCCTTCCGAGCGCCAGAAGCTTCGAGCATTGATCCGAGAGCTCAACGGCTCACGGGGAAAGAATTAATCAGCCAGCCTGTCCTGCCTTATTCACGTTCTGATCAGAAGAGGTCGATTGAGACCCCTGAGTCGGCAAATCCACCGACTTGGTCCAATCGCGCCTTTCCTGGCAAGGAAAACTGCCAGTCGGAGTCTGACTTAACCTCTGTTCCCCAGTTCGCTCTTCAGCGAAAACCGGCGGGGCAAATGACAACCCCAATACCACAATGAACAATATCCGCTTCTTCATAACCACTCCTCACAACAGCAACAACATCTCTCGAACATCTCTGTACCGCTTCCACTCAAACAACAGCGTGTACAAAGTGACATAGTGCAACGCTGGTGCCACATGCGTACGAAATGACACGTCATAGAAGACGTTGAAATCCTTGAGTAATTACGGAGTCGTCGAAAGTTCCGGCACGAGCGTTTCCCCGCTCAGCTGGAACAACTGTCCAATCTTTAATCAGAGGCTCAGCTCTCCGGCTTTTCAGTTGAAGGCCGGCTTCCGGTCACACTCCATTTGTAACTTCCTGGGCTTTTTAGGTTGTGGCGCTCGAAATCCAGGAGGGTTGCCGCTTGAAATAGCGCGCCTGATACTCTCGCTCAATCTCTCAGATATAGATTCATCAGCGCACTCCCGTACGTTTGAATCGCGGCATGCAGGTTATGATTTCGGCACCTCAGGGTGAGGTTATCGAGCGTATGCTTACCTCCCATGGAAAAGTCCTTCAGATGATGAATTTCTAAGAGATGTTTGGA
>MEQK01000198.1 GCA_001770175.1 Bdellovibrionales bacterium RIFOXYD1_FULL_55_31 | reverse complement strand
CACCCACGCGTGAAGAATATTCGCGAAAACAATGATCAAGAACGCGTCTACCGCGACGGACATCGGAATGATGTTCGCAAATAACCCGGTCCGTCGTCTAGTCCTGAGTCACTAGGTACATTTTCCTAGCCCACTCGGGACTTCTCCTGAATGCCGCGAAGATGCCGAAATGCTATCTTAAAGTCTGGAAGAAAGCCCCGGTCCTGAGTACCAGTGAAGTCTAGTTTGAAGTCTGAAGTCTGAAGTCTGAAGTAAAGGAGTACTTATGAAAATCTATTTTTCCGGAAACCAGGTGCAATACGGAATCTATGTGGCCCCCAAAGCGCTGGATGTCAGGTTTGTAGGCGCGGATGGCGAGATGCTCGACGGCAAGGCCGGCGCGAACTATTATCGGATTCCAACATTACTGATCATCGCGGCCGCTCCGGTGATCGGTGGGATTTTCGCGCTCGCGTTCCCCGTCATGGTCATCCTCATGGCCACCGCCGCGATCGCGCGCGTCGCATACAATGTCATACATTCGAGCGCGCAGAAGCGGGCTCACCTCATCCAGATGCGATGGGATCCGGCTGCTGCTTACTTCAAAAAAGGCAAAACGGAATCGCGAGACATGAACGCTCTTCGCGATGAAGTGAAAGAACGCCGCGAAAAAAATGAAAATTGATTAGAAAAACATCCCTATGACACGCAACCTGTACACGATCCCCCGAACAATCGAGATCCTTTGTTTTGCCGCAGGCATGAGTTGTGCCTTCATCACCTTCCCGGAAAAAGCCGGAGCGGAACAACCCAAGGCAGCCACCGAGGCCACGGAAGCCTGCCTTGAATGCCATGCCGAAAAAGGCGAAAGCATCACTTTCGCCGACAAGACGAGCAAGTCGGTCCAGGTCGACCGAAAATCCTGGCTATCATCAGTTCATGGGGGCAAACTCGCCTGCACCGATTGTCATCGGGAAATCTCGGGGTATCCGCACCGAAAAGTGAAATTTCAGGATGCTCGGGAGTACACCCTCGCCCGCGGCAACACCTGCCAACGGTGCCATTACGCCCAATACACGCGTGCCCTCGACAGCACCCATTACGAGATCCTGAAAGCGGGTGTTCGCGAAGCCCCGATTTGCGTCGACTGTCATGGAGCTCACGCCATTCAAAATCCGAAAACCCCGCGCCTTTCAATCAACGAGAAATGCGCGACGTGCCACGGCAGTATTACGGACGAGTTCAAACTTTCCGTACACGGCAAGGCGCTCCTCCAAAACAACCCCGACGCCCCCGCCTGCACGGATTGCCATGGAGCCCATGCCATCCCGAGTCCAAGCGGCGCCGAATTTCGCCTGAATTCCTACAAGCTCTGCGCGGAATGCCACAGCAATGAAGAGAAGATGAAAAAGTACGGACTGAATACCGACGTCCTGGTCACATACCTGGACGATTTTCACGGTGCTTCCAATCGGCTGTACGCGCTCGGCGCCGGACGGCCCGAAAAGCCGATCGCCACCTGCAACGACTGCCACGGTGTTCACAATATCCAGAGTTTCAAAGACAAAGACCCCAAAATGGCCCGCGAGAAAGTCGTGAAATCCTGCCAGAAATGCCACCTCGGCGTCACGCCGGCGTTCGCGGATGCGTGGCTTTCGCATTATCCGCCAAGCCTCAAAACCGCACCCCTTGTCTGGGCCATCAAGGTGGCTTATACCATTCTGATCCCGCTGATCATGGTCGGCCTGGTGCTGCATATCCTGCTGCACCTGTGGCGCCTCCGCAGCCATCGTTAAGGAGAAACTGAGAATGTCTCAACCCAAAATCATCCGGCGTCCCGACGGAACGATCCTGATCGAACGTTTCTCGCCTTTTCGGCGAGTGGAACACCTGCTCGTTATCGCGGGCTTCACGCTCCTTGTCCTGACCGGATTCCCGCAGAAGTTTTATGAGGCGAGCTGGGCCGCTTCCGTTCTCCAGTTCTTCGGCGGCCTTGATCGGGCCCGAACCCTCCACCGCGTCGTCGGAATCATCTTTTCAGTTCAGGCTGTCATTCATATCGCAATCATCGCGGTCGGCATTCTCAGCTCGAAAATGCGGTTGACGCTGCTGCCGACGAGTCAGGATTTCCGGGATGTGTTCGCGACGCTCTCGTATTATTTCGGGTATACCAAAGAGCACCCCCGTTATCCCAAGTTCGACTATCGACAGAAGTTTGAGTATCTCGGAATGGTTCTGGGCGGACTTGTCATGGTATTTTCCGGGCTCGCTCTGCTCTATCCCGGCTTCATTACGTCATTTCTCCCGGGTCAGATTATTCCCGCGGCACGACTCGCCCATTCCAACGAAGCGCTGCTTGCGTTTTGTGTTCTTGTGGTCTGGCATGTTTACGGATCGCACCTTTCACCCGAAGTCTTCCCGATGGACAAGAGCATGTTCACCGGCTATCTGACATTGGATTATCTGAAAGAGCATCACAATCTCGAATACCGGCGGCTCTTCCCGAAGGAAGCCGCCGCAGACGATGCGGCGAAAGCCGCCACCGGCAAGGAACACTAAAACGAGAGATTCGCCCCCAGCCTGAAGGACATCTCACTTTTCGCGCCCATTTCCTCGCGAAAGCCATGGTCGTACTCCAACGTGAAATCAACCGGCAACTGCACGAGAAGCCGTGTTGTCAACGTCATCCCGGCGCCAGCCGAAGGCAGCACCCGGGCGCCGTGGCGCGCGGTTTGAGGCAAGTAGCTCGATTCCACGAAAGTGAATCCATGGAGATTCTCAAGAAAGGCGGGATTGGTTCCCGATCCCCTGAAAATTCGCGCGATCGGAAAACGGTAATCCAACGCGCTCACCACGGCGGCTCGGGCAAAGATCGTCTGCAACGGATAGCCCCGGATGGCGAGTTGATCGAGCGAATCCTCGGGATTACTATTCAACACCCGCGCAAAGCGGCCTTGGAGAACAACCAGCGCGGAAGGGTCGTGGGATTCAGACCGGGAAGTCCAGGAAGCCTTGACCGATGGAACCAGGACCGAGTGTTCCGAAAGCCGCCAGTGCTCCCGATCCATCAACAGCCCTTTCCAAATCGAATTTTCAGAATCAAGATACAGCCGTACACCCGCCGTACTTGCCCTGCCGGCCTCGGCTGAAATCGCGAGACGCGAACTCTCTGCGTTGGAATAGCCAAGCATCAGCGTAAAATTGGGGACAAAGCTGCGATGAAAGATCATGTCTTCAGAGCCAAACCCCGAAATCACCTCGTAGGATCGATCGGCATTAAACGAAAGACTCGGCACGAAAACGGAGTAGGTAAACGGGAATGCGTGTGAAATCGAAGCCGCAACACGGAGTCGCCGGGTATAATCCAAAAACGGCGAAACCAGATAAAGCCCGGTTGTCGTGCTCTCGACCTGAAGTTGCAGGGTGGGACCGAAGCTCCGATTCGAGTAAAGGGCGAGGAGGTCCGGCTTTCCCGTCAAAGTGTCGTAAGCCAGGCCCAATATGTAGCGATGTCGGTCAACGGCATCGAACCCGAGCACCTGCCCTCCAAAATAAAGCCGTCCCCGTTCAACAGCGAAAAAAGGGAACCACTGCCGCGGCCAGATACTTGGAAAAATTGAGTACTCTTCAGAGGCAAATCCGCCCTGCGGTACGGTAGTCGAGCGCGCCGATGCGGAGATCTCCGCCGGTTCCGGCGCAAGGGGCGGCTCGATCGCGACATCCTGAACCGAAATATTCTGATCGAGTTCGCCGAGTTTCGCAAGATCCCATCCCGAAGTCGAAAAAACCGAGCCGTACAGAGTTCCGTCCGGACCCCAAGCCGGAAACGCCAGCCCAGTGGTCACGTTCGTCACTATGCGCGGTCTTTTCGTGCTTTCCTCGAGACTGTAGATATTATCAACGCCGCTCGCATCCGAGACGAAATAGATGCGCCCGTTTGGATGAATCGCGGGAAACCGGTTGAACTTACCGTCCGCGACTAAAACCGTGAGTTTCCCGGTTTCGCGCTCCACCCTAACCAGATCCTCGCTTGCGAAGCCGTTTCGATGAAGCGAAAAGACTACCGACTTCCCGTCCTTCGAAAATTTGGGAGTCGAAACCCGGTCGTACTTCGTCGGCATATGCAGAACCCTGAAATCACTCAGCGCCAGCCGATTCCGATTTCGCCGTCCTTCCACACGATTCAAGGCCGCAATACCGAGGCCCGTCGTCGCCTGATCCGTGACCGTGAAAACAACCCACCTTCCGTCCCGGGAGACATCCGGGTCGCGCAGACGTTTTCCGTCACTCAGCCATTCAACGCAATCACTCGCCAGATCGTAAACAGCCAGATCACTCTCTTTGTAGTAGGTGTTCCGAGTGCGAATCGCGCTGAACACAATGGATTTTGAATCTGGCGTGAACGCAACCGAAGCTCCGAGCATCTTGTCCGCGAGCCTTCGCGTCTCTCCGGTCTTGAGATGCCGAAGATGGAGCCCCATGCGCCGATCGAGGGAATCCTGAGTATAAGCGATCCAGTTGCCATCCGGCGAAACCGCCGATCCCAGAGTTTGATAACCGTCGCCCGTAAGGCGAACCACGGCCGATAAGGGTTTTGACTTGATCTTCTGCAGTTGCCCGAGGCTACGGACGCGGGTGCCGGCAACCCACTCTTCCCAGAGCGTGTACCAGGACTTTCCGGTGATGTTGCTGATGTTGCCGTTAATCAAAAACGGAACCCTCCGGCTCGAACGTTCCGAGATCAGACCTAAAACCTCGTCTGGCGAATTAACGACGGAAAGCCCGTCAAAGCTGATGCCGTTCAGCCGCTCGCGCGCGACCTGATTCATGAGCTGGTATCCGAAAAAGTAGGGCGTTTCGCCGCCGGGATAATACGGATTGGGGCCATTGACCTTGTCGAGTGTGATGAAACGATCGGTGTTCAGATCTTCCGATTCCACGGCAGCGCGCAACATCATCTCGTAATAAGGACTGCGGCCGCGCCCGGAACGGGTAAAGCGCGTTTCCATGTAAACAGCGAGGCCTTCAATCATCCACGTCGGCCAGATCGCATTCGGGAGAAGGACGTCACCGAACACGTAACGCAAAGGACTCCAAAAGCTCGAGGTGGCATCCATGTTCAGGTAGTGCGTATACTCATGAATCACCAGCAGCCTGAGCCAGTCATCGTAATACGAGGTACTGAACCAGTTGTCCGGAGGGGTCACCATCAACGCGATTCCGAATCTCAAAACCGGCGAGGTAAGTCCGTTCGCCATATCGGTATTGTCAATAACGAGAACCTGAACCTTGGTGCCTGGTTCCCAGAAAAGAGTTTTAGAGAGGAACTGATGAGCCTCTTCGAAGTAACCGGTCGTCTTTTGTGCGACCGCTTCCAATTCTTCCGGAAACGTGACTCTGAAATGCGTGCTCTCGATCGTTCGCCACTTCCAGAATGGTGAAAGCCCCAACAACTCACCCACTTGAGCTTCGACGGTTCCGCTTACCAGCAAGGCTGACAAAAGAAGCAAAAACGAACTCAGGCGGCGTAATTTTTTATGCATAAGGCGCGATCCTCGTGATCACAGCGGGATTCAGTAATGGACCAAATCGAACCTGAAATCCCTGTTTAGCGTAGATCTTTCTCACGAGCCCGAGCGCGACGAATCCCGGGAGTTCCGGAATTTTCACGACCGTCGTGAACTCACCGATTTCGGTCGAAGACGCCTCGGGCCCAGGATCACTCACGATGACGTCACCGGGTTCAGGCAAATTCCCTTCGCCTTCAATCATGGCCAAGCGCCGGGCAGGGGATCCGGAAGAAACAATCCGTTCCAATACTTCCTGCCCGGGATAACAGCCCTTGTCCCTTGAAACCGCCTCGGCGAGACCCAGCTCGAGCGGGTTGGTTTCTTCAGTGATCTCGACATCGGCGCGCGGAGAAAGTGAAAGGACGCGCCACAACTCGGTCGTACTCAAGTCAATTTCAGCTGCGTGAGGCCGGATTTTTTGTTCAATCCATTGCTGGATTCTCGCCGGCCGGCCCCAAGCAGAAATCCAGGTTCGGCCGAAATCCCTCGGACCATGGTGACAAATTCGGATCTCCTCATCGAGCGCCAGCGTTTCACCGGGTTCGAAAGAACTCACCCCGAGAACTTCAAGGAGCTTTTTCCTGGATTCATCGTCCTCGTTCGCGAACAACCACCGACTTTCGAATTCGCACGTTCCGGACACGTCAAAAACGGTAAAATTCTCGTTAAAAGTGTATTGATCGATAAATTCAAGAAGCCCACGTTTGACGCGATCATTCGCGCCGGCTTCGAATTCGAGCGCGTACTCTCCGACCGACTCAGCCCCGAAGTGCCATAGCCTGAAGTAGCCGCGAATCCTCCCCTCACCGGTGAGAAAGCAGGCCTTCATACCGCGTCCGGCCACAAGCGACCGAACGTTGGCCGAAGTCAGCCGATGCAAAAAATCCTGAGCATCCGGGCCGATCATCGTCAGCCAACTCCATCGAAGTGGTGCGCATGGCGTGAAAAAATTGAGCATTCCTAGGATGTAGGCCAAAAGCCCATTTGAATCAAGCATTGCAGCGTGATACGGAAGCCAAAACCACCGTGGAAAGGTGAGGCAAATGTCCCAGAAGACCCAGTTCATCAAAGATCTAAAGGAACTGAAAGACAAGGATCCGATATCGTCGCCGTTTTTGATCAAATTCAGCGCGGTCGCGGTCGGAAAAACGGGCAAGCCGTACATGAACATCGTATTCATGGACCGAACCGGCGAGCTCGAAGGGCGCCTCTGGGACGACGTCAATCAGCATATGGGCCAAGCCGTCCGCGGTGCCTATGTCGCGGTCGAGGGACGCTGCCAGACTTACCAGGGTCGTCGGCAGATCGTGGTTGCTAAAATGCAAATCCTTCGCGAGGACCAAATCGAGCCGAAGGATTACATTTCAGAAAGTCCCGTCAACCCCGACGAGCTTTACGCGAAGCTCCTGGATTTTATTTCGACGATCAAAGATCCGTTTTGTAAGGCGCTCGCTGAGTCCGTTTTTCAGGACGATCGGGAAATTATCGACCGCTACAAACGCGCTCCCGCCGCGAAGACGGTCCATCACGCGTACCGGACCGGTCTTCTCGAACACGTTGTCTCGATCACCGGAATTCTCGACTTGCTGGCCGGTCACTATGGAAAATGCCTGAACCGGGACCTACTTCTGCTCGGCGGTTTTTTTCATGACATCGGAAAGCTCCTCGAGCTCTCCTACGACCGTGTCACCGACTACACGACCGAAGGCAAATTGATCGGCCATCTCGTGATGGGAGTCGAACTCCTCGATCGAAAAATCCGTGAGCTCGAAAGCCAGCCGGGACGACTGCCCGGAGCTTTTCCCGAGGAAACGAAACTTCTCCTCAAGCACATTATCCTGTCCCATCATGGACAGCTGGATTTCGGCTCGCCAAAGCGGCCAAAGCTTCTTGAGGCGCTCGTCATCCACATGGTGGACGATCTTGATTCGAAAATGAACGCAATCCGCACGTTTATTGAGCAGGATCAGACGCCGGGAAATTGGACGGCCTTGAACCGGCAGTATGAGAGATTTTTCTATAAGCCCGAGTGGCTACTCCAGGAATAGCCCAAAGAACCTCTTCGCATTCTCCGTCGTGACGCGCGCGATCTCCTCAACCGAGAGGCCGCGAATTTCGGCGAGCTTCTGGGCCGTGAAGGCGACCATGCTCGGCTCACATTTTTTCCCGCGGAATGGAACAGGGGCGAGATAAGGCGAATCCGTCTCGATCATCAGACGATCCAACGGAAACACGCGCGCACAGGTTCTGAGGTCATCCGAATTCTTAAACGTGATCACGCCCGAAAAGGAGATGAAAAAGCCGAGAGCAAGGCAGGCCTCCCCGAAGGCACGAGTTCCCGTGAAACAATGGATCACGCCGGGAATCCGGCCCGAAGGAACTTTGCGCGCGTAAGGAGTCAGCGCAGCAACCAGATCTTCTTCCGCCTCCCGGCTGTGGACGATCACCGGAAGCTTAACCCGAAGCGCCAGATCCAGCTGTTCCACGAAGCGCGCCCGCTGCACCTCACGGGGAGAAAAATCATAATGGTAATCCAGGCCGATTTCGCCGATCGCGCGACACTTCGGATGACGGGCCGCGCGTTCGAGAATCGCGCAATCTTCGTCCTTCATTCCAGTCGCCTCATGCGGGTGAATCCCGATCGCGTGGTAAACACCAGGATGCCGTTCGGAAAGTCCCGCGACCTGTTCAATCGCGCTTATCTCTGTCCCCACGGTAACCAGCGTCTCGACGCCCGCGAGCGCGGCTTCCCTGACCAGATCATCGCCGGACTTGGGCGCGTAATCATGATTCAGGTGACAATGACTATCGACGAGCTTCATTCTTCAGCAGGCGCTCTATCACCGCGACCCAAATGTCATACGGGTACGCCCCCTCAACCTTATACCCGTTGACGAAGAAAGTCGGAGTCGACCGAATCCCGAGCGCGGCCCCATCCTCGGTGTCTTGGGCGACCGCGAGCTGTGTCGCCGGCATTGCCATGCAGTCCTTGAATTTCGTGGCATCCACTCCGACCATGGCTGCCCATTCCGCCGTGCGGCCGGTTTTTAGATCCGCTTGCTTTTCGAACATGACCTCATAGAGCTCATGAAATTTGTTCTGCTGATTGGCACAAACCACCGCATGTGCCGCTTCACAGGCAAAAGGATGGATATCCGCGGCTGAAGCGCTGTTGCAGGCCGAATAGAGCGGAAAATTTCGGAACACGACCCTGACCTTGTCGGGATAGCGGCTGGCAACGGTATTCAAGGTCATTGCCGCAAGCCGGCAGAACGGACATTGAAAGTCACTGAATTCAACGATCGTGATCGGAGCATCTTTCGGCCCGAATGAAGGAAGGTCATCGCTCACGCTCACCGCAACCGGTGGATTCTCAAAAACGGCGTTGATCAACGCCTCAGTCGTCGCACGGCTCATTTTTTCGGCTTCGAACGCCCGAAGGCCGAGAACCGCGACGATAAGGCACGTTCCGATCACGCCGAAAAGCCATTTCCATTTCGGGATGTCAGGCTTGTGAACGGTGAACCCTTCGGGCTTAAGCGATGTCGCCAGCACGAAAGCAGTGATGCTGATGACATCGATCGCCATGCACGACAGGCAGTAAGCCTTGATGACTGTCGCCATCAGGACAAGATAGGCAAGCCCCCAGGCTACCGAGAAGGCAGTCATGCCCCAGACGATCCGGAGCGCGTCCCTTCGCCAGAACGGGTTTCTCGCGACCAGCGTAATCAGAAAAAGCGCGATGAACCAGCCCGCCGCGAAACTCGAAAGCGGAAGCCCCCCGATCAACTCGGAATAAGTACTCAGGGAAACGACGTCGCAATTGATCGAGCCCCCGAGATTGCAATAAGACTTGAAGCCAGCGGTCCCGTTGCGAAGGCCGTAGAAATGCTGGGTGAGCGAAACAGCAAATCCAACCCCCATCAAGGACAGGATCGAAATTAAGGATAACCGCAGGGGAACTTTTCTCATTCTCAATCTCCTCGCAATCGGGTCACAGACGCAGGGGAAGCATTCACCCGCCCAACGTTCCCGCCCGATAAAGCAGGTATTCAGCAAAAACCAAAAGAATCAAGCCGCTCGCGGTTTTAACCGCTTTCATCCAAGTTCCTGATCGAGGCAGGAGCCGAACCGCGCCCGCAAAAGCCGCGACGATCAGGAGAATAGTACCAAGCCCCACCGAAAAAGCGAACATCAGAGCAAATCCAAAAACGACGGATTGTGTTTTTGCGATGTACGCGAGGATCACCGTCAACACCGGTGTCGTGCATGGAGCGGCTATGAACCCCGACGATGCTCCCAAAGCGAAGACACCGGACAGCGTCATTTCGCGTTTATGCTGGCCTGAACGAGACGGGGCATCGCTATTGGACTGGCACGTCGAGCGCCGCCCTGACCGTTTTAAAAAATTTCCAATCTTCAATTTCAAGCCTTGCCAAAATACGAACGGATCAAATGTGATCACATCCATCATGATGAGACCGGCGACCGTCATGATGACGCCGAGTGAAATGTACCAGCCCGAGCTATTCGTGAGAGACCCGAATACCCGACCAGTGAGGCCTGCCGCGACTCCCAGAAAAGAATAGACCACCGTCATTCC
Organism: Bdellovibrionales bacterium RIFOXYD1_FULL_55_31; assembly: GCA_001770175.1. GTDB lineage: Bacteria > Bdellovibrionota > UBA1018 > UBA1018 > UBA1018 > XYD1-FULL-55-31. Next base: position 12,838 of record MEQK01000198.1, on the reverse strand, counting down.
GAAAACGTAAAGAACACTGCGAACCCAGACTTCCCGCCAGGAACGCTTCGCTTCGCCGATGCCACCCACGACACTGACGGTAATCGGGATCACGGGGTACACGCAGGGAGTCAAACTCGAAAGAACCCCTCCGGAGTAAGCGACCAGCAAAGCACCAGAAACCTGCAAGATCGAGCCGAGCTCGCTCCCAGCTCCGAGGCTCGATGACAGGAAATCCGTGAAAAAATCAGTTACCGAATCCATCTCAGCTTCTGGGTAGCATGACCGAAGAGGGTTTGCTAGTTTACCCTATCATGAAATTCTCCCCGCCCATTCTCACCATGCTTATTCTCACTCAGGCGGCTTTATCGCTCCAGTGCTCGCGAACCCCCGATTTTTCGGAAGCGCGAAAGTCAATGCTGACCGTACAGATCGCGACGGAACCGGTGTCGCTCGATCCGGCAATGGCCGAAGACGGCGCCGCATTAAGAATTCTCGGCAATTTGATGGACGGGCTCGTCGGGTACGACGGAGGGGGACAGCTCATCCCTTTGCTCGCAGAATCGTACCAACTCAGTCCCGACGGAAAACGCTACGAGTTCAAGCTGAGGTCAACGGCGAGATGGTCTGATGGCAAACCAGTTGCCATTCAGGATTTTATTTTCGGGCTCCGCCGATCTCTCGGGCCGCGCTCCCGATCGAAGCTTGCCTCAACGCTCTTTTCGATTCGCGGGGCTCGCGCTTTCCACCAGGGGCGGATTCCGGCCGAACAGCTTGGTATCGCGGAGCAGAACGGTCGGCTTGTAATTGAGACGGAATACCCCGCCCCCACCCTGATTCAGGCCCTCAGCCTTCCGGTCGCTTTGCCGATTCGAGAGGATATCCTGAAAAAAGGAACGAACGCGGTCCATGAGGAGAACGACTGGCCTGAAACCGCGCCCAGCACGGGCGCGTATCGAATCACGAAGCACCTTCCTGACCAGAAGCTCATCCTCGAACAAAACCCGTACTACCATGGCGGGAACGATGGCATCCGTACGATTGAGCTCGTCGTGATCTCGGACGAATCCACCGCGATGAATCTCTTCGAAAAAGGCAAAATCGATATTCTCACCAAGGTTCACTCGATTGATCTGAAACGACTCAGGGAAATGCAGACGCTCCACACGGACCCGTTCTACGCGACGTACTTCCTTTCATTTAATGTCAGAAAAGCTCCCTTTAATGTTCGTGAATGGCGGCGCGCCGTCGCGAGCGCGATTGAACGCGACCAGATCGTTCAAGCGCTCGATACAGGGGACTTGCCGGCGTCGAGTTGGATTCCGAAGGGTCTGGAGGGCTTTTCGCCCTATCAGCAGGAATCGAAGATTTTTGATGACGCGATCGTTTGGGCGGCCAAACGTCAACGCGATTCACCCATTAAACAGGTCATTCCGGCCTCTTTTGACACGAGCAATCGCAACACCATGATTATGGAGAAGGTTCAACAGGACCTGATCCAGGCTTTCCGTCTGCGGCTCTCGTTGCAGAAACTCGACTGGAAAAGCTACATCAAGATGCTTCAGACCGACGCCCCCCCGCTTTTCCGCTTCGGGTTTCAGGCTCCCTTCATGGACCCGCTGACACATCTTTTGGCTTTCACGAGCACGGATCCGAACAACTACACCGGCTGGAAGAACAAAACATACGACCGGCTGGTTTCTGAAATCGAGCGAATGCCGCCCGGCAAGACCCGCGAGACAAAAATCATCCGGGCTCAGAAAATCCTGACCGAAGAAGAGGCAATCGTCATCCCGATTTTTCACTACGTCCAGCACCACGCGGTTTCGAAGCGCGTGCGGAATTTTCGCGTAAATGCCCTCGGGTTGGCGCGGTATGAGGAACTCAGGCTGAATGACCCGTAAAATCATTCACGTCGACATGGATGCTTTTTTTGCCGCTGTTGAGGTGCGAGACCACCCGGAATTGAAGGGCCGCCCGGTGGTAGTCGGCGGTGATCCGAAAAGCCGAAGTGTCGTCTCAGCCGCCTCATACGAAGCGCGGCGGTACGGAATCCACTCCGCCATGAGCTGTGCCAAGGCTTATCGACTCTGCCCTGAGGCCATTTTCATCGAACCGCGGATCGGCCGATACGTTGAGGTGAGCCGCCAAATCCGGGAGATATTCTATTCCGTCACACCCCTGGTCGAACCGCTTTCGCTCGATGAGGCCTACCTCGATGTCACCGAAAACCTTCTGGGCGAACCGCTCGCGCGCAAGCTTGCAGAACACATCAAAAAGCGAATCCGGGATGAACTCCATCTGACGGCCTCGGCGGGAGTCGGCCCGAACAAATTTATCGCGAAGGTAGCCAGCGACCTCAGAAAACCCGACGGACTTGTCGTCGTACCGCCGCAAAAAGTTGCCCACTTCGTCGCGAAACTTCCTGTCGAGAAACTCTGGGGCGTGGGTCCGGTCACCGCCGATAAGCTTCACACAATGGGGATCTTCACGACGGCCGATATCCGCGCCTCGTCAGTCGCGGAACTCGAAGCCGCGCTCGGCAGCTTTGCGGGTTTTCTGTTCGGACTTGCCCACGGCGAGGATCCACGCGAGGTGGAAACCGAATCAGAATCAAAAAGCTGCGGAAGCGAGACAACCCTCGACCGCGACACAACGAATCTTGAAGAGCTCTTCGCGTTGATCGAGGAACTCGCGCGCGGTGTCGCGGCGGAACTCAAGGAGATGGGGCGCCCGGGAAAGACGGTCACCCTGAAGCTGAAGTACGCCGATTTCACCTCGATCACCCGGAGTCAGACGATTCCGCTGCATACGGATGACGCTCCGACCATTGCGGGGGTTGCCAGCCGCCTTCTTCAGGAAAAAACCGAAGCCGCGATCAGGCCTGTTCGTCTGGTCGGCGTCTCAGTCAGCGGGCTTCTGACGGATGATGAATGGGTCCAGCTCTGGCTTAATTTTCCCCCGCATTTTTTGGGACTGAGCTCGCCGCCAGCGGCGTTCAGCTCTTTCTGAGCGTGCGGTTATCTTTAGGTCCCCGGCAAACAATAAGCTCGGGCTTACTCCCACTTACCTTTTTATGAGTCGCGCGCCCTCCGATAACACATCGAAACCACTACATTTCCATTCACATTGACGCACCGCACCAGAAACGATAAGCTAGAGTTACTGGACCGATTGCGAAGCTCAGGGGGTTCCCTTTTGGGGAAGAGTTTCATTTTGGGGGGACTTATGGTTGGAAAAATTCAAACCGTTTTACCGCTACTCCTACTGGTCTTTTCCGGCTGCTATGACCTAAGCAGAGAATCAAAAGAATTCGATCGCAGCGCCGAGCACGAGAAGCGGGGCACACTTCAGCAACTCAAGAACCACTCGTCCGCAAATTTCGTGGAACCAGGCAACAGCGCCGAAGCCCCCCTGGTTCAAGATGACTTCTGCCTGAGAAGAGATGCGGGACTACTTGTGCTTTCGCATGGCAGTGCCAGCCTGGCGGGTTCCTGCAAAGTTCGAGGAAAGGTCGTTGTCTTTGATTCTGCGAAATTGAAGGTAGCCGGCGCCGTTCATATCGACGAACTCCTCATGGACACCGGAGCATTCTTCTCTCGGCACGGGGCCTGCTCAATCGGCCACCGAAGCACTGGGAATTTGGGAGAGTTGGAAAAATCAGTTCTGGCTCTTGCTAATTACGCCTCGAGCGCCTCACCCACCGACGTGGTCCAAAGACTATCGCGGAATCACAAATTCGTTGGCTTGGGCGGACAGAACGTGATTCTTTTGAAAGACGACCTGAATATCTCCGGAGCAGGGTCCTTGACCTTTTCTGGTGGCCCTGCTGATGTGTTCATCATCAACATTCACGGCGAGTTCTCGATTTCCGGAGCTTATCATTTCCGTTTACGCGGCATTCAGCCCAGCCAAATCATCTTCAACGTGATCGGATCCGGAAAGCCGGTTCGAATTTCTGGCGCCAATTCGATCGCGGGGACCATAGTCGCGCTCGACCGCCCGATTTTCCTCGCCGGAGCCTCGCGCCTGACAGGAGCCCTGATCGGAAGGGAAATCAATTTGCGAGGGGCGGGCCTGGTAACCGAAGAAGCACCGTTCTGCTTCCCAACTCCGACACCATCTCCGACAATCGTGCCCTCGCCCGAACCGAGCCCGTTGCCCACGGTGCAGCCCTCGCCCGAACCGAGCCCGTTGCCCACGGTGCAGCCCTCGCCCGAACCGAGCCCGCTGCCCACGGTGCAGCCATCGCCTGAGCCGAGTCCGTTGCCCACGGTGCAGCCATCGCCTGAGCCGAGCCCGTTGCCCACGGTGCAGCCATCGCCTGAGCCGAGTCCGTTGCCCACGGTGCAGCCATCGCCCGAACCGAGTCCCTTGCCGTCAGTGCAGCCACCCTGCGAAGGCTTCACCTGTGAAGGTGACGTTATCGGAGTCTAAGCTCACGCGACTTGGAATTTTTCCCTAACTCGTTCATGATGAATGACGTTCCTCTCTCGCGGAACGTCATTCATCGCGAATTATTCCTTAGTTGAATTTGGGGAGATCACCATGCGGCCTCTGCCTTTCCTGCAACCCACCTTTGTTGCTTCATCTCTGCTTTTGTTTTTGATTTTTCCCGCTTACTCTGCCCCCGCGGCGGATGCGCTCTGCCCGCGATCGGCAGCCACGGTCAAGCGGGTTCAAAGGACCCCAACCGAAGAGGCACTTCACCAACTCGTGCCGGACGGAACACGTGACGCCGAATCCGGAGAAATCTCGATCGATCTGACGCGAACGAAAAACATGCTGATCCCGGAATTGAAACGACGTGGGCTCACACCCGACGAGATTCTCATCGAAGTGGATGGTGGTGAGCGGCTGATCCCAGTATCGATGGATCGCGACAGGCTGACCATTTCGGGCGGCCCTGCTAACCGACAAACGGATTTTCGGGTTGTTTTCAAGCGCAAGCATAAGGAAATACATGTTACCGAGGCCCGTCTCTTCGAGAGCTTGAAATATCCCGTCGTGGCCAAGGAGGATTACGCGGCTTACCCCGTTCCTGAATTGTCCCTTCCGGATGATTTCGTCAGAAAAAGCGGAATCGATCCAGGCCTTGTCCGCCTTTCGGCACAGCTTCAGCGCGAAAACATCAATTGGACCCTGACCAGCAAGGCGAGTCCGAGCCTGAAAAAGGCCTTTGCCGAACACGGCTCGGCACTCAAACTTTCCCTCAGTTTCGGACCTGATGCCGTGCCGACGAGCATCCGCGTGCTCGATACAGTCAGCAAAAAGGAAATCCCGGCGGATCTCGACGAAATTTACATCACGGGTGGAGCCGCGTTCAGCTGGCATTTTTTCGACTGGGACTCCGAATTCGTGAAGCGATATCTCCGATTCTTCGACTCCTGGCTGCCTGAAAAGATGCGTCAGTTCAAACGTGAAGTTCAGCTCAAAACGAAGACAGGAGCGCAGCCCCGTGAACTCAGGGCAAACCTCTCGGCTTACCAACGGCCGATGAATATCAAGCTTGGCGAAACCACTCCAAATCGAGAGTATTACAACCCCCCGCTGGCCGGATGGTCCGAGCGGCAGGTCGTGCGCTGGGACCCTAAAAAGGCGAGCACCACCCTCCCCGAAATGATCCTTTCACTCCAGCAGCAGCGGGCCTGGTTTCTGAAGAACCATTCCGTTTGCGACGAGAACGGGAAAACCCTCGGCTTCCGCTGGACCAATCTAGGGAGCGGCAGGGATAACGCCGCACGCGAGCTGGACAATGGCGGCCTCGGCGTCGACCTAATGAGTTACTACAAAATGATGCTTGATCAGGAACGTGAGTTTCATCTGATGCTGGGGAACTGGAAGGCCGCCGAGCAGCTTGCGAAAATCGCCGATGGAATCAGAACTACCCTGAACGAGCGTTACTGGAGCGAGGACTTGGCTCTTTATGTGGACCTCATCCCCTCTGAACAAGGGAACTGGAAACGTGACACCAACCTTTCAGCCACGGGTTTTTGGCCGGCGATGGCCCACGTTCCGGATCGAACGAAGCTCGAGCGGATGATCAGCGAAAATCTCAGAAATCCAAAGCGCTTCGGAAGCCCGTTTTTCCCGCCAAGCACGTCGATCGACAACCCACATTACGATCCCAGCGGAGATTACTGGCGCGGCGGCGGCTGGCCGCCTGACTTCATCTTCTTCGGTGACTTCCTGTTCGAGAATGGCTTGCGAAAGGAAGCGTCCGAACTGTTGCAAAAAATTCTGGCGACTTACACGACTGTTTCAAGAGCTTATCAAAAAGGAGAAAGTCCCCAGCAGCTCATTTATGGCAAGAGTTCCGAGTCAGAGGCAGCTGAAATGAAGCGACGCGGAACTGTTTTTGAGTTCTACGGACTCAAAAAGATTGACGACAGGGTCGCCCCCACTTTCGGAAGAAAAATTCGCGAAGACGGCTCCTATCACCAAACCCGCAAAAATTTCGCCGGGTGGGGTTCGGCGACTCCGCTCGAGAGTCTGCGCTTTATCGTCGGCTTGGATGCCGTACCGGCTTACGCCGGCCCGAAGAAGGACATAAACCGTTGGATCTGGACCCTCTTGACGGACCCGCAGTTCAACTATCATCAGATCAAGGCGAACCCTGTCTTGAGACCGATCGCGGAGTATGTCGCGAGGCCAAAGTCTTCATTCCAGGGGTTTGAAAAATTGTTGAAAAAAGCCGAACTGGCGCCAGTGCGTGAAGAACTCGATAAACTCGGGAAGGGATACCTTGAATTCAGTCCCACCTTCAATCCGGAAGGCCAGACCGAGCTGAAGCATATTCTTTTCGACAACACATGGATCGACTTGAAAGTCGAACGCCTCGAGAGCGATCGACACATTCGATTGACTGTAAAGAGCAAGGAGCGCATCCGATTGCAATTCAATCAAAATTGGAGCGCGTCCGGAGCGACGGACACCCCCGAAGCTTCCAGCTCCATCGTCGAAATTGGAAGCGATCGTCCCGTGGTGGAATTAACGCTCGCGCGTTGACGACGAGCAAACCTCAATCGGCTGTCTGTCATCGGCGCTGAGCCCTCTCGCTGCGCTGGCGAAACTCGCCTTTCATAGCCTCGAGGTGAAGCCGGCATCCGCCTGACAGTTTGTCGCCATTCGCTTTTAAGCAAGCCGCGATTCTCCCTTGCCCCGGCGTGACGTCGTTACAGTATTGTTTCAGATCCGAGGAGCAGGGCCCTTGCTTCATCATCGCTTGCTCGTGCTGCGACGAGGTGTCCTCACCCGCCGGCGGCGATTGCGAGGGGCTTTCTTCAGCAAAGACCGCAGCAGCGCACAAAAACGAAACCGCTAGAAAAAGCTTCATGAGAACCGCAGTTGCAAGCAGCGAACCTTGCGCGAATACAACTCGATTTATGCCTCTGGGTACCGACGCTGAGAACCTCTTATCCAATTCTCACAGAGCACGCCGAGCGAGCCGACTGACGACGCCTGATGGCCAAGTTCACTTTCGGAAACGGACCGGTGCGCACCTTGAAATCCGAGCCAGACGAGCTGTGTAGGCCAAAGCTCGCGCCCGCCGCGCGCGTCCAAGCCATCAAAAATATGCGTTGCATACAGGATCGTGACTTGATGATCGCGCGACTCTCGCCGAAGCCATTCAAGCAAATCTGATCGCGTATTGACGTCAAGATGAGCCGTCACCTCGTCGAGAAGAAGGACTTTCGCGGGACGACGAAGCCCCAGAAACAGCTGAACTCGCCTCCGTTGCCCCTCTGAGACCTGATGCATCCGCCAGTCTTTCGAAATCCCCAAGAGCTCGAGTAAATCCGACTCACGCCGCGCGAACTCCGTCCCGCTCGGTGCGGGAGTAAAAAGTTCCCGGACCTTTATATCCAAGGACAACCCAAGCTCTCCGCCAATCCAGCGAGTCTCTTGCGACGCTTCCATTTGGTGGAATGGGGAGCTCCCAAAAATTCGAACGGATTCCGGGGGAACCATGTGAAGCCCCGCGAGGATTCTGAGGAGAGTGCTTTTACCAACCCCATTTGCGCCAACAAGGAGCACACGAGCCGCTCTCGATATCTCCAAGTTCAGCCCCGAAAACAAAGGGCCACTCTCAAAAGAAAAATAGAAATTTTGGATACGAATCGCGTCCTTCGGTACGTTCATCAGATTCAATTTAACCCCCCACAGAAACATAGTTAAGCAACTTCGCCAGCTTATCTCAGAATTTAGCATTTGACGCTTGGCATCAAGCCCGCTATAACGCTTTCAGTTTTTATAAAGGAGAGATTCTATGAAGCATTTGATCATTGTTCTGGCGTTTATTATCGCCTTTCCGGCCTTCGCCCAAAGCAAAAAGCTCAAGCCTATTCAGGACCCAAGCAATCTGCTCGAATCCGTGGTCGGGGTTCGAAACCTTTCAGACGATGCCAACCAGCTGTCTTTGAGGATTTTCGAAACGGCGATGGGCGATCCGGCCATGAACGGCGACGAACTCCTTCTGGTCATTGCTCCCACGAATCCCGACCGGGAGAGCTTCACGTGGGACACGGGTATCAATATCCGCGGAATCAAAAGAGTGAAGCTGGACATGACTCATCCGAAACAGCCACAAATCATCATTAAGACAATCGAAGATGTCCTGATCTATCCGGGTGAAATCGTGGGCAAGGACTACACCTATACGATCACCTACAGCCCATCCCCTCAGGGCGGAGTGGAAGACACGATCGAAGTCTCGCGAACGAGAGACTGATCGAGATTAGGCGTTTAACCTTACTCGAGGTACATCATCCCGATTTTCACGATAAGGGGATCCACCTGCTCACGCCATCTTACTTCGGCCCTGAGCACCGGCAGATCTCCTACCTGGATCTTTACGTGGTCCCCGATCTGAAGCTTCGTTGTCGTCAGAACGACAATGCCGCATCCTTTGTGGGATTCTGAAAAGATCAAGGCCGGGATCGTGGGGTCAAAGCCGGCCGTTCCTGGTGTTGCATCGACCAGTGCATACACACCCTCATCCGGGGCGAATCGCACTGAGTTACGCTTGATAACAGGTTTCTTGTCGCTGGGCTGGTCCATATCATTGATTAAAGCACACCCCTGGCGCGGATGGGAATTTCTACTTCATTCCGTCAAAAAAAGCCCGCTTGTCCGGAAAAGCCTGTCCTGCCTTGAACACCAGGTCCTCGATCAATGTATCTTTTCTTTTCAGCTCTTTTGAGATGCGGATCGCCCACTCAAAAAGCTTCTCGTCCTTGATATTCTCCTGAATCATCTTTAACGCGTACTCCAGTGCCTTATGCTGTGAGCCGCTGCGTGCCCAGAACTCGATCTGGGCCAGGCGGACCTCAGCGGAATCCTTCACCTCATCAGGAATCCGGGACAGAAAAGCCTTCATCTCCGCCTCGAGACCGGCCGTGATCAGCGCGCGAAGAATTCGGGTCAAAATCCTAGGCTGCTGCTTGCAAGCGACTTCAGCCTTTCTAAAAGCATCGAGTGCCGAAGTATTCGCCCCCTTGCGCAGGAAGTACAATCCGCAAATCACCAACCCCGCCCCGAGATAAGTCGCAAGCGTGTCGTCACTCTGATCGAGCCGGCTGGTTACTTCGTAGAACTGAACCACATCCTCGAATTTCTGATTGAGAACCGAAAGACGGATCAGCTGGGGGATTCTCTTCACGGGAACGGTGTGATGATCGACCAGCTTGCGTCCCGCCTCATAGGCTTTTTCGTAATCCCCTGTTTCCATGAATGACTCGACGGCGCCCAGGAGCGACCGAAAGTGAGTCGGATTATGCGAGAGCCCTTCTTCGAAACTCCGAATGGCCTCGGGGTGATGCTTCAGCATTTGATGAGCTTCGCCCTCGTACGAACAAGCCAGCGCGGGAGCGGGATCGAGTTTTTTCGCTTCCTGAAACGACTTCAGGGCTTCTTCCGGCTTCTCCATCTTGAGTTCCCTGCGCCCCTGCTTGATCGCCTTCGTATAGGGCGAGGGCTCGATTTTTTGCGCAAGCACCTCGATGAACCGCTGCTTCAAAATCCCGAAATTGAAGGGTTTGACGAAGATCGCATCAACGCTCTCGTCCGCGGCACTGCTGACAAGCGAGTTGGAATCCTGGGAAGTGATCAGAAAGAAGGCCCGGACCTCCTCGGGAGACAGAACATCCTGCTGAACCTGAATAAGTTCAAAACAGTGACTCCCCCCGAGACTGTAATCTGCAAAAATCACGTTCTGTTTGTTCTTCTTCAACATCTCGGTCGAATCGTGAGCCGAATCGACAACATCCACGAGATGCGGTTTGACCTTGAAATAACTCAGGAGAGCGCGAAAACTCTTTCGGCTTGAACTCGGGTCCGCGACGAGAAAACGCAGATTCGCGAGCGACTGAGAAAACTCTTTTTCTTCTTTGGACAACTCGTCTTTCATCGCGTTCTATTCCTGGATTTGTCGGACGATTTTATCCACCGAGTCCTGTCGCTTGGCGCATTCTTCAACAAATGATTTCCATTGAATTTCATTGAACTGATAGAACTGAAGTTCAATCAGGCTGGTTTGCGCGTCAAGCGCTTCAGCTTTCACGATCTTTCCGGTTACGGAGAATTCCCGTTCAAGGTCATCCGTGATATGAGCCGGGACCTGCTTGCGCATGATATGAATCAAGAGGAGATGTCCCAGAGCTCCCGCGATTTTGGGAACTTTCAACACCACCCCTGAATCGTGAAGCTCGACAATCTCAATCACCTCGGCGCTCTTTACCGGAACCTTCGTCGTTACGTTTTCGCCGGTGATTCGAAAACTCGTTTCAATGAAATCTTTGGCTCTGATCCAGGAATTTATCTTATCGGACATGCTTTAACCTGATGCGTGAGAGCTTTTTGGTCATTCAGTTATTTTAGTCTATCCAGTTTAAGAGTTACAGCGCGTTAGGCGAATTTTTCGGGGGTAGAACTGCAATGAAATTATCCGGAAGTGGAATTTTCCCTCAATCTTTCAATGATTTAAGCCAGACAATCCCATTTTGATCGATTTCCCGAAGTTTGACAACATCAACAGCCCTCGACTAGACTTGAGGTTCGGGTTAGCCAAGGGGGCGCATTGATCACTTCAGCAATAACACGGATTGTGGTTGCAGGCAGTTTAGGGTCTTTTCTTCTGCTCTCAGGATGCGCGCACCTCAAAAGTCCCGGGCAGGCGGACGGCAATCCGCGAACGGTCGAAGAGGTTCTCCAGTCTAAGAACACGCCTCGCGTGATCGTCAGAAATGGCGAAATCATCGTTCGTGGAACAAAACTCAAGAACAACCGCTTCGATATCCCGATCACGATCAACACCCGGGTGGAACACTGGTTGGACTACTTCACCGGCAGGGGCCGGCCACATTTCGCGCGATATCTGGAAAGATCAGAATTTTTCATACCTTACATCAAGCCGCTCTTGCGGCAAAATGGCCTTCCCGAAGATCTCGTCTATCTCGCTATGATCGAAAGCGGGTTCAACAATCACGCACGATCACATGCCAAAGCCGTCGGCCCCTGGCAATTCATCTCCGCAACCGGCAAGCGCTACGGTTTAATGGTCAACTGGTGGGTGGATGAAAGACGCGACATCCGAAAATCAACTCTCGCAGCCGTGGAGTACCTCAGCGATCTCTACGGAATGTTCCAGAGCTGGGAACTGGCAGCTGCCGCTTACAATGCAGGCGAAGCAAAAATTGCCCGTGCTATCCGCCGCTTCGAGACGAAGGATTTCTGGGTTCTCTCGCGCCATCGTTTTCTTCGCCCCGAAACCCGCGACTACGTTCCCAAAATCATAGCGGCGGCAATCATCTCGAAAAACCCCGAGCAGTTCGGCTTTCCCGTGATTGAAAAGAAGGCCGCTCCTGACGAGGCCGTTGCCGGAAATGGCGAAATCGTCAAATTGATTAAGACGGATAAACCCGAAGAACAGCTACCTAATGATCCAGACGAGGATTCGCAAGATGAAACGCCCGAAGAGGAGCTCGCAGGGAACCGCGATAGCGAAGCTTCAGGTCCGGAGATCACGCCGGCCGCGCTGACCATTCCGGCCGATTCCAACTCGCAAGAAGGCCAGCTAGCCAATAATGACGTCCCAATGCCGGCGCCCCTGGCCAAACCCGTCCCAACTCCGCACGTCACGAAATCGGGGCAAGTAGGGGGTGAAGAACTCGCCGAATTCGAAGTACAAAGCCCGGCGGATCTTCTCAAAGTCGCCCGAGCTGCGGGCCTTTCCTACCAGACAGTGAAAAGTTTGAACCCCGAGCTCATGCGCTGGTGCACGCCTCCGACCGTAAGTTCTTATCGGATCAGACTGCCCGCTTCGACAAAAGAACGCTTCCTGGCCACCTACAATCACGAGGCCTACCCGAGAAAGGTCAGCTTTCTCACTTACAAAGTTCGGCGCGGAGAAACCCTGTCCAGGATCGCACGCCACTTCGGCATCAAAGTCGATCCCATCAGTGATCTGAATGGCGTATCGCCCCGGCTTCCGCTCCGAAGCGGCTTGCGTGTACTTCTGCCGATGCCGAACGATCGCTCACGATCCCTGGCCTCACTCGAAATCCGGGATCCGCCTGAAAAACGTCGTTACCGGAGATCTTTGCGCCGCAGCAAGTACTATAAGATCCCTTATAAACGCCGTGACGCTGCCCGATCAATACGGTCGGGCTCTCTCCTCAACGATACCTAGTAGGTAAGTTCAGGCGTGACACAAAATTAACTGACAGAAATCCTTGCTCACGCGCAAATCTCAGTTACGATGTGCGTGAGGAGATCATGATGACTCATCAGAAAGCCATTGTCGTGGTGGGTGACGGCTGGGCTGCATTAGGAGCAGTCGGTTTTCTCGCCCACGCTCATC